>JBDRKR010000017.1:0-33724 GCA_043813805.1 Candidatus Nealsoniibacteriota bacterium | reverse complement strand
CTTTTCACCTTTCCCTCACGGTACTGGTTCACTATCGGAAATATCGTAGTATTTAGTCTTGGCCAGTTAGTCCGGCCTGCTTCCTTCAAGGCGTTCTTTCCTCGAAGTACTTAAGTAAGATAACAAGGAGCGCGAAATGATTTTCGGATACGGGGCTATTACCCTCTATGGCGTCCCTTTCCAGGGTACTTCTTCTAACCAGATTTCGCTAATCACTCCCTCAAGATACCCCGCCATCTAAGCCGTAATTTCAAAGCAATTAACTTATCAATGATTAATAATTTGATAATCTTAATCACCTTAAACACACAGCATAGACGGCGGGGCTCCCGACGTTACCCCCTTTCAACCCCCACACTCCGCTCACTGCTTCGCAGTTAGCTTCGCGTGGCGAGCCCCAATCTTAATAAGGCTTGCCGCGCGTAGCTCTTTGCGACGCAAAGAGCGAAGTGCGGGTTTAGACTTTTCCCTCTTCGCTCGCCGCTACTAAGGGAATAAACTATTGTTTTCTTTTCCTCTAGGTACTGGGATGTTTCACTTCCCTAGGTTTGCTCCACGCACATGAATCATGTGTATGGCATCACGCTTTATCAGCATGATAGGTTTGCCCATTCGGAAATTCCCGGATCAAAGGTTGAGAGTCACCTCCCCGAGACTTATCGCAGACTCCCCACGTCCTTCATCGCCTCGATATTCCAAGGCATCCACCGCCTGCTCATAAAAATTACATTTTAAATGCTATATATACCTGTTTTTAGCTAGCAATTAATAATCGCTTGTTGTTGCGACATTAATGCGACGATATTAACTTTTCAAAGTTCATTATGAGAAATCAAAATATATAAATGAAAAACCGCCTTGGTTAAGCGGTCACGCTGCGACAAAAACCACAGGTTTATAACCGCTACGTTATATTGCGAGTGGTAATTGTTTTTCTCATAAGCAAGTTAAATTGTAGCAAGCTCCAAAAACCCTGTCAAGCCCCAAAGTGAAAGAGGCTAAGCCTCTTTCACTTTAGCCTCGGTCAATTCAGAAAAGAGTCTGGGCTCTGCCCGAACCGTCAAGCGCCTGATTGACGAGCTTATCGGCTTCCCGATTTTTCTCGCGGCCGACGGCTACAAATTTAAGTTTTTTGAATTCCGTTTTCAAATTCCAAACCTTCAAAAAGAGTTCCTGAATTTTGGGCTCCATGATTTTATATTCGCCGTTCATCTGTTTGACCAAAAGCTCCGAGTCCGACCTCACTTCAACTTCGCTGTTTTTTAAAACATCTTTGCCGTAAAGCGCTTTTACTTTCTTTAAGGCAAAAACAACCGCTTCGTATTCGGCTTCGTTGTTGGTTCTAACACCAATCGTTTCTCCATATTCTTTGAGCACCTTGCCCGTTTCATCGCAGATAACCACGCCGAAAGCTGAAGGGCCAGGGTTGCCTCTAGAGCCCCCGTCGGTACAAATAAGAATCTTGTCTCGCTTCGCTCGCAAGAACCTTGATTCCTCGCTTAACTCGGAATTAATAATTTTCTTCATATTCATATTTTAATTTTATCATAAAAGCCGTTGACTGTCGCCAACGGCTTTTTCTTATTTAATATCGACATTCTTTATATTCGGTCACCGTGTGTCCGAAAATGCGCTTAAAACGTTCGACATCTCCCGGACGGCCTAAGGATTTGGCCAGGTTATCGCTGAGCTTCACCGTGCCGTGACCGTTTGACTCCATTAATTTCACGACGAGAGACAGGGAGGAAAAACCAAGATCATTTGTGAGGTTTGTCCCCCAGCCGAACGTCTTTTTTATCTCTCCGGGACGATAATCAATGATTTTGATGATGAGATGAATATCAAGCCCGTCACTATAAACACCCAATTTTTCGCGCGCATCAACCCCATGCCTCCGATAAAAAAAGATGGCCTTATCCGTCCACAAAAAAGGATTTCCTGAATCTTGGCGCAGGCCTTTCCACTTGCGGGCTTGTTCTTGCGTCATATCGCTGAAAAAGAAATCCGTGCCATAGGTATCAGTCAGCGCAATTGATAATCCTTCGCCATACTCGTCCCACCAATCTCGAAGATTCTTGTTGTGGGAATTACGGATCTCCTCGTCGCTCCCGTGAAAAATCCCGGACATGGCCATATCTCTCTCGTGAGCATCGGTACCCATAGGCAACAAAGAGTACTTCATCGCCAAATGAATATTGGAAGTACCGCGAAACTGAGTCAGGGGCAATTCTTCAGCTAAAACCCCCACCACATAATCTTGCCAATCCTTGCTGAATCTTCGGCGAGTGCCGAAATCGGTAAACGTAATATCCGGCCTATTTTTCAAAATCGCTATTTTTTCTGCTAATCTCTTGATCCCCTCAACGCGAATTTTATCACGCTCAAACCGACTCAGTTTTCTCATGAAATAAAGATAATACAACTCGTTGATAATCGACAGGGCGAGTGTTTCCCAGTAAATAGTTTCTGACCACTTGCCGGAAAATTCCAGTCTATACTGACCGTCCGCTTTCTCTAAGGCGTATTCCGGCAACTGGAGCTCGGCTAAAAACTGGAGATAATCTTCGGCAAACATTCTTTCTTGGTACTCGTTGGTGCCACGAAGGTAATGCAGTTCGCTTTTGGTAAAACGCAACGTCCGCACATGGTCAAGTTCCGCTCGTAATTCTCTTTCATCAACAAAATCAGGAATGCAAACTTTTTTTGTTCGGTTGACGAAGGCGTATTTCACCGGCACGTCTTTGTAGCGATGGAAAACGACCTGCCCCATGGTAAACTTGTAAAAATCCGCGTCGAGCAACGATTCAATTATCGGCATTCTTTCCCTCCTGAACTCTCATTATTTTGTTAATCAATCTTGCGGTAAAGCTTTCGCCCTTCCAGAAAACGAGCCTCACTATTTGACCGCTTTCTCTGATTTTGATCTTTTGGAAATAAGGCAGCTCGATCCCGTCATAAAATCCTTTGACTTCTTCCTTTGGACTTAAAAGCGTCAGCTCTATTTCGCTCGAAAGGGGCAGTATCATCGGCAAAAACTGGATGGGCGTGTGCACATGCAGCGGCGCCAGCCCAATGGCCGGAATCTTCGGATTGATCGCCGAGCCATGGGCCGGCACAAAATAGCCGGTAGATCCTATGGCCGTCGAAATCACGACGCCGTCGCCGACGACCCTTTCGGCGATTTCACCGCCGTTCACTTTGATATTAATCTTGCAGGCCGGACCGGCGATACTTTTGAAATAAACGTCGTTCATCGCCAAAAAGCATTGTTGCGGGCCAATATCAATTTCCAATAAAGGAAACCGGTGAACTTCGAATTCTCCATTCAAAATCCTATCAGCCGCACCGCCCGGATTACTGTCATTCATTAAAAATCCCACGTGCCCGCAATTAATGCCCAAAAATATGGATTTGAAATCATAAGCATGGACGGTTTTAAGCATAGTGCCGTCACCGCCCAACACCACTATCATATCCACAAATTCCATTAAAGCGGCGGATGCCTTTTCTGTAAATCCTATTGTCGCCGACTCAAGTAGTGGCTCTAATTCCTTGAGATAAGCCGCGGCTTTCGGATTAAGTTTGTCGCAAACAACCAACACATTATCAATTTTTTGGCCATTCATGGCTCAATCCCTCCTCTTTTCTATATAAAATTTTTTAGGAACAACGATACTGTATTTTACATACTTCCAATAAAAAATCAACCCCGGATTAGCGGGGTTATTTCTTGAAGTAGTCTATAAGACAGGTTTTGAATTTATCCAGATCCCTTTCCTTGATCCGGAAGCCGGCGGCTTGCGGATGCCCGCCGTAAGTTTCGAGCGTTTTTGAGCATTTAATCATGGCTTTCACACCATCAACGCCCTTGGGAGTTCTGACCGCCCCTTGGCAAACGCCGTCTTTTTGATTATAGAAAAAAACCGGTTTTTTATAAATCCGGCAAATTTTGGAAGCGCAAGGCCCCAGCATTAAAACGGGCCACCAATCTTCTCCCTCAAAGATGATTGCTCCGCCTGTTTTGCGCAAAATCTTTTTTTCAATTTCCTCAACAATCTCTTTGATTTGGAGGTGGCGGTCAAAAGCTTTATCTAAAAGATGCCTGGCAAGACTCTCGGCCTCTTTCACAGACTTAGCAGTCAAAAGCAGATAAGCTTCATTGGAATGGTTTTTCCCGCCGCTGGCATTGCAGGCTAAAATTATTTTCTGAGCGAATTGATTGATGTTATCCTTAATGACCGGATCAATCTCCCAAAAAGACCGAAGGGCGGGTCTTCGGGTGTTTTTCAGCGAACGCAATCCCTCTTCAACAATTTCTAAATTGTCGTCGGTTTGCGGCATCATATCGGCAATCGTCGCTAAAGCGACAAGTTCTAAAAAATTATTCTTCAAAGAAACCGACATTTTTCCGGCGAGCAACTCTTCGATTAATTTAAAAACAACGCCGGCAGCGGCAAATTCCTTGAAAGGATACTTATCTCCCTTTTGCTTGGGGTTAACAATAATAGAAGCCTGGGGCGGCTTCTTAAGCAGTTTATGGTGATCGACAATCATCACCTCAAAACCCAGGTTCTTGGCAATTTTTACCTCGCTAAGGTTGCTGATACCGCAATCTAAAAGAATCAACAAAGCCGGCGCATGAGCTTTGAGAAAATTTAAAGCGTCTTCATTTAAGCCATATCCTTCAAGCTCTCTGTCGGGAAAATAAATAGCGGTGATTTTGCCGCCTAAAGTTTTAATCGCTTCCTTTAGAATAATCGTAGACCCAATGCCATCCATATCAGCGTCGCCGTAGAGAATTATTCTTTCTTTTTTATCAACCGCCTTCTTGATTCTCTCGGCCGCTTTTTTGATGTTTTTTATTTCTTTTTTCATTTCCGATTTTAGGAGGTCCGACCTACTAACATTAACGTAATTTCGGGAGGTCAGACCTCTCGATATCGGTTTGTTGATAAAAGCCCTTGACAAGTTTCATAAATATGCTATATTGATATATTGTCCTTTATATATGGAGGTAAGGCAGGAAAAGGGAATATCGGGATGGGAGGTTTGTGAGATTTCCTCCCCCATCTCAACCCCCGAGCAATAACCCGTAGCTCTTCTACGGTTCCGCGGTCCCGACGGTCTGGCTCGGCCTGCTTTCCTCCGCCCGCAAATTAAAGGTGTGACATCATGTCACGCCCTTTTCGTTTAATTAAAGGGAGTCCGACTCCCCTTAATTTATTCCAAAGCAAGCTTTTCGATGGACTGAATATCCCGACTGTAATACTTTAACCAATTTGTAAAAATTTCTCGGTATTCTTCTGGATTTTTAAAAAATCTTAATGAAAAATTGTTGTCAATTAAAGAAGGAAAATTTTTGGTCCCCCAATAATCTAAATGGCTCGACCAACGATATTTTTTTTCTAAAAATTCTAAGGCATTCTGAATTTCCATATCCGTCAAACCATTCTCTTTCCAATTTGGCTTCCAAACATTTAAAGGATTCGAATGAATATAACAAATTAATTGAATAACTTGCGCGTCGTCAACAACCCGAACTTTTTTATACTTTC
The DNA here is from genome assembly GCA_043813805.1 of Candidatus Nealsoniibacteriota bacterium. Lineage (GTDB taxonomy): Bacteria > Patescibacteriota > Minisyncoccia > Minisyncoccales > MHMH01 > 2-02-FULL-43-13. The sequence continues at coordinate 28,169 of JBDRKR010000017.1, read as the reverse complement.
CTTGAAACAATACTCCGTTTCTTTTATATTTAACGTTGAAAAAATTAGTGAAACCTCCTCCGAATTTTTGGTGAAATTTTGAAAAACCGTTTTCCACAATCGAATAAGAAAAAAGATGGTAATGATTCGGCATTAAACACCAACTTATTACTTCCACAAGCTTTTCCCTCGGTTTATTACCAATAAAGGGTGTCGGAGACCCTTTAAATCGCTGGCCGAAATTAACAATTGCGTTAACGTCGTTAAATGCGTAAAGATCATGAACACCTCGAAAATAATCATCTTGATCTAAAAATATATTTCTTTTTTCTGTTCCTCGGTTAAAAGAATGGTGTAACTCCATAATTATCCCATCTTAACAGTTTTTCTAAATTAAGGGGAGTCGGACTCCCTTTAATTATCTCCTCATCCCAACGCTTCCAAGCCTGGTAATTTTTCACCGCTTAAGAAAGCGAGCATTGCTCCGCCGCCGCTTGAAACGTGGCTGAATTTTTTAATCAAACCGAGCTCTGTGATAAACTCCACCGTCTCCCCTCCTCCGACAACCGTGAAAGCGCAGCTTTCCGCAATAGCTTTAGCAAGCTCTTCGGTGCCTGAGGCAAATTCCTCATCTTCGATTTTCCCCAAAGGACCATTCCAAAAAATCGTTTTGGCTTCTGCAATTTTTGCTTTAAAAAGTTTAACGGTTTCTTGACCTATGTCCTTTCCACCGCCCGTTTCGTCAACGGGAAATACGATTTTTTCCGGATATTTTAACGCAATCTTTTGACCGACGACTCCCTTGCCGATAAGACCGCTGATTAAAACAAAATCTGCTTTTTCAGAAATTTTATCAATCATGACGACTTTCGTTTCCACCTTGGCTCCGCCGATGATGGCGACCAAGGGCTTTTCCGGATTTATACTTAACTTAGTCAAACTTTCAACTTCTTTTTCCAGCAAAAATCCGGCGCCTGAAGGCAAAAACTTCGAGATACCTACAATTGAGGCATGAGCTCTGTGGCAGGCCCCGAAAGCGTCATTAATATATATATCGCCCTTTTGGGCCAATTCCTTGGCAAAATTTTCGTCGTTTTGTTCTTCTCCCGAATTGAATCTTAAGTTTTCCAACAACTCCACCTTTTCTCCCAAAAGCTCCGCCAACCTTTCGGAAACCGGCGTGAGCTGCAACTCTTTAACAAATTTTCCGCCGGGATTGCCCAAATGGCTCATTAAAAGGAGCTTAGCTCCTTTTTTAATAAGATACCTGATGGTCGGCAAGGTTTCTCTGATTCTGAAATCATCTAAAATTTCCCCTCGCTCGGAAAGGGGAACGTTGAAATCTACTCTGACTAAAACTCTTTTTCCGCGAACGTCAAAATCTTTTAATGTTTTCATAATGATTGAGGCTAAACCTCTTTCATCGCGCGCCTCTTTAATATTATTTAAATTGAACGGTTTCGCCCGGCTCAATCGTGCCGCTCTTATCCTCCTTCTCGACCGGCTTTTCTTGCGGCGTATTTTTTTCTAAAGAGTCCTCTATGGCCTTCTTCAGTTCACCCAAATTTATTTCTTTTCTTTTAGGACGATCCTGTGGCTCATCTTTGGGGCGCCTGGGCGAAGAAAAAGGCACAAAAGAGAGGGGCGGGGCCGGTTCCTCTTTTTTTTCTGCCGCTTCAGGTGTTTGTGCGTGAGTCTCATTCGTTTGAGAAGTATTTGAAGCTTCTGTTTTGGGTCCTTCCATTAATTTTTTACGGCACGGCTTGCAATAGACGGGGCGCTTGCCGTCAGGCTGGAAAACAACTTTTGTGTCCTTGCCGCACATAGAACACTTGGCGTCATAAAGAGTTGGTCCCATACTTTGCTGCGGAGCGGCACTGATTGAGGTTGTGCTTAAATCGCCCGTCCAGATACTGATTTTTTCTTCAACGATTTTCCGCGGAATAGTGTATCTTTCTCTGGAAGTTTTAATGATTTCATCAACAAAAGACCGTTCGGGAACCGGCAAGGGCGGCATGGTCTGAGCCGAGAAGGGACGCCCGGCCAAACCATCAATCATCAATCTTAAATAAATATTATATTTGCCCAGATTGACGATATCGGTAGCCAGAAATTCCGGGGTGAATTCTTTTTCCAACCATTCGGCATCTTCAGCTCCCACCCGGAAAGAGATCAAAGTCCCCACGTTTCCGAAAACCGCATCTCTCACCTCTTCTTCCATTTGGGTAATATATTGGTGCCCCAAAATCAGGGCTAAACGGTATTTTCTCGCCTCCGACAAAACGCTGATAAAAGACTGGGTGGCGAAGTTCTGAAATTCATCGACATATAAGAAAAAATCGTTTCTTTTTTCTTCAGAGATATCAACCCTGGACATGGCCGCCAACTGAATTTTCGTAATCAACAAAGCTCCCAAAAGGCGGGAACTGTCCTCGCCCACCCTGCCCTTGGATAAGTTCATAATCAGAATCTTTTTTTCATCCATAATCTTCCGCATATCAATCGATGATGTTGTTTGGCCGATAATGTTGCGGATTAAGGGCGATGAAATAAATTGGCCGACTTTATTTTGGATGGCGGCCGTCGCTTCCACTTCATATCTTTGGGTGTATCTGGCATATTCCTGAACCCAGAAGGCTTTTACCACGGGATCCGTAATTTTATCCACCACCTTTTTCCGATATTCGACATCAGACAGCATCCTGTTAACGCCTAATAATGTCGCTCCCGGATATTCCAAAAGCGCTAAAATGCAATTATTTAGAATATACTCCATACGAGCCGACCAAACGTCGGGCCAGATCTTTTTGAAAACGCCCATCAATCCTCCCGCCACCAAATTGCGGTGCTCAATATCAACCTGCTCCATAATATTGAAAGCAATCGGAAAATTCAAATCGGCCGGATTGATATAAACGACGTCCTTAATACGATTCTCCGGCACAAAATATAAAAGTCTCTCTGCCGCATCTCCGTGGGGATCAACAAAGCCTATGCCATTGCCGTCCTGAATATCCTGAATAGCCATATTTTCCAGCATGGCTGTTTTGCCCATGCCGGTTTTCCCAACCGTATAAACGTGTCGGCGGCGATCGTCGATTTTAATGCCGAATTTCCGGCGGGCATTGCGAAAAGTTGTTTCAGCGATAAGTGTAATATTACTCATAGTCTTATAAATGCTTACTCTTCTTCAAAAGGCAAGCCGGGCGGAGCTTCTCCTCTCTTAGATTCAACACGAGAAACAGAAGGCGCAGCTGATACCCCTCGACCTGGAAAATGGAACATAGTGGCGATTTCTTCGGTATTCAAAAGGAAAACGCCTCCGGGTTTGGGAAAAAGAGGCGGGAATCTTTTAATATAGCGAAAAAATAATCTTCTTTTTTTAACGAAAACTCTTCTGTTCCTCACTAAGTCTAAAATGGGATAGCGATGGACTTTAGTGATGGTTTTTGCCCAAGGAATGATCTGATTAAGGTTTTCTGTGGAAAACTGATTGAAAAAACCAAAGGGAATAGCCTTGGCTCCGCCGAAATAAACATCTCTTTTGGCCACATAAACAAACCTGATATAAGAATCAAAACAGCGTTTGGCGACTTTGTTTTCCACGCCCTGGACAATATCTTTTTCTCCGGGAGTCATTCTCATTTCCGCCGGAAAAAGCTGCTGCTCCTCTTTTTTGCCGCCCGGCATCGTCCCGGAAATCAGCTCATCAGCCGCTTCCTGTAAAATTGACTTGGGCTGAGCTTTTTCGGTCCTTTTGGCTAATTTATCGGCAATAGCCCGGCCCGCTTTAACAAAATCCTTACCGCCCTCTTCCGGTTTGACGGAACTGATGATGGGCTTTACCGTCATTTGAATCCACATCTGTTCGCCCGGTTTAAAAGTGCCCAGACCCTCCAAAAGAGTCGAAAGCGGGTCGATTCTTTTTTCTTCTTTAGCCGCCTCTTTTTCTTCAAAAAATGCGGTATAAGTTTTAATCGGGAAAACCTCCGGTTCCTTTAGTTTATAATCGGTACCCCAAAGATCCCAATCTTTGTTGGGCATGTTTTGAGGAACTGATTTTGTGTAATCATCGGCCACCGATATTTCGGCATCAGGATATTGAGAATAAATCGCCGACTCAATACCATTACGCCGGCTCTCGTGCACCCTGATGTAAAAATGCGGCTCGCCGCCCAAGCTCACAATTTCCAGCTGCATGGTAAGCAGTGTTTTGCCCTCAAACCATTTTTCCCACCAGTCGGCCGGATCGAAAACGCTGCCCCACATGGCTGAGAATGCCTGCTCCATAGCCCGCAGAGGCTTCAAAATGTCCTTGGGCATTTTTATCTCCAGCAACACCGATTTTTGGGCGAACATCCAGACTTCCTGGCGCCACCACAAATACCAAAACAAAAAGGGACGCCAAAGAACGAATGGAAACAAAACCCACCACCAATTCTTTATGATGTCCCAAAGAATGTTTACGTAATATACAACGACGGCTACTTCCATTTTAAAGTGTGACTTTTTTGTTAAACTTCTCTTACGGTGTATTTACCCTCCGAAGTTTTCAAGAAATATTTCTTGTTTTGGAGATTAAGTAAAATCGTGTTGGGTTTTACTAAACGCTGAGTCAAAACTTTATCCACTACCATGTCTTTTTCCATTGGTCCTTTGGCGGTTTTGAGAACGCTGGCTATCACCTCTCGAACAATGCCCGGAGTATAGCCCCATTCCTTCAAAGCGTAAAGACCCCTGCCCACCAAAACAAACCTCTGGTCTTTGATCAGTTCGTTATGGACGGTCTGGCGCAAAGCGCCATTGCCGATTAAGGTAGCTACTTCGCTGAAATGAAGAGGCTTCTGCTCTTTTTTAAGTACAATAAAGGCCTTATCTTTGATGCCCCGCGGATTAATTTCAGGCCATTCTTTTAAGCCATAAAGACCTTCGGGTCCCCTTAAAATTTTCTTGGAAATCTCCGCGTATGAAGTTAAACAAGAATTAGGCAAAGACATGGGCTGACGCTTCTTTTGCAGTTCCGCAATGAAAAAATTCAAAGATTTTTTGGCATTCTCAAAAGCGTTTTTGTCAGTAGCCCAAAAAGTGTGGAAATCCTCGGTTTCGCCGAATCTCTGAAATCGCTTGCTGACGGTTAAGAGGAAATAAACATAGTTCTCCTTTCCCGCCCCCAAATCAACGAGCAATATGTCTTCCCGTCTTAAGGAGCCTGAGTTTTTCAAATTTTTTTCAAAAGCCTTAAAAACACTCTGGCATTCCGGACTCTCTCCTCTTTTTTCCAAAATCCTCAGCCCGTCGTCTTGAATTTGACGTACCCGCTCCCTGGTAATGTCGTACTTTGCGCCGATTTCTTCAAGAGTTTCTCTCTCTCCCTTTAATCCAAAACGCCTCGACAGAACATCTTCGGTTCTTTCGGGCAATTCCTTCAAAAGATTGCTATGACAAATTGTCTGTAAATTAAAATCCATAAGCAAGTCTATTTAAGCATATCTTATTAAAATTGTCAACCCAGCCTCTGACGCAAGCCCCAAAACACCAGAACCGGAGAGGCTAAAAACACAGCTGAAATCGTTCCGGCAATAATGCCGCAAATTAAGGCCAGCGCAAAATATTTCAAAGTTTCGCCGCCAAAAAAGAAAATGGCGACCAGCGGCAAGAGATAAACAAAGGTGGTGCTTAAACATCGGCCCAAAGTTTGGTTGATGCTGTCGTTTACTGTTTCTCCAAAATTGGCCGATCCCCTTTTAATGGTATTTTCCCTGATGCGGTCAAAAACCACAACGACATTATTGATTGAGCAGCCGATGACGGTAAGCAATGCTGTGATCACGGGAATAGAAATTTCCACATTATAAAACTTACCCAAAACCGCGAAAATTCCCAAGGGTATTAAGATATCATGGAAAAGAGAAACCAGGGAAGATAAAGCATATTGCCAAGATTTAACAGATCCCCGCACTTTCCGAAAAGCTAAAGCAATATAAAGGACGATGGCGAATAAGCACACAAAAACAAGCGTAAATGTTTTTTGCTTCAACTCCCGGCCGATAACCGAACCCACCGATTCAAAACGCCTTTCAGAGATTGACTGATTCTCTCTTAAAATACCGAGAATTTCTTGATGGGTTTCCTCGCTGATGTATTCAGTCCGGATAATAACGCTTTTTTCTCCGGCCGATTGGACCGAAAGCGAATCCAAATTTAAACCGGCTAGTTTCTGCTCAATTTCTTCACTAGCTACTCTTGAATCGAGATACTCTACCTCTAAAATACTGCCGCCGGTAAAATCAATGCCCGGCTTAAGTCCCCAAACAACCAAAGCAACAATGCTGGCTAACATCAAAATGCCTCCGAGAACAAAATAGATTTTACTGTATTTGAGAAAATTAACGCGCATGTTTCAAAATTTCATCAACCTTGTCGATTTTCTCCCAAGTGAAGTCTGAGTCATTACGACCGAAGTGTCCGTAAGCCGCGGTCTTTTGGTAAATTGGCCGCTTTAAATTCAAATGTTCGACAATCTGTTTCGGCCTGAAATCAAAAACCTGTTTGATGATTTCCACGATTTTTTCATCGGGCACCTTGCCCGTTCCTTTAGTATCGACAAAAATCGAAACCGGCCGGGCAACGCCGATGCAATAAGCCACCTGAAGTTCGCATTTATCAGCCAAACCTGCGGCTACGATATTCTTGGCGACATAGCGGGCCATATAAGCGCCGGACCTGTCAACCTTGGTTACGCATTTGCCGGAAAAACAGCCGCCCCCATGCGCTCCCACGCCTCCGTAGGTATCCACGATGATTTTTCTTCCGGTTAAGCCTGTGTCAGCCGGCGGTCCGCCCAAAACAAATCTGCCGGTAGCGTTAATAAAGCATTTTGTCTCTGCATCCATTATATGCCCGACCACGGGTTTTATGACTTCAGTTAAAATATCCTGACGTACTTTCTCAATAGAAACATCGGCTGCGTGATGAGCCGCAATAACCACTGTTTCCAATCTCTTGGGCTTGCCGTCTTCGAATTCTGCGGTCACCTGCGATTTTCCGTCCGGCCTCAAATAAGGAATAATCTTCTTCTTTCTCACTTCGGCCAATCTCATTGTCAATTTATGCGCCAAAACCAGCGTCAAAGGCATGAATTCAGGCGTTTCGTTGGTGGCATAACCGAACATCAGCCCCTGATCGCCCGCTCCCTGTTCCTTATCCTTATCCTCATCCACCCCCTGGGCGATATCAGATGATTGTTCGTGCAAAGTCACGATAACGCCGACGTCATCGGCGCAAAAACCGTATTCCTGCTTATCATAACCGATTTCTCTGAGCACCCGCCTTACGACGTCTTGGATGTTAACATATGCTTTTGTTCTTGCCTCGCCCCCCACCATGACCAGGCCTGTCGTGGCAAAACACTCTATACCGGCATGACTATCTTTATCCTGTTTTAACATTTCGTCGTAAATAGCATCTGAAATTTGATCGCAAACCTTATCCGGATGGCCCTCGGTGACTGACTCTGACGTAAATAAATATTTTTTTAATGCCATAAAAATTTTACTTTTTCAAGTTTTGTGCCAATCAAACACCTGAGAAAGCTTTTAGTAATAATTATTGCTGAAAACATACTTAATAGTGTACCAATAATGACGGTAAACGCAAAACCCTTAACAAAACTGGTGCCGAAGCTGAATAAAATCACAGCGACGATCAAAAGCGTGAAGTTGCCGTCCCAGATAGCCGGCCAGGCTCTTCTGAATCCTTCTTCAACGGCCACGGCAAATGTTTTACCCTGGCGCAATTCTTCTCTCATTCTGGAAAAAATCAGAATATTACCGTCAACCGCCATACCGATCGATAAAAGAAAACCGCCGATGCCGGCTAAGGTTAAGGTAACCGGAATTGTTTTAAACAAAGCCAAGTTTAAAATGGTGTAAATCACCAAAGCCAGAGAGGCGAGCATCCCCGGCAATCTGTAAAAAATAGTCATAAAAACAACAACGGCCAGTAGCCCCCAGATTCCCGCTTGCAGGCTTTTTTCCAAAGAAATCTTACCCAAAGCCGGCCCCACGGTTTCTTGGGAAATCAGGGTAATGGGCACGGGCAATGCACCGGCGTTTAAGTTTCTTGCCAAGGCCTTCGCTTCATTTAAAGTAAAGTGTCCGCTGATTTGAGCCCTGCCTTGAGAAATTTTCTCCTGGACAGTGGGCGTAGAAATAGGAATGCCATCAATATAAATCGCCAAGGGCTTGCCGATATTTCTCAGCGTCAATTCTTCAAAAATCTTTGCTCCCTCGTCATTAAACTGCAAAGAAACTAAAGGCTGATAAGTTGTCTGGTCGAAACTAAGTTCGGCCTTCTTTAAGTATTTGCCCGTCAAAGCGGTCGGCTGGAACGGATCTTCTAACTCAACCTCCACCACGCCCTCATTGTTAATCAACTCGCTGTTTTGAGCCGTAATCTCCTGGTAATTTGTTTTATATTCTTTAAATTCCAGATAGGGCATCTCGCCGATTATTGTGATGGCTTCGGACGGATCGCTGATCCCCGCCAATTCCACAATCAAACGATGTCTGTCTCCCGACTCTTGAGTTTGGACAAGAGGTTCTTCCACGCCAAAAAGATTAACTCTTCTTTCAAGGACATCCCTTAAACCCTGCAAAGAAGAATCGTACTCTTTTGCATCAATACCGGACATATCGGCTTCATAAACAAGATGGATACCGCCCTGCAGATCCAGTCCCAATTTGAAAGGGATATCAGATAAATAGGGCAATTTTAAAAGTTGGGGATAGCATAAATTCCCGGCCACGAAAGCCAAAATAAAAATAGCTAAAACAGCGATGTAAGTTCTACCTTTAGACATTTTATTTAATTCTACCCAAAGCCGTATAATTGTCAAACAAACGATTGTTGGATTTACGAAATCCAACATATTGTGAGAGGATTTCGTAAATCCCAAATATCCGACTCACATAATCGACGTCGGACGTCCATTATTTCTTAATCTTAGTAATATCATCAATCGAAATCCAGGCTGACATTACTCCGAATCCAGTTTTATTAATTTCAAACGGTTTGATTTCTTGAGGATTCTTTAAAAAAATGAGTATGCAGTATTTTTTATCTTTAAATCGTTCAAAAAATTCGGGAATTTCTTCTTTTTCCATCCCGTCTTCTCTGCCATATTCGTCTAAGATTTCTTTGGCTTTTTTGGGAGTCAAATCGGCAAACTGTAAGACCCTAATCACTTCCGCCTTTATCCTCACCGGCCCGCCCGAATCTTTGAAGTAAACTGTCTCACCCTCTTTAATACTGTCCCATGGTTTGTATTTGACCGAATACCAGCGCGACTCGATCTTTTTCTGACCGCTTAAAATCTTATCCGTCAAACCCCAAGATTTTCTCATGATCGCCAAATGTTCCATATATTAATTGAAAGAGGTTTAGCCTCTTTCATTTTAACCTCAGCCGTTTTTCCCGTGACAATGTTTATATTTTATGGGACGGCCGTCGGGATGCTTCGCTCCGCAAGGACAAGGGTCATTGCGGCTTGTTTCTTTTTTCTGTTGAGAATCACGTTGAGGACGATTCTCAACAGGCGAAAAATTGGGTTGCGGTTTTAGAGAAACCTTCAACATGGTTTGGGCAATATTGGATTCAATTGTGTCCAGTAATCTTTGAAACATGCGATGGCCCTCTGATTTATATTCCACCAGCGGATCCCTTTGGCCATAGGCCCTTAATCTTACCGAATCCCTTAAAATTTCCATTTCTTCCAAATGGTTCATCCAAAACATATCAAGGGTTCTTAAAGCAACGGTTTTGGCAACTTGATTAAAATTATCTCCCAGTTCCTTAATTTTTTCTTCAAACGCTTTTTTCTCTTCGGGCGTCTTTAACCAATCGTTAATTGTTGACTGCCAATCGCTGATTGTCAGCATCTCTTTTCTTTTTTTATAAAGCACATCTCGGTGCTTGTTCATCACATCGTCATATTCCAAAATGTGCTTTCTTAAATCAAAGTTCATGCCCTCGATTTTCGATTGGGCTGATTCAATAGCGCCCGAAATCATTTTGTTTTCAATCGGCTGATCTTCCGGTATTTTGAGAAGACCCATTAAAGATTTAATCCTTGCGCCGCCGAAAATCCGCATAATGTCGTCTTCCAAAGAAAGGAAAAACTGGGAAGACCCCGGATCCCCCTGCCTGCCGGCTCTGCCCCGCAATTGATTGTCAATTCTTCTCGCCTCATGGCGCTCGGTACCTATTATATGTAACCCACCCACCTCGCGGACTTTGTCCGCTTCGGAGGCAACTTGTGGGTTGCCTCCCAAAATGATATCAACTCCCCTGCCTGCCATATTGGTCGCAATAGTGACAGCGCCAAGCTTCCCGGCCTGAGCAATAATTTCTCCCTCTTGTTCGTGATGCTTGGCGTTCAAAATCTGGTGGGGAACTCCCTCTCTTTCCAATAACTTGCCCAAATATTCGTTCTTCTCGATGCTGGTCGTACCCACCAATACCGGCTGGCCGATTTTGTGCCTTTCTTTTATCTCCCTGACCAAGGCGTTTAATTTGCCGTCATGAGTTTTATAAACTCCGTCCGGCAATTCGCGTCTCTGCATCGGCTTATTGGTCGGAATCATGACGACGTCCAATTTGTAAACTTTATCGAACTCTTCAGCTGAAGTTGAAGCGGTACCGGTCATACCGGCTATTTTTTCATACATTCTGAAATAATTCTGAAAAGTGACGGAAGCCAATGTTAAAGACTCGGGCTGAACTCGCACGCCTTCTTTAGCTTCAATCGCCTGATGGAGGCCACCGGACCACCTTCTGCCCGGCATCATTCTGCCCGTGAATTCGTCGACAATCATAATTTGGCCGTCTTTCACCACGTAATCTTTGTCTTTTTTAAATAAGACTTCGGCTCTCAAAGCTTGTTCAAGATGGTGAACATATTTTATTCCCTTCTCTTCATAAATATTGCCCATGCCTAAAATCTTTTCCACCTTATTGACGCCACCTTCCGTCAGGGTGACGGCTTTCATCTTTTCATCAATTTCGTAATCGGTTTTAGAATCTAGTTTAGGAATAATTCTAGCGAATTCCTGATACCATTGGGAAGATTCCTGGTCGGGCGCCGAAATAATCAAAGGGGTTCGGGCCTCATCGATTAAAATCGAATCTACTTCATCAACGATGGCGAAATGATGCCCCCGTTGGACCTGTTGCTGTAAATCCTGAACCATATTATCTTTCAGATAATCAAAGCCGAATTCGTTATTGGTGCCGTAGGTAATATCGGCTCCGTATGCTTCTTTTCTTGAAACCGGTCTTAAATAATCTTCGACTACCTTAAAACTGCCCACAGTGTCTCTTTCTTTATCCTTATTGGCGGCTGGGTCATAAACAAAAGCGGTATCGTGCATAATGCAACCGCAAGAAAGCCCGAGCAGGTCGTATATTTGGCCCATCCAAACCGCGTCCCTTTTGGCCAAATAATCGTTGACCGTGACCACGTGCACCCCCTTACCCGTCAAAGCATTCAAATAAACAGGCAATGTGGCTGACAGCGTTTTTCCCTCGCCGGTTTTCATTTCGGCAATCTTGCCTTCGTGTAAAACCATTCCGCCGATCAGCTGGACATCAAAATGCCGCTGATTTAAGGTTCTCTTAGCCGCTTCTCTCACCAACGCAAACGCTTCCGGCAAAATATTATCCGCGGAGAACTGTTCTCCGCGGAACTTCTCTTTGAGTTCGGTGGTTTTTTCTTTTAATTGAGTATCGGAAAAACCCTCGAATGTTTTTTCGAGAACATTGATTTTGGCAACCTGCGGCCGCAATTTTTTCAAATAGCCCTGGTTGGCATCGCCGAAAAACTTAGTTAAAATTGACATTTTGCTTCAAGGAATTATAGAACTCTTCCGGGGTTTTAGCAATGGAGAGTTTTTCCATAGGACAAAGGTCGGTTTTATCTTTATTTAAAATATTAGGAACGGTTTTTCGGAAATAAAACTTAATCTTGTGTTTTTCCAGAGCTTGAGCTGCCAATTCGCTGCCCGTAGCGCCATAAACCTCTTTGGCTTTCAAATAAGCCGCTAAAAAGGCAACCGCTTGCCCGACTATTTTATCAAAAATTATAATATCTTCTTGATTCTCGCTCCGCTCATTAATATGGCTTTCGCCATTTTCTTGTCTTGCTCGCTCGAAATGTAAGCAAGCTTTCATTTCTCTCTCGCTAGCAAGAATAAAATCAAGGAGTCCTCTGACTCCTGATTTTTTTGACCTGAAGATTATTTCGTTCCCAAGCCAGAGTTCCAACCCCCAGGAGCTTTTCAGAAATTCATCAAATTTTTGTTTCACCTTTCTTGAATAAAAACCTCTGCAAAAGATAAATAATAACGGGAATTAGAGCTAATTGCAAAGCTATGCCCGGCCAGCTTATTTGAATAAAGCTCACATCAAAAGTAAGTGCCAATCTGGCCAACCTGCCCAGAACCATGGCTGAAAAAAGAGCAACCCAAATATTAAACCCTTTTTCTCTCAAAAGACCGACGGCTAAACCGTAAACAGCGAGTTCCAAAACGGTTTCTGATAAAATAGCCATGGGCGGCATATGGGTGATGCTATAGCTCATTAACGGGCTTAGAAGGCCTACGAGCATCCCCGTCCGCCAGCCGAATAAAAATCCGGCCACTAAAACAAAAATATGCATCGGCAAAAATGTTGGGCCGGCCAAATTAAATTGATGAAAAATCGTCGGGGTAACCACCGTTAATCCGACAAAAACCGCTGAAAAGATGTAATATTTTACTTCACTGAAAGTTAAAACTTTCGGTAATACTTTAACTTGAGTAAACATATTTTTATTTAACAATATAACTGATTATTTTATAAACAAGCTTAGCAGCTAAAAAATCAGGGGCAACGAAGCCCGGGATGGGAGCAAGTTCTACGACGTCAACTCCCACAATGTTTTTTGTTTTGGCTACCTTCTCAATTAAATTTAAAACCTCGTACCAGCCAAGACCTCCGGGCTCAGGGGTCCCGGTAGACGGCATGATTGAAGGATCAAAAACATCCACATCAACGGTTAAATAAACATTCTTACTTAAACCCTTCAAGATAGCTGAGGTTGGGATATTCGGCGCAAAATAAATGTCGGAGGATTTCTTATCTTTAAAATAATCCTTAATTTCCGTATTCAGGTTGCGGATTCCCACCTGAACGGCTTTAACGCCCGATTCTCTGATCCTTCTCATCACGCAAGCGTGGCTGTATTTCGTTTCCACATATTCATCTATTAAATCGGCGTGCGCATCCAATTGCAAAACAGAAAGGTCGGAATATTTTTTCTTTAAGGCGCTCACTGCTCCAAAGGTTATTGAATGTTCGCCGCCCAGCATCAAGGGAATCTTATTATATTTTAAAACTTCTTCCTCAATGGCTTGTTGTACCCCCTCGACCGCTTCTCTGGGAGAATTAGCTGAAAGCTCCAGCTCATCCAGAGTAAAAATATCGGTTGATTTTAAGCCGATCAAATCATCTCCCTGACTATCAAACAATTCATCCAGATACCGGGAATTATTGATAATCGCGTAGGGGCCGTTGCGAGTGCCGCCGTTAAAAGAAACCGTCCCCTCGTACGGCACGGGAACAACAACCACTTTGGCTTTTTTAAAATCCTGAGAATGAATGGCGCCAAAATTGAACGGCCAAGTTTGATAATGTTTTTTCATTTATTTTTGATGTTTTTTATAAAAATCGTCGGCCGTCCACTTCAATGGTTTTTTCTTTATTTCTTTTTCCAATTTGTAAACTAATGCCTGGCGTTTCAGATAAAGATTCTTTTTGGAACGGACTTTCGCTTTTTCTAAAGCATAAGCAAAAAGAATCGGTGTAGCCAAGGTGGTATCGGCGTAAACCACAACCGTATCTTTCAATTCATCGGGATTGATTTTACCCCAAGAAACGGCTTCTTGAGGAGTAGCCCCCGAAAGCCCGCCCCACTGGGGCGAATCCATGGTGATTTGAATAAAGTAATCGTGACCGCCTTTTTCAACGCCTACGCATTCCCACAAAAACGGCTGGGTCTGCATATAAAAGTTTTTAGGGGAACCGCCGCCCAACATAATCGCGCCGTTCTTTTTCGCTCCCAAAACAATAGCCGCTGTTTCTTTGACATCTAAATTTGGGTCGATACGCAAATTAATAGACCCCTCTCTTTCCATTTTTCCGAAAAGCGCTTTGTTGTAAATCGCCAAATCCATCCCATAAGTGCTGTCGCCCGGCGAAGAAGTATAAACCGGAATATTATATTTCGCCGCTTGAGCCAGAATAGAAACTTCGGGATTGGGAGCGCTTTTCAATAAACACTTGCCTAAATAATTATGGAATTCGCTTGATGCGATAGCTCCCCTCGGGGCTTTCGGGTCAAGCAAAACCTTTTGAGTCCATTTGTCTGTGTTCAACAAGGTATCTGTCTCCAAGAAGATATCATAAATCCTCACCACTCCGTGCTTATATAAGGTGGTGTCGTCAATCTGCCAGGTTCCTTTATATAAAGGAAAATTCAAAGCGAAATGAGTATCGTGATAAAGATTGGCGCCGGTCGCAATAATAAAATCGACGAAGCCATTTTCCATCATAGAAACGATCATGCCCGACATGCCGGCCGGAGTCAAAGCGCCTGCAATAGTCAGTCCAATAGTTGTATCTTCTTTCGGCTTTAACATTTTCTCTGTTAAAAGCCTGCAGGCTTCGCTTAATCTTGCGGAGTTATATGCCTGATAATAATTATCAACAAGGTCTACAACCTTGAGACCTTTTTTTAGTTTAGGCGCAGTAATCTTTTTACTGCAAAGAAATTTTTTCTTGTCCATAATCAATTTTTGACTTAGGGGATAAAAACGGCGGCGGCCACAACCGATGTCCAGCGACCGTCTTTGTCGCCTTGGCTGCTTTGAGTAACGTTGGTGGTGCGCACAATCTTACCCGACAGCCTGAAGGCCTGACGCCGTGAGTCCCACGCTCCGTCGGGATTAAATTTTAAACCCAAAGTCGAGGCCAACATGGAAGCCGCCAAATCTTCAGCATAATCGCCGGCCTTGTCGCTCGTCTCTCCAAACGGATGATGTTCGGAAAGATAGCCATATTTGTATTTGTCCGCCGGAATCGCGCAACCGACCGAAGCAGAAAGAAGGCGATTGGACTCGTTAGTGGCATTCCTTGCTAAAACCACAAAAACAATTTCGCCCGGACTTAAAAATTCCAATCCCTTGGTTCTGGTAACTTTTTTGCAACCGGGCGGCAAAATACTCGAAACGGAAACCAAATTAAACGCCGCCATGCCGGCGTCCCGCAATGCCAATTCAAAAGAGGCGAGATAATCGCGATGAACTCCTACTCCTTTGGTGAGAAAAAATTTTGTTGGAACCATTTTTAATGACGGAGAATGAACCGACTTTTAACCCTATCTGCCCCAAAAAACTTCTGGGTAAATTGTTCCGCAATTTTTGCGTTAAATGACTTGCAGGTAAAAATATTAATGTAGCAAGAACGCCACAGTTCGGAAAAGTGTCCGGAAATTAAACTCGATTCGATGAACTGGGCCAAAGAGTAGCCAGCCGTAAAATCCATGCCTAGACCGAATCTTTCGATAAACGGCTTACCGTACCTTTTCATCTTTATGAGCTTACAAATCTTTACAGTGTATTCTTTTAATTTTTTCTTCGAGGAAATAATTTTGGGGTCGCAATTATACAAGTCCATAATTAATTCCATGCCGTATTGCTGATTTTTCTTCATTGTTTTCCAAATTTTGTTTTGTTACTTTATTATTATACAATTTTAATATTTTTGTCAATATTTTAATTCGATAATTTCTTCTTCCAGCTTAACTTTAAACTTCTTGTTTACAGTTTCTTTAATTAATCTGATCAGCGACAAAACATCTTGAGCGGTAGCATCTCCTAAATTAACAATAAAATTGGAGTGGATATCGGAAATTTGCGCTCCGCCGATTTTTTCACCCTTCAGGCCGGCTTTTTCAATTAATTTCCCCGCAGAATAATTTTCGGGATTCTTAAAAATACTACCCGCTGAAGGAAAATCCAGAGGTTGATTTTTTTTACGATATGCTAAATATTCTTTAATCTTTTTTAAATTACTTCTCTTTTGTTTTATTTTTACCGAAAGAATAACCAGATTCTTATTTCTTTTAAATATACTCTCGCGATAAGCGAATTTGCAATTTTCATTTTTAAAAATTTCTACTTTGCCGGTTGCGGTATTAAAAACTTCGACGCTTTCAACGGCGTCTTTCATTGATTTACCGAAAGCGCCGGCGTTTCCATAGACAGCTCCCTCAACCGTTCCGGGAATACCGACCGCCCACTCTAAGCCCTTCGAAATATATGAAGACAAGGGTTTTCCCGTTTTGATTACCAACCCCTTATATCCTTCGTCTGAAACCAATAAATTACTGCCGCCCCCTAAAAGGAAGAACCGCCAATGGCGGTTCTTCGCCTCTCTGACCGCTTTTAATAAATCTGACTTGTTTTTAGCCGTAAAAAAGTATCTGGCAGGTCCCCCGATTTTAAAAGTCGTATATTTCTTCAACGGAATATTTTCTTGGAATTTCATCATACCTCAATAAAGCCATAAAAAAATAATGGGCGGAGAAAAAACTCCAATTCATGGAAATTAGTGAGTATCCCCGCCCAGTTGCATCATAACTCCTGCTTTAAAGTTTGTAAACAATTTTCGAAAATTGCAGGCATAAAAAAACGACGAACCTTACTTAAGAAAGGTTCGCCGTCGAACGAGAGCTTTGCGCTCACTAATTCCAATTACATCTTAGCAGATATGTCTTTTTTGTCAAGCCCCCGATGAAAGAGGCTAAACCTCAATCGGGGCGAAAGAGGTTTAGCCTTTTTTATTTTAGAAGCTGATTGATTTGGGCTCTCGTGATAGGGCCCACGTATCCCGTATTTGGAATAGCATATTTTTCCTGAAAACGGATAACCGCCTGCATGGTGAGGGTAAAAAAATTGCCGTTAACAATCCCTTCGGGATAAATTGCGACCCCCTGATTCTTTAAAAACTCCTGTAAGCACATGACTTGAGAATCGCTTTTCAGACCAAAAAACAAGTTTTGAGAGATATTTTGACAAGAGGCGGTCCCGCCTAATTGCAAAAGCAGCGTCTGAAGTTGAACAACGATTTGTCGAATTTCAGCAATGCGGGCTGAGATTTCAGCTCTCGTCATTTCGGAAATCGGCTTCTTTTGAGGCGAAAGAGAAGGTATATCTAACGGCACCTCTTGTTTGGTTGAAGCGGTCCATGAGAAAGTCCGCGACGGCTCAATCCCGGTAAAACCGGCGGCTTTGTTTTGAGCAATGGGAATAATGGTTAAAGCGACGGTTTCAGACCCGAAATCATTTACAATAACTTCGTCGCTTTGCATTTTATTCAGTGATAAATTACTGACAGTTAAATTACCCCCGACCGTGTTTATAACGTAGGGCACCTTAAAAATCGCGCTGCCGCTTCCCTGAAAATCAACGGTAAGCATTCCGCGCCCGCCGATAAATTTATGCCAGTTCCCTGACCAATCTTTAGTCGTGTTCGTTACGGATAAGGTACTCGCACCGACAAACGGCAAATAGTTGATTAAAGGGGTAATGCGGAAATCTTTAAGATTTTTATTGTAATAACAATATTTTTCCGAAACTTGGCAATTATTTATCAAAACAGCTACAGTCCAATCGGTAAAAATCTGGGCGAAATTTTCCTGGAAACCCCGCTGCGCCAGCGCTGCGTTGATACTTTGAATGCCCGTCTCTTTTCTGTCTAAAGAATCTGATAAAACCTGGATACCATAATGATCGACCAGGTATTGGGTGAATAAATTGACGACTCCGTAATCGGCCGGCGTTTCCCGCCATTCGGTCAAAGAATCCGATGGTTTATCCAAAAAATCCCTCACCCTTTTTTGCAGATTGCTCCCCTCGTAGATTTCGTCATAGCCCAATAAGGTGGGGGCGTATTCGGCTCTGGCCTCGTTTAACCAGATATCTTCTGAAACGCCGTACTTTTTATTCTTTTGGTTAAAAGTAATTAAATGGATAAATTCGTGAGCCAAAAAGCTTTTCGCATAATCGGCGTTAATATATTGAGTGTTCAAATAAATCATCTCTTTTTCGTTAGATTCGGGAATCTGGGCCTTGGGATATTCATCAGCTGTGTCGCCATAACCTCCCGTTCCCTTAGTCATTGGATGGATTAAAATCGTAATTCTTGTATCTTTATCAATACCCGGCGACCACTCCGAACCGAAGGTCCTGGTTAAATTCGGATAAATTGTCATTTCAAACTCTTCGCTCAAAGAGGTTAAAGACTGATTAATCTCTAACCGTTGCCCGGAATTTAATTCCTCCCAAAATTTTGTGTCGATATACCAATATAGCGTCGGAGAAAGTCGTATTAGGGTGGCTTTAAGTTCGGTTCTCTGAGAAAGATCGTAAGAAGATTCGACATTAAAAACGGCTTCTTCACCTAAAACAGCCTGCGCCTCAATAAAAAGAGGCGAAGAAAGAAAAATAACAGTTATTGCCAGAAATAAAATTTTCCCGGATACTGTCATCGAGGCAAGGACTTTAAAAATTCTTGGACCTTTGGAGCTAAATCAGGATTTAGCTCGATAACTTTTTGAGCGGATTGGCGAGCTTCATCAAATTGGCCAAGGTTAGCGTAACTTGCAGCCAGATAAGACCAAATGACATGTTGGGGCATATTGCCGGGGTTTACCTTTAGGAGTTTCAAACAATACTCAATCATTTCTCTATCATCTTCAGCTAAAAATTTTAACGTATCTCCTCCTAAACTATTAATGATATCAATCACTCTTTCGGTACTTTGGGGATCAGCCGGCCAATTATAACCATTTTTTTGGGCTTTTTTAACTTCGGCTATGGCCTGTTGGTAATCGCCATTAATTTGGTAAGCTAAGGCCAGATACCAATGCGAATAGCCAAAGCGCGGTTCAAGATCAATGGCTTTCTGTAAAAGCGAAATAGTCTCTCCGATTTTCCCTTGGGCCAATTTGGCTTCGGCCAGATTCCAATAACCCTGTTGGTTGGTCGGACTTAATCGGATAGCCTCTTCTAAAACCTGTTCGGCCCTGACAATTTCTTCTTCTTTGCCGGAGAGCCGATAAGAACTGATGTAAAGCTGTCCCAGAAAGAGATGCGGCCGAAAATCCAAATAATTCTGCTTAATGCCTTTTTCCATCTCAACTTGGGCCAGATTAAAAACTTTTTGAAAAGATTCTTTATTCTCTTCCGGTATCGGCTGATAACCCGCCTTATATATTTTCTGGGTAAATTGTTCTCTCGTTTCATATTTCTCCATCCAGCTGCCTAAAGATTTTTGGAAAAACAAAGAAGATTCGTTCACTTCTTGAGAATTGACCATTTTAATGACATAGGCATTGGCCCGTAAAGGCTCAATGTTGACCGTCCAGAAAACAAACACCGTTGCCATCACAATAACTGACGCTAAAATCGGATTTAAGGGTTTTGTAATCGCGCGCTCTTCCTCCGCCGGCTGTTTTTGGTTCTGTATAAAAAAATTAATAAATGCCAGCGTCAGAAAAAACATCAAATAGGTGTTGATCATGTCGAAGACTAGCAGGTTTTGGAAAAAATAAGACAATAAAATCACGATCAGCCCCAGCGGGAAAAAAATGTTTCTCCTGTCAACTATTTTTGACGCCATGCGCAAAAGCCCGTAGATAGCGGCGATAAAAATGCCAAGATAGCTTAAAAAGCCGACTATTCCTGTAGTAACCAGCGTGTCAAAAACAACATTGTGGGCGCGGTCAAACCAAATTTCGGTACCGCATTCGGACAAAAACATGCAGGGGTTAAAATATTTACTGAAAACAACGATGAAATTTTCCGGCCCCCAGCCCAAAATCGGTCTTTCGAGAAACCCCTTCCAGCCATTTTCCCAGACGACAACCCTCGATTTCATTTCTTTTAAGGTGGCACCCGCTTCATCTGTCACAAACGACGGTTGGAAGATGGCTGCGGCCATCCCTAAAATCATTAAAACCAAAACAATCGCCCAGGCCGATCTTTTCAATATTCTTTTCTGAGAAAAAAACAAATAACCCAGGCCCAATAGAAATAGTCCTCCAAAAAAAGCGGCGATTGCCCCCCTGCCCGTCGAATTCAATAAAACCGGTATCATGATTAATAAAGAACTTCCGGCGAAAATCTGCCAGAAGAGAGAAGATATTCTTTTCCCAAACAAAAGAACTAAGGCCATTATCATCACAATCAAAACTGAAGCCAGCCAAAAAAGCCAATTAGGAATCAAAAAAAACAACTTTGCGATTACGCAAGCAGCTATAACAAAAGCAAAACCAACACCGCTCCAAGTTTGCCACAATGGAGGAGAACTTTCTTTTTTTAAGAAATTGGAAAAAAAGAGGATCAAAGCAAAAAATACGTTAAAAAGCAGATAAGCGGCCATAAAAGAAGTATTGCCGATGGTGCCTCCGCCCCGCGTCGAGATCTCGCTCCCCATCAGAACATAAATGCTAAGGATTGCGCCAACGATCACCGACACCCCTAAAGCCCTTTCCCAGTCTTTTCTTTCCTTAAAGACGCTGCTTAAAACAATGAAGAAAGTAAAGAGGTGCAGCATGGTCAAAATCCCGGTCATCCTTTCGTTGGTTGACCAAAAAGACCGCTCCAGGTTGACGCCGGTAAAAGAGGCCAGAACAAAAATCCCCATAAACACGGCGATGGTAATGGACAAAGCGTTGATCCTCGGCCGATAATTTCTGTTGACAATCACTAGAAACAGGTAGGCCACCAGGATGATTTCAATTACCATGCGGAAAAAAACCGTTTTAGGAGCGACAAACGGAAAAAAGAAGTCCGTGTTGATAACCAGAGGGGTAAACAAAACCAAATAAGTCCCCCAGGTTATAACAAAAAGGCAGATTTTTTCTAAAACCCGCCCCGAACCTGTTCGGACGCGGGGCAAACCGGCCTGAGATCCGACTACACCGGGCTCCACCATCTCTCTCTTTTCTCTTTTATCCCTTGATTGTTTTCCCATTACGATTATTTTATCTGATTTGTAAAATATTGTAAACCGGTATAAGATAGAAACGATGCCAACCACTCTGGGCTTCAGGAAAATTCTCCTCTTTATGGGAGATATTAACATACTCTACCTTTCGCTATTTGGAACGGTTTTTTTTGGTTTTGGGGGCAAGTTCAGTTGGGAGATTATGTCGGGGCACTTGCTTCCTTTTTCAATTTTATATTTCTTTTGGCTGATTATTTTTTATATTTTCGGCCTCTACGACCTGGGCGCCATCAGAATCAGGGTCGTGCTTTATCCCAAAATTTTAGGCGCGATTCTTTGCGGACTCGGGCTGGGCATGGTTTTTTTCTATCTCGTACCACTTTTTGGGATTACTCCCAAAACCAACCTGCTCTTAAACGTTTTAATCTTCGGAGTTTTGTTTTTAATCTGGCGCAAACTTTTCAGCGTTGTGTTCTCTTTCCGTTTTTTCAATAATGTGGCGATTTTGAGTAAAGACCCGCAAAAGATCGAAACCTTGGCAAAAGAGATAGCCCTTCGTCCTTATCTGGGCTATAAATTAACGGCCACCTTTAACGATAGCAAAGACCTACTCGCCAAAATTCAAGAGAAAAAAATTAACGCGCTGATTGTCGCCGAAGATTTTGAAACGGACTTTGACCTATTGGAAAATCTCTATCAATGCCTGGAGGCAAGGATAATCTTTTTGGACTGGAGCCAGGCTTATGAATTATTCTGCGAAAAAATACCTACCGCCTTTCTGCAGAAAAAATGGTTTTTGGAAAATCTGAAAGAAGGAGAAAGAAAATTCTATGACAAGATAAAAAGAGGGCAGGATTTAATTTTAGCAGCAATTTTACTGATTGTCACAAGCCCACTCTGGCCGTTGATTGTGCTTTTAATAAAACTGGGGGACAAGGGTCCTGTAATTTATCGCCAAGAAAGAATCGGCAAAGACAGAAAACCGTTTCTCCTCTTAAAATTCAGATCAATGAACGTCGAGGCGGAAAGCAAAACCGGCCCGGTTTGGGCCAAAAAAGAAGACCATAGGGTTACGAAAGCAGGAAAACTATTAAGAGAAACACACCTTGATGAATTACCCCAAATGATTAATGTTTTGAAGGGAGATATCAGCTTGGTGGGGCCCAGACCGGAACGCCCCGAGTTTGTCGAAAAATTGGAAAAAGAAATTCCCTACTATCATGTACGTCACCTGATAAAGCCCGGTTTTACCGGCTGGGCCCAGTTGAAATTCAGATACGGCCGGTCAGTCATGGACAGTAAGGAAAAATTCCAGTACGATCTTTACTACTTGAAAAATCGCTCCCCCTTGCTCGATTTAGGAATTTTACTGAAAACCTTTCAATTATTTTTCAAAAAAGAAAAATGATAAATAAAATTAAAAATCGGGCTTACCAACTCTTAAGAAGCACTCAAAAATACACCGGCACCGATAATGTTTATTTGGCCCAAAGCGGGTTCTGGCTGATCTTGGGGCAGATTACTGCGGCCGCTACCTCTTTTTTACTAGCTTTAGCTTTTGCCAATTTGCTTCCGAAAGCCACTTATGGCAATTACCAATATATAATTTCTTTGGTGGGAATTCTGGGCATCTTTAGCCTGACTGGCATGAGAATAGCGATCAGCCAGGCAACTGCTCGAGGACTGGAGGGCTCTTTTTACACCGGTTTTAAAACCCAATTAAAATGGGGGCTTCTGGCGAGCGTTGTGGCTATCGGAGGCGCTCTTTACTATTGGCTTCGAGGTAATACGCTTTTGCCCATTCCCCTGCTTTTCATTGCCGCCTTTCTGCCTCTAATGCTGGCTTCGCGGGTTTATGTCGGGCTTTTAGCGGGAAGAAAATTGTTTAGTGTTCAGACAAAGTACGGCATCGCCAATCAAATTATTACTGTTTCTATAATGGTTATCGTTCTTTTTCTCACTAAAAATATTCTTTGGCTGGTGACCGCCTATCTTGTGTCCCACACTTTTTTAAATTATTTCCTCTACCTTTTAACTAAGCACAAGTTTCAGCCGAATAAAAAAGAGGACCCTCAAACCATTTCTTATGGGGTCCATATCAGTCTCATGGCGGTTATCAGTAAGGTCGCCTCTTATCTGGATAAAATTCTGCTCTTCACCGTCATTGGTTCCAGCCAGCTGGCTGTTTATTCTTTTGCCGTTATCGTTCCCGGAGAAATTCAAAAAATCCTGGGACATGTTTTAACCCTCGCTTCTCCAAAACTAGCCCCGAAATCTCGGGCCGAAATCAAAAAAACCATCATGAAAAAAGTCGGGAAATTGTTTTTCCTGACAATGGCTTTGGCCGTACTCTACGTTATCGTTGCTCCTTATTTGTATAAAATATTTTTCCCCCAATATTTAGAGTCCATCCATTATTCCCGGCTGTTCGTACTTTCTTTTATTTCTGTTCCCATAGGCTTATTGGGCGTCTCTTTCCAAGCCAAAATGATGAAGAAAGAGCTTTATTTGATAAAAATCGCGCCCTTTATAAAAATACTGCTTCTGATTATTTTAGTGCCGCTTTACGGCATTTCGGGAGCGATTATGGCGATCATCGGCGCAGAAATCATCCAATCCGGCCTGATCCTATTTTTGTTTAGAAAATTTTAAATCTTTAGCTCTTTCTAAATCATCGGGGAAATCTATATCAATAAATTGAGCATCCTTGATGTCGTAAACTTTGGCTATTTCCCCTTTTTGAATAAGGTTATCAATCACCGTAATAAAAGAGATGCCGAGATTGTCCCTTAATTCGTTCTCTAATTCTTCGATTAGCTTTTCGGACCCGCTGGCCGAAAACTTGGCAATACCGATAAATTCGCTGGTTGCTTTTTCCAATTTTACCTTGCTTATTCTTTTGATTATTCCCGCCTCCTCGACAATCTTTTCCGCCTCTGCCCTCAAATCATTTTTTTTGACAGCCAAGTTAATATCTCCTTCCTCGCCCAATAACGCCCTAATGGTCTCCGGCTCGAATAAGGCATCGGAGTATAAAAACAAAAAACCGTTTTTTATTTCATCTTTAGCAATCCAGAGACTGGCGGCAATCCCCGAAACGTCGTAAAACGGATTAAACAACGTTTTGATCTTGAGTTGACCGCAAAATTCTTCCAATTTTTTTGATAAGTAGCCGGTGATGACAACGACTTCCTCGAGACCTGCCTCTTTTAAAAATTTGATCTGTTTCTCTAAAATGGTTTCCGCCCCAATTTTTAACATTGGTTGGGGTATTTCTTTGGTCAGGGGCAAAAGCCTGGTTGATTTACCGGCCGCTAAAATAATAGTTTTCATAAATTTTTATTTATTCTAATCTTTCAATTCGGACTATTTTCTTCCTGATGTAAGCGCTGAATCGATCAATGCAAACCACCGCCAAAACCATAATAATCAGGATGGTTAAAACTTCTTGGTTGCGGAAAAGACGCATACTGGTAATTAACTCCATACCGATGCCGCCCGCGCCCACCAAACCCAAAACAGTGGCCGCCCTGAAATTATTCTCCAAATAATAAAAAGAATAATTGATGAAGAGCGGTTTGACTTGAGGGAAAATTCCCCTGGCAATAACTTGAAATTTATTAGCTCCGGTGGAAATAATCGCTTTGATTATTTCGGGATCAACGGTCTCAATCGATTCTGAAAAATATCTTCCCAAGGCTCCGGTTACGTGAACGGCTAAAGCCAAGACCCCGGGGAACGGTCCCAGCCCGACCATTGAGACGAAAATCAGCCCCCAAACAATTTCGTTGATGCCCCGGCAAGTATCAAAAATACCCCTGACCGTGTGATAAACAAACTTGTTGGGCATAACGTTTCTTGCCGCCAAAAAGGAAAGAGGCAAGGCGATTAATGCTCCGAGAGTTGAACCAACGATGGCCATTTGTAGGGTTTCAAGAGCTTTCAGCAAAAACCTGCCCAAATGAGTGATGTCGGGTGGGAACATCCTGACAACAAAATCGGCCATAAAAGGCAGTCCTTTAATAAAATTAATAGGATTCGTGTCGGTACCGTTAATCGCCCAATAATAAATAATGACTATCAGGACAGCCAAAAAAAGACCTTTGTACTTTTTTTTAAAAACCGGTTTTTCCATAAAGTTGCCACTCTTCAGTTTCGCCATAGATATCAATAATGCTTTTCTCTGTTAGGTTTGTTGGGCTGCCGTCAAAAACAATTGCCCCATCTCTAAGGCCAATGATTCTTGAACTATATCTTTTGGCGAATTCAAGAAAATGCAGGCTGACAAGCAACGTCATGCCCCTTTCTCGGCAGATACCCTTTAACAGATCCATAATTTCTTTCATTAACTTGGGGTCCAAATTAGAAACCGGCTCGTCGGCCAGGATAATTTCTGGTTTTTGAGATAAGACTCGGGCTATGGCCACTCTTTGTTTCTGACCGCCGCTTAAATCAGCCACCCGCTCGTTTCGATAATCGGCCAAGCCAACCATCTGAAGACTGTCTTGGACTGTAGCCAAGTCGGCTTGGGAAAACTTACCCAGAATTGTATTAAGATTGTTATTGTATTTCAAACGGCCATTAAGGGCGTTGGTAAAAACAGCTTCTCTTTCAAGAAGATTAAAATTCTGAAAAATCATGCCCATCTTCCCCCTGATTTGGCAAACTCTCTCCCGAGGACTTGATAAAATATCTTCGCCGTCAATCCAGATTCTCCCAGACGAAGGTTCGATCAGTCGATTAATCGCCTTAAGCAACGTTGATTTGCCTGAGCCGGAAGATCCAATAAAAACTACGTTTTCCCCTTTTTCAATTTGAAGATTAATATTTTTCAGAGCCACCCTGTCCCCGTTCTTATTTTTGTAGATATGACTTAAATTCTCTATTTTAATCATTTTATTTAGCGGCGTCGGGATTAGCCACATCCATGCCTAAAGCTGCAGCAGTCTGTCTGATGATGTCGTAATCGCTGTCAAGCACCTCTTGATACTTGGCAATATCGCCCCAACCCGAAACCTCGTGAATTGTCTGTTCGTCCATATTAATTAAAGCGTCTTTAATCTTCTGCTTTAATTCTTGAGGCAAATCTCCCCTAACGACGATGGGCGAACCGGGGATTGACGATGAAGTAAAAATGATTTTGTTGACCGCCGGGTCAATTTCACCCGCCTTAACCATTCTATCATAAGAGTTATCACTGTCCGCTCCTGCAGCCACTTTTTTATTGGCAACGGCGTATTCCACCGCATTGTGGGTGCCGGCGTAAAAAACCGTACTGAAATCTTTATCGGGGTCTATCCCGTTTTCCAGCAGCATTTTTCTCGGAATTAAATTACCCGAAGTTGAAGTCGGGTCAACGAAAGCAAAGCTTTTGCCTTTTAAATCTTCGAGTTTTGTGATGCCGCTGTCTGCCCGAACCACGATAACCGAGTGATAATCCGATTTGCCGTCGCTGCGCCGTACTCCGTTGACAATCGCTTCAGCTCCGGCCACGTTTTTAGCAATAACATAAGAAAAAGGTCCAAACCAGGCCATCTCAATATGCTTTGCCCTCATCGCCTCAATGGCCGCCGTGTAGTCGGAAGTAACCTGGATTTCCACGGGTATGCCCAATTTCTGCGAAAGATAGGCCCGGACGGGTTCGTAATCCCTGATCATTTCTTCGGCGTCATCGGCTGGGATGAGCCCCATTCTTAAAACCTTAATTCCGCCCTCTTCGGGATTTTTGTTCAACTGCCAAATAACCAAACCGGCCGCTATAATAAGGATTAAAATTAACGAAGTTTTGTTCATGTTTTTATTCTTTAATTATTAAATTATTCTTTCTTTAAAAATCTTTTTTATTTTTTACATGATATTTGCTTGACAAATTTATTTTAATGATTATAATACAGTCAGCTGTTTGAAATATTCGTAGGGGGTAATAATGTTTGACAAAGAGTTGGTCGGCCGATTGTATCAGGAAGCCGGGATGTTCAAGCCGGTAAATTTGGGGATACTCTATCATTCAATGGGAGTCACTAATGTTGCCGGTTTTACGGCGCGTCAATTGAATCGGAAAGGAGTTGCGGTCGATGTGGCGCTGGTGGAAAATGGCGGCATGCTGCACGATATCGGCAAAATGTTTGACGGAACTCCCCGGGGGCATACCGTTGAGGGTGTTGCTTTTCTGAAAAGACAGGGCGTTGATGAAAGAATCATCCGACTTGTCCAAAGGCATCAGGTCTGGGTTTTCCAACCGGGAGAGATACCCGATCCGGACAGCTGGGAGGAAAAACTTGTTTTTCTGGGAGACATGGCGTTCCAGGATTCCATCGTGTCCGTCAAAGAACGCGTGGCAGATTTACTCGAGCGTTATGCCCGGTATATGCCCGAGACAAGAAAAAAGTGGCTTCAGGAAAAATCTCAAGAGATTTACCGAGAAATCTCGGAAATTATTTCACCCCAAATTCTTCCTTTTTAGACAAGGGGTAGCGTAGAGAAACCATGTTTTCTTTACGCTATTTTTTATACATCAAAGATCTTTCTTACTTTCTCCAAGTCCTCAACAGTATCCATCTCCCACCATTCTTTTTTGATCAACACGGGATAAATCTCGTTGCCCCGATCAATTAACTCCTGGAGCATGTCGGTCAGATAAGCTTTTTCGAAAGTCGCCGCTTTCTGGAAAGGTTTTCCCCAATGCTGACTTTTCACTCTCTGAAATTCTTTTTTAAAAATTACGGCCCCTATCTCGCTAAACTTAACCATACCGATAAACTCGCCATCCGACTCTTGAGCGGTCAGGTGTTTCCCGATTTTTAATACTTTACCGTTCCGGATGATTACCTTTTCCGCCTCTTCTAACGGATGTTCTGTCCTGCCATGATAATATCTCTGCCAATCGGTATCCACCACAACGGCAATGTCGTTCTTATCTTTTAATAATTTTTCCACCACGCTTTTGTCGTAGAGAATATCGCTGTAAGAAGCGATGAAATCACCGTTCATTTCCGGTTCAGCACAAAACAAAGAGTTTAAAATATTGTTATTTTGATAATTTGTGTTTTCGTAATATTTTATGCCGGCAAAATTTATCTTAT
>JBDRKR010000016.1:0-8915 GCA_043813805.1 Candidatus Nealsoniibacteriota bacterium | reverse complement strand
GGCGGCGGCCACGATGAAAGAGAGCAAACCCTAAACCAGATACTCACTGAAATGGATGGCTTTGAAAGAGACACCAACGTCATTGTCACGGCTGCGACCAATCGGCCTGATGTTTTAGACCCGGCGCTTTTAAGGCCGGGCAGGTTTGACCGAAGAGTGATGCTTGATTTGCCGGACATCAATGACCGCGAGGCAGTGCTTAAAATTCATGCTAAAGGAAAACCCTTATCTTTAAGCGTCAACTTGCGGGAAATTGCCGAAAGGACTCCGGGATTTTCCGGAGCTGATTTGGCGAATCTGATGAACGAGGCGGCGATTCTGGCTGCCCGACGTTCGAGGCAGCAAATTTCTCAAGAAGAACTTTTAGAATCAATTGATAAGGTGCTTTTAGGGCCAGAAAGAAGAAGCCATATTTTGTCCAAGGACGAAAAACTGATTGCCGCCTATCACGAAGCGGGCCACGCATTGGTGGCTACTTCTCTCCCCCACGCGGAACCTGTCCGCAAAATTTCGATTATTGCGCGAGGACGCGCCGCAGGCTACACGCTAAAATTGCCGACTGAAGAAAAACATTTGAAAACGAAAAGCGACTTCCTGGCCGACTTAGCTATGTTTTTGGGAGGATACTGCGCTGAAGAGCTGGTTTTTGGCGAGATTACGACCGGAGCTTCCAATGACCTGGAAAAAGCTTCAGAACTTGCAAGATCCCTCGTAAAAGAGTATGGTATGTCAGAAAGACTGGGACCGATTGCTTTCGGAGAGAAGGAAGAATTGGTATTTTTGGGCAAAGACATCGGCGAACAAAGGAATTATTCAGAAAAAATAGCCACGGAAATCGACGAAGAGGTTTCGCGCTTCATGAAGGAAGCAAGGACCACTGCGGGGAATATACTCAAAAAAAGAAGGGGCATATTGAATAAAATTGCCACGACTCTGGCGGAGAAAGAAACTATTGAAAGAGAAGAATACGAAGCGCTGATCAGGGGCGGAAAATCTGCTCCTGCTAAAATAGCGGATAAGAAAACTACGAACAGTAAATTGAAAAAATTCAAAGTTAAGGAGATAAAATAAGAGGGCACATAGCTCAGCGGTAGAGCACGGCTCTTATGACGATGATTTACATATAACAGTTTTGGGTGGGCACATAGCTCAGAGGTAGAGCACGGCTCTTATAAAGCCGGGGTCGATGGTTCGATCCCATCTGTGCCCACCCAAAACACTACATGAAATCATCGGCAGATGATATTATCATCTTAAAGCCGGGGTCGATGGTCCGATCCCATCTGTGCCCACCACGGGCATTTGGCGCAATGGTAGCGCGTCCGCTTGACGTGCGGAAGGTTGTGGGTTCGACTCCCTCAGTGCCCACATGAATATTATCTACGAAGACGAAAACATCCGGGTGATAGATAAACCGGCGGGAGTGAACAGCGATGATTTTGAAAAAAGAGTCCATCGTTTGGATAAAGACACTTCGGGAATCTTGTTGATAGCCAAAAACGACGAAACTCTGGAATTCCTGCAAAAACAATTCAAAGAAAGAAAGGTTAAGAAAAAATATATCGCCTTGGTCGTCGGCCATCTTAAATCTGAAAGGGGTGAAATCGAAACGCTGATCGGCCGGGCCCCGAAAGATAGGCGCAAGCAAAAAGCTTTTTTACCTCAAAGTCCCGGAGCTGAAGACAAAAGACAAGCCAAAACTTCATATCAAGTATTGCAAAAATTCGAGAATTATGATTTAATTGAGGCCGAGCCCCAAACTGGCCGAAAGCACCAAATCAGGGCTCAATTAACCTATCTTGGGCACCCGATTGCCGGCGATAAACTCTACGGCTTCAAGGGGCAAATGTGCCCGAAAGGACTTGATCGTCAATTTCTCCATTCGAGTTTCTTGAAGATAGAATTACCGGGCGGAGAAATTAAAGAATTCACATCAGAATTACCAAACGATTTAAAACTATGCCTACCAAAATAGAAACTTTCAATAAAATTAATTTAAAATCTGATTCGCCCGACATCCGGCCGGGCGATACGGTTTTGGTTTACCAAAAAATCCCCGCTTCCGCTGAAGCTGCGGCGGGCAAAAAAGAAGTGGCAAGAATCCAAATTTTTGAGGGCTTGGTTCTCGCCCGAAATCACGGCCGAGGCATCAATTCGACGATTACCGTAAGAAAGGTAATTTCAGGCATCGGCGTGGAAAAAATCTTCCCTCTCCACTCCCCCACTATTGAAAAGATTGAGATTTCTAAAAGAGAAAAGATCCGCCGGGCGAAACTTTACTATTTAAGAACGGCGAAGGGAAAAAGAGCCAGATTGAAAAAAGAATCCGTCAAAGAAAAAACTCAGCCTGAAAATATTGAGGCCAAGCCTAAAGAAGCCGAGGCTTAGCGCCTCTGCGCGCGAGTGGTGTAATGGTAGCCACGCAGGCTTGAGGTGCCTGTGCCGCAAGGCGTGGAGGTTCGACTCCTCTCTCGCGCACCATTAAATTAGCCCGGGGCGAGTAGCTCAGCGGTTAGAGCGCTTCTCCTACACAGAAGAGGTCACAGGTCCAAATCCTGTCTCGCCCACTTGGCATAATTGAACCCTAATGGTATGATTATATAATAAACAGTTAATGGGTTCGATTATGGAAATAGAAAAAAGAAAGTTAGCTAGGAAACTTCGTAAATTGGGTTATTCTATTAATGAAATCTGCGAAAAGGCTAGACTGGTTAAGGGTTCCGTAAGTCTTTGGGTCCGCGATGTTGAACTCTCTCCTAGGCAAAAACAGAGGTTATCTGAAAAAGGAATCAAAAAGGAGGTAATAGAAAAACGAAGAATTACCAGACTGAAAAGAGAGGAGACTAAAAGACAAATCGTTATTGATAACGCTAAACGAGAAATAAATAACTTATCGGCAACAGAATTAAAATTTATAGGAATAGCTTTGTATTGGGCTGAAGGCGCTAAAACTCTACGTTCTGGAGTTCAGCTTTCCAATAGTGATCCTAGGATGATTCGGCTGATGATGCAATTTTTTAAGAAAATCTGTGGAATTCCGAAAAAAAAATTTAGGGGGCATGTTTTTCTTCATCCTCATCTTAATACTAAAAAGGCAGAAAAATACTGGCAGAATATCTCGGGTATCCCGTTAAATCAATTTTATAAAACTTCAAAACAACAAAGTAAATCAAGTAAGAGGAAAAAAGACAATCTTCCGTTTGGTACATTCGTTATTCAAATATGTGACACAGAATTATTTCTAAAAATTAAAGGGTGGATAGAGGGAATCAATGAGGCAAAAATAAAAAAATAATTACGCCGCGGTAGCTCAGTGGTAGAGCACAGCTCTGAAAAAGCTGGGGTCGTGAGTTCAATTCTCTCCCGCGGCACACCTTCGCTAAAGCTACGGTGTGCGAAGCACCACAAATGAATCCGTTCTTGCTGTATTATGGCGGGCTTGCCCGCCGAAGCCAGCAAGGAGCTGGCGTAGGCGGGTGTGGTATAACGGTTATTATGCAACCTTGCCAAGGTTGAGA
Organism: Candidatus Nealsoniibacteriota bacterium; assembly: GCA_043813805.1. GTDB lineage: Bacteria > Patescibacteriota > Minisyncoccia > Minisyncoccales > MHMH01 > 2-02-FULL-43-13. The sequence goes on along the minus strand of JBDRKR010000016.1, from coordinate 5,397 downwards.
AGGCGGTTCGATTCCGCTCACCCGCTCAAAGATGAAAATAGCCCCGAAATGGGCTATTTTTATTTCTAAATAGAGGTGAGGGGGGAATCGAACGCCGGACCGAGCGAAGCGAGGGAGGCGGTGGCCAGACCGAGCCCCGCCACGGCGGGGCGAGAGTCGAGGCCGATTCCGCTCACCCGCTCCAATTAACCCTTGACATTTTTCGTAAAATAGACTACAATGGAGCATTGCCCCCGAAAGGGGGTTTTAATTTATGACTAACTTAATAGTTACAACTTCGTTGGTCTTATTTGCCGCCCTAGGCGTGTTTTCTGAGCCGGAAATCGCCCTGGGCTCTTTGGAGTACCACAATTTGGACCTTTTGATTGTCCAGGAGAATAGTCTGTTGCCCAGCTCCCTATTGCCTACTCCCAAGGTGGCTCAAACCATCAACGTGATCATCACCGCCTATTCTTCCACACCCGAAGAAACCGACGACACGCCGTTTATTACGGCAGCCAATACTACAGTTAGAGATGGAGTTATCGCCAACAACTTATTGCCCTTCGGAACTAAAGTCAGGATTCCGGAACTTTACGGCGACAAGGTCTTCACGGTTGAAGACCGCATGAACCGAAGAAAGGGTTATTACCATTTCGATATCTGGTTTCCCTCTCACCAGGAAGCAGAAAATTTCGGAGCCAAATTAACCCATATTGAAGTACTTGAAAGCTAAAAAGGACGAGGAGAACGAAAAATGACCCCGCTTAGCGAGGTCATTTTTTTGTGCCCGGGGCGAGAGTCGAACTCGCATGTCCTTACGGACGCGACATTTTAAGTGTCGTATGTATACCATTTCATCACCCGGGCTTTGACGGCACAATGCTTGAGGTCAGGGTGGGAATTGCACCCACGGATAGCGGTTTTGCAGACCGCAGCGTTAGCTACTTCGCCACCTGACCATGCGACATTTATCGCTTTATTATCTTATCAAATTTAGCACTTTTTTCAAGACTTCCTGGACCGTTCCTTCCTGGCTGAAACCGGCGGCGTATGGATGCCCTCCACCGCCCAAAGATCTCACAATTTGAGCGACATTTTTGCCGCTGGCAGGTTCTGACCTCAAGCTACCCTTAATCTTGCCGTTTTCGTATTCAATCAGAAATAATCCGACATTAATGCGCGAAACTGCGGAAATAATATTAGTAATACCGTCGAAATCCGCCAAACCGGCTTCAAATCTGTTTAAATCTGCAGGAGTAACCCAAGAGTAAGCCAGTCCGGTTTCTTGATCCAATTTCGTGCGCGCGAGCACGTAACCCCAGGCCCGCGAAAGATTTATGGGCTTGGAAAAGTCCAGAGTCTGGCTAGCGATTTTATTTAACGAAGCTCCTTTTAAGAGCAGTTCTGAAACAATGTTGAGAGTCTGAGAAGTGGTGGCAACGTGGCAAAAACCGCCGCTGTCAGAAAATATTCCCGTCAAAAGAAGCGTGGCGATATCCTGATTTATTTCAATATTAGCGTACTTCAGCCAGCGATAGATGATTTCTGAGGTTGAAGAGACTTCGGGCTCCAATACCCTGATTTCGCCCCGCTGATCGCTTTCTAAATGATGATCAATGGTCACGATGCGGCAATTGCCTTTGTTCAAAAGACGCTCGGGCAACCTTAATCTTCCAAAATCGCCGTAATCAAGGCAAAATATGACATCCGGTTCGAAAAACGCAATCTCGGTTTTGATATCAAAAAAACCGGACAAAAAACTAAGGTTCTCCGCCGGACGATTGGGCAGGTAAGGGAAACTGGCTAACCCCATATTTTTGAAGACGTAATTAAGGGTCAGCACCGAAGAGACGGCATCCGGATCGGGATTCTGGTGGGAAGCAATCAAAACGTTTTTAGCTCCTTTTAAAATCTCGCCGATATCCCGGAACTGCAATTCTTGAGAATCAGACATTTTTTTGATTTTTGATTTCTTGTAATAATTGTTCGATTTTTCCGGCCTGGACTGTTTCTTTTTCTTCGACAAAATTAATCTTGGGAATCGGCCTCATCCTTAAACGTTTATTTAACCTCTGCTGAACGCCGTAAATCCGTTGATTTAATGTTTTCAAAACTTGGGGTGATTGGATTTCGGGCAACACCGAAATATACACTTTGGCGTGAATCAGATTACGAGATGTTTCCACTCTGGTGACGGTAACTAAAGAATTTTTAGAAAAATCGAACTCCCTAAGAACGATCTGTCCCAACTCTTTTTTAATCAGCTGGTTGACTTGCTGGATTCTTTCCATAAGATAAAATTAAAATTCGAGGTCAACTTTCTTTTTCTCTTCAAGATAAAATTGCAGAATGTCGCCTTGCTCGATTTTGACATCGCCCTCGTAGAGAACGCCGGCTTCATCGCCTTTCACCGCCCGCTCAATATCTTTCTTGTTCTTTTGAAGATTAATAGGCCTTCCCTTGCCGATGACCTCGTTATCCCTTAAAACTTCGATCTGCGTCCCTTTTTTAATTTCGCCTTCGATTATTTTCCCGCCGACAATCTGCCGGTTCTTATCGTTCAAGAACACAATCAAAATCTTAAGCTTGCCCAGGTCGGTTCTCATTTTCTCCGGCGCCGTTCTTCTTTCCATCAAAACCCTGACTCCTTGGGCCAAATGATAAATGACATCAAAACTTGTAATGGAAACATTTTCCCTTTCGGCGAGTTTTTGGGCATTAACGTTAATTTTAACTCTAAAACCAATAACCTTGGCTTTACCATCTTTAGCCAGCCTCACATCGCCCTCTTGGATCTCGCCCGCCTCGCCTTTTAAAATCCGCAAAACCACCTTTTCCTGGGGGAGACTCTTGAGAACCTCCCGGATCGCTTCAATGGAACCTTGCACGTCGGCTTTAAGAACTATATTCAAAACCCTTCTATCTCCTTCAATTAAAGTCATCTCCGACCCCTCCAGCCTTTTTTCTTTTCTTTCAAGGTGTTTTTGGGCCGATTCGATATCGGGACAAACTTCGAACTTCTCGCCGACTTGGGGCACTGCCTCAAAGCCATTAATCACGCAGGGCATGGAAGGCAAACCTTCTTCGCGCGGAACTCCCTGAAAGTCCTCCAGGCTTTTTACTTTACCAAAGGCCGGGAAAGCTGCGACAATATCGCCCTTCCTTAAGATACCGTCTCTTAAAATAACGGTAGCTATCGGCCCGCGCTGATTATCCAGGTAAGACTCGACCACCACTCCTTCGGCGGGCTTCGCAATATCGCCTTTTAATTCCTCCATCTCAGCTACCAGTAAAATTATTTCCAGAAGCTCGTTAATCCCCTTTTTATCTTTGGCCGAGGTTAGAACATGAGGAACCTTGCCGCCCATAGATTCGACTAAAACATTACTCTGCACCAAATCTCTTTTAACTTTTTCCGGATTTGAGCCGGGCTTGTCTATTTTATTGATGGCCACGATCATAGGTATACCCGATTTTTGAATATGTAAAATTGCCTCCTTAGTTTGAGGTTTGACGCTTTCTTCGGCGTCCACCACTAAAATGGCGATATCAGCCACCTTCGCTCCCCGAGACCTCATCGCGGAAAAAGCCTCATGTCCCGGAGTATCAAGGAAGGTAATCTTTTTGGCTTGCCCTGAGCCTGCCGAAGAGTGCTCCACCTCGTAAGCGCCGATGTGCTGAGTTATGCCGCCCGACTCTTTGGCCGTGATTTTCAGCCCCTTAATGGCCTCCAGGAGGGATGATTTGCCGTGATCCACATGGCCCATCACAACCACTATAGGGGGCCTGGAAACGATATTTGATTGTAGCGTATTGGAAGCCATAAAACTTAAATATTAATCGCCTTACTAATTGCCTCCTTTTCTTCCTGAGATAGGGTGTAGGTTGATGCGCCATTCGCAATGGGCTTTGAATAAACTCGGCTGGTGGCGTTGCTGTAAAGACTGGTAATGACAAAACCGTTATTTAAAGCATCAAGCACGGCAATGGAAAAGCTTTGATCGCCGCCGCCCTCTTTAAAGGGATTAAACCTGACCATGCCGACTTTCTGCAAATTCTTTTTGTTTGATTGTTTAAGGTCGGCCAATTCTCGAGAGGTCTCGCCAAGATCGCTTTCCAATTTTTTGAGAATATCTAAAACCTCTTTTATATTCTGCGGTTCTTTTTTAGTCTTTTTAAAAAAATTCATCATAAATTTATTGGGCGGAGGAGGTGGGACTCGAACCCACAAGCCCTTGCGGGCACCGCATTTCGAGTGCGGCGGAATGCCAGTTATCCGACTCCTCCTTAATTAAATCGCCCTCCCCTATGTTCTTTTAAAAACCCTCTAAACTTAGCGATATGTTTGGGGTTACTTGACCCAATCTCTCGAAAATATCTTATAATTTCATCTTCTTTCCTTAAATATAAATTCCTTTTTTTACCAGTTGGATGATAGCCGAGACTTACGAATATCCCCTTGGCTGACGAGAAAAGCGGTAAAGAATAAGCCGTAAAAATTAACCCGGGATTAAAATAATCTTTGTTCTTTATTTTATGCCTATCGACATAAAAACAACCATCTGTATCAATTAATCCCCTTAGACACGCCTTTTTAAATTTATCACTGATCTTCACCCAAGACGGTATATCAACCTGATTAATAATTTTATTGCCATTTTTCAGCCCCAGCCCCAATAGATATTCGACCAAGCTTACGCTGGAAACGATTATGTCTCTAGTCTTCTCCAGCTTATCATCTCTAATAGTTGAGTCTAGCCCAAATAAATGCTTAAACAGCCGAACTATATATGGCGAATAATCCTTGTCTGCTTCTTTGTTTTGGGTAACTTTAACTTGGTAATCCGTAATTCCTCCGTCGCCCAAGAGGATCCCCACAAGTTCGGCTAAGTCGCAAGATTTGCCTGGCCGGTGAATATTTTTTCTTATCTTAAAGCCAAGTTTCTTTGCTAATTCAGGATTTGAGGAAAACTTGTCGCATGTTGTCTTTCCTCCCCTAGACCTTCCGTCCGAAGTGGCTGGATTTCCGTATATAGCATTTCTCGCAAACGCACCCTTTCTACTAGCTTCTTTAATGTGCCAATAATCAGGAAGTATTCTCACAAACGGACGATTAATATTACTAATCTTAATCAACCTTTCGAAAGCAGAAAGAGAAATTAAACAATTCCCATTTTTCCAATCTGAGAAAGAACGCCGACTTACTCCACATATCGAAGCCATTTTTTGGCAACTAAAACCGGTTTTTCTTTGAATCTTTCTCAAAAAACTTCCTTGTTCTAATTGGACAAATTCAATTCTCGCCATTAATTCATTCTATCATAAAAAGTCTAATTAACAAACTAACCGCTCTGGCATCCCTCCAACTTTCTACGTAAAATCACGCCCAAAGCCAATCTGGCATCCCTCCGCGAA
>JBDRKR010000015.1:0-9495 GCA_043813805.1 Candidatus Nealsoniibacteriota bacterium | reverse complement strand
TTGCCGCCCACCGATTTGTTGGAGAGCGACAAGGGCGTACCGTCAGGCGGCGATATCAAGATTAATTCAACAATCATTAAAAGAACTCTGCAGAATTTTGATATTCAGGTTGAGATGTCCGAAGTGAATATCGGCCCCACGGTCACTCAGTATACACTGAAACCGGCTGAGGGGGTAAAGCTCTCAAAAATTACCACTTTAAATAACGACTTGTCTTTAGCCTTAGCCAGCCATCCTTTAAGAATTGAAGCGCCCATTCCGGGTCGGCCTCTGGTTGGCATTGAAGTGCCCAACAAGACGAGAACTACGGTGAGGCTAAGAAACCTGATCGAGCACCCTAATTTTCAAAACGCCGCCTCTCCCTTGACTCTAAGTTTGGGCAGGGATGTGGCCGGCAACCCGATATTTGCCGATTTGGCGCGCATGCCGCATCTTTTAGTGGCGGGAGCAACCGGTACGGGCAAAACCATTTGCTTGAATAGTATTATCACGAGTTTGCTTTATCAATGTTCGCCGGATATTCTAAGGCTTATTTTAATTGATCCTAAGCGGGTAGAATTCCCCGCTTACAATGAATTGCCGCACTTATTAACGCCGGTTATTTTGGATTCTCAGAAGGCGGTCAACGCTTTCCGATGGCTGATTACGGAGATGGAGCGAAGATTTGATGTTTTGTCGCAAGAACGCGCCCGGGATATTTTAAGCTACAACGATTTGGTGCTCAAAGACGGCAGAGAACCTTTGCCTTATATTGTTTTAGTCGTTGATGAATTGGCCGACTTAATGATGGCGCGTGGCCGCGATGTCGAGGCGAGCATCGTAAGGTTGGCTCAAATGGCCCGGGCCGTGGGCATTCATTTGATTTTAGCCACTCAGCGGCCGTCGGTTGAAGTTATTACCGGTTTGATTAAGGCTAATGTTACCTCCCGTATTACCTTCCAGGTGGCTTCCCAGATTGATTCCAGAACTATCCTCGACACCGCAGGGGCGGAAAAACTACTGGGGGCCGGAGATATGCTTTTTGTTTCAGCGGAAGTAGCCAAACCTCGGAGAATTCAAGCGGCTTATGTCTCTGATAAAGAAGTTAAGAAAGTAGTGAAGTTCATTAAGACGCAAAACCCCGCTATGGCGGAGGAAACTCCTGTGCTCGAAATTGCGCAAGAACTGGAAAAAACTCTGGAGCAAAATTCGGAAACCGATTTTATGGCAAGCGAGGGAGATCCTCTTTACGAAGAAGCTAAAAAATTGGTTATTGAGTCGAAGAAAGCTTCGTCCTCGCTTTTGCAGCGGAGATTGAAGGTGGGTTACGCAAGAGCCGCCAGGTTAATTGATATTTTGGAAGAAAGAGGAGTAGTCGGGCCGGGAGACGGAGCCAAGCCTCGGGAGATTTTAATATCAAGTCCCGTTGTTGCCCAGTTGGCAGATTCTTCGTCAATTGAAAACGCCCTCGGCCCCATACCTACGGAAGAGATACCGGACGAAGAAAAAGACGGCTGGAAGAAAATATAATTTTTTAATTTTAATATGATGAAAAAGAAAAAAATCGAAGAATTAAAAAGCCAAAACGCCGATCTTCAAGAAGCGATTGATGAAATCAAGCAGAGATTTGGCGAAGGTGCAATTATGAAACTCAAAGACGTCAGAGCTGTTGATGTTGACGTGATTCCTACCGGCTCCATTTCTTTAGATATTGCTTTGGGGGTGAAGGGACTGCCCAGGGGCCGTGTCGTTGAGATTTTTGGAGCGGAATCCACCGGCAAATCTACTTTAGCTCTGCATATTTTAGCCGAAGCTCAAAAGAAGGGGGGAGTCGGCGCTTTTATTGACGCCGAACACGCCATGGATCCCGATTACGCCAAAAAAATCGGGGTTGATACCGATGAGCTTCTGATTTCCCAGCCCGATTCAGGCGAACAAGCCCTGCAAATTGTGGAAACCCTGATCAGGTCGGGCAAGGTTGACGTGATTGTTATTGATTCTGTCGCCGCTTTGACTCCCAAAGCGGAAATTGCCGGAGAAATCGGCGATCAACACATCGGTCTTCAGGCAAGATTGATGTCAGCCACATTAAGAAGGCTGGCCAGTACCGTTTCGCAGACGAAAACACTGGTGATTTTCTTGAACCAAACCAGGATGAAAATTGGAGTAATGTGGGGTTCGCCCATTACGACGCCGGGAGGTTTGGCTCTGAAGTTCTATTCTTCGGTAAGGGTTGAATTGAAAAGAATTGCCCAGATTAAGCGGGGAGAAGAGATCACCGGCTCCAGAATTCGGGCGAAAATCGTCAAAAATAAAGTGGCGGCCCCTTTCAAGACCGCCGAGTTCGATATTTTCTACAACGAAGGGATTTCCTACATCAGCGATCTTCTGAATACCGCTCTGAAGCTTGAGATAATAAAAAAAGCCGGCAGTTGGCTTCAATACGAAAACGAGAAACTCGGGCAAGGTATGGATGGCTCAAAGAGCTTCCTGAAAGAAAATCCAACCATCCTTAAAAAGTTGAAAGATTCAGTCCTAAGTGTCGAGCCCGTTTAATGGCGTTGGCTAATTTGCGCTGGTGTTTTGAGCAGACACCGGTTCTTTTTTTTGCCCTGATTTTGCCCAAACCGGAAACGAAATGACGGATGATTTTTACATCCTTAAAATCGATTTCCTCGGCATTTTTTTTACAAAAATAACATTCCATAATTTTAAAACGGTATGTCCTTAACGTCGATTTCTTCCTCGCCTTTTTCTTCGGTTATCGCCCCCTGTTCTTCAATAATCGGGATTTCCTCTTTGGGTTGATTTTCGCGAGCGCTTTCGGGACCTTCGGCCGATTTTGTCATTCTGGGGCCTAATTGCAGGGTTTGAGCGATGATTTCGGTTCGAAACCGTTTATTACCCGAAGAATCTTGCCAAGACCTTGTTTTTAATCTGCCTTCAATCATAACTAAAGATCCTTTGGTTAAAAATCGGGAAGCGACTTCGGCCAATTTTCCCCAAACAACTATCGTATGGTATTCCACTTCTTGTTGTTTTTGGTGGGTGTTCTTATCAATCCAAACTCTATTGGTCGCCATGCGAAAATTACCGACGGGCTGTCCCGAAGGCGTGCTTCTTAATTCCGGGTCGGCGGTAAGATTGCCGATAAGGATGACTTTATTAAGATTCATACAACTTAATCTTTTAATATTTCTTCTAATTTTTTCTCAATTTCTTGCAATTCAATTTTTGGTTTCCCGGTCTTATCCCCGATTTTTTTAGAGAATTCCGCCCTTCTTAAAATTCTGGCTTTGAATTTGACCGGTTTTTTGTTTAAAACAAGATATCTTTTGACCTGTGTTTCTTGTTTGAGTTTTTCTTCAATTTCTTTGATTTTCTCGGGTTCAGTGTTAAAGTTCATCGTGGTTACAAAACCATTTGAGTGCTGGCTTGTCGGAGACGTTTCTAAGCAAGAAACCACCTTTTCTGAGAGGGTTTTTTGTTCGTCTTCGGAAAGTCCCGGTAAAGGCAGGTAAGTCAGTTCGTAAAGTTTCATATGTTTATGATATACTAGGATAATATGAAAGTCAATCCTTACATATTTCGCGGTTATGATTTGCGGGGTGAAATTGATAAAGATTTAAACTCAGAAATTGTTGAACATCTTGGCAAAGCTTATGGTACTTTTTTGGTTCGAAAAGGGATTAAGAAAGCGGTTATTGGTTATGATTCAAGAGCTACGAGTCCGCAATATAGCGAAGCAATTATTAAGGGTTTGAGTTGGACTGGTATTAATACGATAAATATTGGCATGGATCTTGTCGGGACTTTTTATTGGTCGCAGTATTATCTAGATTGTCGGGGTGGGGTTTACGTTACTGCTTCGCACAACCCAAAAGAATATAACGGGTTTAAATTTGCCAACGACTTTTCCGAAACTTTGGTCAGTGAGGGAATACAAGAATTAAGACGAATGGTTGAAAAAGAAGACTATGAAAAAGGAGCAAAGCCTGGCGCAATCACAAAAAAAGATGTACGCGACGCCTATTTCAGCGATTTATTGCAAAAACTGCCTTTAAGTAAAAAGTTCAAAATAGTTATTGACTCCGGTTTTTCAACTGCCGGTGTTATAGCGCCCGATTTGCTCAAAAGAGCGGGATGCGAAGTCGTAGAAAGTAATTGCAAGATAGATTCGTCGTTTCCCCTCGGCGCTCCTGACCCGACCGAAATAAGCTTTGCCCAGCGCCTGAGAGATAAAGTTCTAAGAGAGAAAGCCGATGTTGGTTTTTCGTTTGATTCTGATGGCGATCGGATCGGTATCGTTGACGACAAGGGAAACATCATCTGGAACGATGTTTTAGTAGCGCTATTTGCCATCGATGTTTTAAATCATCATCCAAAGGCAACGATAATGTACAATACGCTTTGTTCAAAAGTTGTCGAAGAGACAATAACAAAATATGGCGGTAATCCTTTTATGTGGCGGACCGGCCACTCGTTTTTGAAGAAAAAAAATCAGGAAGTCAAGGCCGCTTTTATCGGCGAGTTATCGGGACATTTTTTCTTCTCAGCCGATTTTTATAATCACGATGACGGACTTTATTCTATGCTGCGCTTGTTGAGTTATTTGGCGGGGACTCATCAAAAACTCTCAACCGCTATTGAAGTTTTGCCTAAATATTTTTCAAGTCCGGAAATAAAAATATATTGTGCCGACGAGAAAAAAGTCAAATTAATAAATAAAATTAGCCCGGTTCTTAAAAAAGATTTTCCGCGAGCGGAAGTGATTGATGATGAAAGGGCGGGGGACGGGGTCAGAATTGATTTTGCCGACAAGATGTTCATTATTCGCTATTCACAAAACGCCCCCTATCTGACGGTGAAGTTTGAGGCAAAGAAAAAGAAAGAGTACGATAATTTAAAGAACTATATTAATAAATTACTCCACAGTTATAAGGAAATAGACTGGGGTTCTAAAATAAACGTTAATCTTGAGGCATTAGAGTAAAAAAAGGAGCTAAGCTCCTTTTTAACCCCCAGGGCGATGCGGTTACCCGCTGCTCGGTTAAACGATTTTAACCGCCCAGCCCCATTTTTTTGCGCACATCCTGCATGGTGGCTTGGGCGATAGTCTGAGCCTTTTTCCTGCCCCGAGTCAATATCTCTTTCACGTAAACATCCCTCGGAAGGAGTTCTTTTTTCTTGAGCCTTAAGGGTTCAAGTTTCATTATCAAAAGTTCGGCTAACGATTTCTTGAAGTCTCCATATCCCTTATTTTTGAATTTCTTCTCAATTTCTTTAATGGATTTTTGGCCTACGAGTGAATAAATCGTCAAAAGATTGGCAATACCCGGTTTTTTCTCGGGATCGTATTTAATCGCCTTGCCGGTGTCGGTTACGGCTGACATGATCTTTTTTTTGATTACTTCGGGTTCGTCAAAAAGGAAGAGGCAGGTTTTGGGCTGGGACTTGGACATTTTTTTCTTTGGATCGTCCAGGGCCATGATTTTTGCACCTGTTTCTAAGGTTAAGGCCTCAGGGACCTTAAAGGTTTCGCCGTATTTTTGATTGAATTTCCGGGCGATGGTTTTAGTTAGTTCCAGGTGCTGCTTTTGGTCTTGCCCGACCGGCACAGAGTCAACTTGATATAAAAGAATGTCGGCAGCCTGCAAAATAGGGTAGTTTAAGAGGCCGGCGTTGATATTGTCTTTGAATTGTCTGGATTTGTCTTTGTACTGAGTCATTCTTTCAAGTTCCCCGAGGGGAGTAATGGTATTCAGCAGCCAGCAAAGCTCTGAGTGTTCTTTAACCTCTGATTGGATAAAAATGATGCATTTTTCCGGATCAAGGCCGCAAGCCACAAGTTCAACGGCCGTTTGCATTATTTGCCCGGAGAAGGTTTTTGGATCTTGGGGGATAGTTAAGGCGTGCAAATCAGCGACAAAGATAAGACATTCGTTCGTTTCCTGGAGCTTTTTCCACTGCGAAATAGCGCCGATATAAGCGCCAATATGTATGGGGCCGGTAGGTTGTATTCCTGAAAGTATTCTCATGGATTAAACTTCGATGATGACGGGAAGAATCATGGGCCTTCTCTGGGTTTTGGCGTAGAGAAAGTCGCCGATGTAGTTCCGGACATTGTCTTTCACATACGACCAGTTGACGGCTCCGCCGGAGCCTGTCGATTTTTCAACAATATCAATCACTCTTCGGCGGGTATCTCTCAGCAATAACTTAGATTCTTTGAGGTAAACGAACCCTCTAGATATTATATCAGGAGAACCCTTAACTTTACCAGTTTTTCGGTCGATGATGGCGACAACCACAAACATCCCGTCTTTAGACAAGGTCTGCCTGTCTCTTAAAACTACCTCGCCGACATCGCCAACTCCCAGCCCATCCACCATGATGTAGTTTGATTCGACGGACTTCGGTTCAATGGCAATTCTGCTCTGGGTCAAATCAATAACTTGGCCGTTTTCAACAACAGCAATGCTTTTTTCCGGTATGCCGTTTTCCGCCGCCAAAATTGCATGGTTAACCAACATCGAGTATTGGCCGTGGATCGGCAGGAAAAATTTCGGTTTCATAATATTCATCATTTCTTTCAATTCTTCTTCCTGGCCGTGTCCGCCGGCATGAATATCCATCATTTTATAGTGGTAAACCCTGACTTGTTGGCGATAAAGCTCGTCTTTTAAAACTTGGACGGTTCTTTCGTTGCCTGGAACGACCGATGACGAAAAGATGACGGTATCTTGTTTTTTAAGTCTTACAAACTTATGTTCGCCGTTGGCGATTCTCATAAGTACCGCCTGTCCCTCGCCCTGACCTCCGGTGCAAACCAGGGTTACCTTTTGGTCCGGGAAATTCTGCATTTGGTTGGGCTTGATTAAAGTGCTTTTTTCCGATTTAATATAACCTAATTTTTTGCAGATTTCGACGTTGGTTCTCATGGAGTAACCGTCAACCGCCACCTTTCTGCCGTATTTTTCGGATAAAGCGATAATCTGCTGGATTCTGTTGATTAAAGATCCGAAAGTTGCGGCGATGATGCGGCCCTTGGACTGTTTGAAGATTTCTTCAAGATTTTCCATGATTTTCCTTTCCGATAACGAATGGCCCGTTTCTTCCGCTCCCGTTGAATCAGACATCAAAAGCAGAATGCCTCTTGAGCCGATTTCTTCCAATTTTTTAAAGTTGGTCGGCGTATCGTAAACCGGATCATTATCGAATTTAAAATCAGAAGTGTGCACTAAGTTGCCGATAGGTGTTTGGATAAAGATGCCCATATTGTCGGCAATGTTGTGGTTCTGCTTGAAAAATTCGACAACGAACGGGCCGAGTTTAATTCTGCTGCCGTCTATTATTCGAGTTAAGTTGAGTTTAGGCAGATAGGAAAAATCTTCCTGTCTTTTCATAATAATGCCGGCCGTCAATCCCGAAGCAAAAAGCGGGGGATTGCCGAGCTTTTCGACGATATAGGGGATAGCGCCGATGTGGTCGTAATGGCCGTGGGTGAAAACTATTCCCACCACGTTTTTTTCCTTACCTTTTAAATAAGCAATATCCGGGATGATGTAGTCAACGCCGGGCATGCTTTCTTCGGGCATGCGGAAACCTACGTCAACGATTAAAATCGCCTTTTCGTACTCGATGCACATCATATTGCGTCCGACCTCGCCCAACCCTCCCAAGGGGATAATTCTTAAGCCCTGGGCTAAATGGGGCGCTGTGTGGCTTGTGATAATATCTTTTCTTAACATATTTTATATTTAATGATTATAGTTGTTTATATTAAAGCTATCGCCCGGCAAGGGGCGCCGTTAACGTTTTTTATCTTCCACGGGAGGCAATAGAGAATAAAATTCTGCGGAGAGGCTTGGCTCAAGCCTTCCAAGAAGAGGCCCTCGACAAGTAAAATATCTTTTTCTAAAAAAGCGCTGTGGATTATTTTATTACCGACAGTCAAACTGTCAACGCCGACTAATTCCAAATTGCCGAAATCCGACAGCCATTCGGCGCAGTCTTGCGTGAAGCGAGGGAGGTCGTTAACGCTGATTTTCGAATTTTTCCGAAAATCTGCGTTTTGCTCGTATCTTTCTATTATTTTATCGAAACCCGTCCTGATCAGCAAGGCCCCGGCTTGTTTAATTTTATCCTGATAGGGCTCTAAGTCTTCCTTTTTAATTTCTGTTACACCTAAAATTTTAATTAAAAGGGCTTGTTGGACGAATTTTTTCAAAGGATAAGAATCAAGAGTTTCGCCGTCTTTAATTTGGTGGCCCGGTGCGTCAATATGCGTTAAGGAATGGACTCCGGCTTTAATCACCTCGCCGTTATTGCTTGCGCCTTTTTCCATTGATTCCACTTGTGTTAATTCGACCCCAGGGTCGCCGGGATAAAACAAGGATGTCTCAGAAACAACTTGAGATAGGTCGATGATTTTCATTTATTTTTAATATTTTTGTGCGGACGGTGGGAGTCGAACCCACAATCCTTGCGGCATACGGTTCTGAACCGTACGCGTATACCAGTTCCGCCACGTCCGCCTATTTTTGTTACAATTTCAAATTTTTGAGATATTTTTTAAACTCTTCGCCGAATTCCGGATGGCGCACGGCGAATTCGACAACAGTTTTCAGGTACTCGATTTTATTGCCCGTGTCATAATATTCGGCATTCTTTATTTCGCAGGCGTAGACCGGGTAGTTTTGTGCGATAAGCGTATTGATCGCGTCCACCAGCCAGATTTCGCCGTTCTTGCCCGGCTTCAGATTTTTAATAATTCCGAAAATTTCAGGTGGAAGAATGTAAGCGCCGTGGGTGGCCAGACGCGAGGGGGCCAGGACCGGGCCGGGCTTTTCTACGATTTTTTTAATCTTAAAGATGTTTTTTTCAATGTGTTCAAGGTCGCCGATGCCGTATCTCATGAGTTGATCGTCGGTTTCGATTTTGACCGCGGAAATCACGGCCCCTTTATACTTTTTGTAAACCTCGAACATCTGAGCGAGCCTGGGGGGCTGAGCCGCGATAAATTCATCTCCCCATAAAACAGCAAAAGGTTCGTCGCCGATAACCGGTTGGGCGGTTAAAATAGGTACGGCGTTGCCGTACTGTCTTCCTTTTTGTCTGATGTAGACGAAATTAGCCAAATCGGCTATTTCCTTGATTTGACCCAACTCTTTGTTTTTTCCCTGTGATTCTAAGTACTTTTCCAATTCAACGGACTTGTCGAAGTGATCCTCGATCGCTCTTTTCTGCCAGCCGGTGATGATAATCACGTCTTTAATGCCGGATGAAACCGCTTCTTCAACCACATACTGGATGACCGGCTTGTCGATAATCGGCAACATCTCTTTGGGGATCGCCTTGGTTTGCGGCAAGAATCTGGTTCCCCAGCCCGCAGCCGGGATAACCACCTTAGTTATTTTTTCCATATAAAAAATCTAAATTTTTAGGCATCGCCTTAAGAGGTTTTGCAAAACGCAACTTAGGTATCTTACCATACTTTTTGTTTTTAATCCAGCC
>JBDRKR010000014.1:0-19845 GCA_043813805.1 Candidatus Nealsoniibacteriota bacterium | reverse complement strand
TAGATACCCTTGTAGTCCACGCTGTAAACGATGAATACTGGCTATTTGAAGTGTCGACCCTTCAAGTGGCGAAGCTAACGCGTTAAGTATTCCGCCTGGGAAGTACGACGGCAACGTTAAAACTCAAAGGAATAGACGGGGATTTACACAAGCGGTGGATCATGTGGCTCAATTCGACAACAAACGAGGAACCTTACCAGGGCTTGACAGGCTAGTGACGTTCGCCAGAAACGGTGAACTACCCACAAGGACACTAGCCCAGGTGCTGCACGGCTGTCGTCAGCATGTATCTTGAGACGCACCCTTTAATGGGGTAACATGCGCAACCCTTACTCTGTGTTTTATATGTCACAGAGAACTGCCTGGGACAACCAGGAGGAAGGTGGGGATGACGCCAAATCAGCACGGCCCTTTGATGCCCTGGGCCGCACACATGATACAATGGGGCCAACAACGCGTAGCTATGGAGCAATCCGGAGCCAATCGCAACAAATGGTCTCTCAGTTCAGATTGAGGGCTGCAACTCGCCCTCATGAAGCTGGAATCGCTAGTAATCGCGTATCAGCTATGGCGCGATGAATACGTTCCTGAATCTTGTACTCACCGCCCGTCACATTAGGGAAGCCGGTAGTAGCCGACGCTCCACTTTATGTGGACCTAAGCTAAGATCGGTAACAAGAATGAAGTCGTAACAAGGCATGCGTAGCGGAAGCTGTGCATGGATCACTACATTTATTTTTTTCTCTTCTGTATCGTGTAATATGCTTCGCATATTACCCAATACTTGAGAAAAAACAGCGTTGACCGAATTGAGGAGTGAGAATTCTCTCCTTAATTCTGAGGCCTTGATCAATGGCCTTTAAATATCGATCTACGAAGCAACTCCAAGGAACTGCGTGTTAATTAATTTTCAGGAACCGCTCAAAAGGCGGTTTTTGGTTGATGTGCTGATTTACGAAATCCACTCCAATTTGAGAGGATTTCGTAAATCCCAAATATCCGTAGTGATGTTAGCGGAGGTCGGGTCTCCGCTAAATTTCTTGACAAATCCTGTAGATATGCTATAATTTTAACAGAAGAAAAGGAATATCGCAGTTCATTCTAAGAGAGAGCCAAACAGTCTTTTTAAAAGATGTTTGGCTCTCCTCTCTGTAAGATTGATTTTCTCCTCGACAAGCTCGGGGCAAACAAGGAAAATCAATGCTACGGGGATAAAATAAAAAACGAAGGAAGGTAGTTATGGAAGAAGATAAGGCCTATGCAGATTTGCTGGCGGCGGAGGAGAAGGTGGGGAAAATCTTAGCAGATATTGATTTGGTTATTCAATCTGCTAAAAATCGTGGATGCGGAGAAAAACTTGCTATGGAGCTTTACTCCGCACGAATGGACGCAGCGATGAAAGAGTCCAGAATAGCTTTCGATAAATGGATGCAGGAAACACGAGGCCTGATGAAAGAGATCGAGGTCTCGCTGTAAGAAAAGCATCAGTTTCAAGAAGAAGGGCCTTGGATTCGTCCGAGGCCTTTTTTGTTTTGACAACCTTCCAGTTTTTGGCTAAAATATAAATTGCTTAATGCGCGTGTAGTTCACCGGTAGAACGCTTCACTGATAATGAAGAAGTAGAAGGTTCGATTCCTTCCACGCGCACACTTCGGAATCTCAGCATAAACCCTTCAATAAATTCGTGGTAAGCCAATGCAAAAAGAACTCTTTCTGGGCGAACAAAAAATTGTTTACTACGAAAAAGGCAAAGGAACGCCTTTTCTGATTCTTCACGGTTGGGGCGGTTCTACAAGCCCCACCAGCAATCTTAAATTTCAGGAACTCCTGGCCAAAAAAGGCTTCAGGGTTTTTGTCATTGCCCTGCCCGGGTTCGGCGACAGTTCCTTGCCGACGATTAAAGGCGGTGAAGACGAAATCACTGAGAGCGTGGTCAAATTCGCCGACAAACTGAAGCTCAAACGTTTTTTCCTTTACGGACACTGCTTTGGCGGCTTGATTGCGATTAAAATAGGCCAGCTACACCCTCATCGGGTCAGGGGGATAGTTCTTTGCGCCGTGCCCTCGCCTTTTGTGGTGCGGGCTACGACGAAGATCGGCCGGCCGGGCTTAATTTTATATTTACTTATCGCAGAACTTTCGCAGCTTTTTCTGCCGCCCGTATCTTTCTTCAGAAAACTACGGAGGTGGCTGCACCGGCAATTTAAGTTTTACCAGCGCAAAAGAGGGACAATGTGGCGGTCCTGGCAAATAATGATGAATAAAGACTTTAAGGAGGTTTTTGTTGACGTTGAAAAAATGACTATCCCTGTTTTGATAGTTTTGGGCACCAAAGAAAACCCCGTTATCAGAAGTGGAACCAATTTCTTCAAAAGAATACCTAATTCTACGTCAAAAGTTATCATCGGAGCCAATCACAGCATTCAAATTGACGCTCCCGAGAAACTGGTCCGGGAAATCACCCTTTGGTTTGACAAAAAGATTAAACGGGAGTATAATTAGAACAGTAGGTTTAGTAGCAATAATACCGTTTTAAAGGTCGGGCTACTATTTAGAGGATTAATGATAAAGAATTTCAGCTAATATGGCAGACAAAAAAACTGTTGACGAGCAATTCCTGGATTACGTTGTAAAAGCGCTGGTTGACCACCCGGAGAGCGTTAAAGTCGACCGCAAGGTTGATGAAATGGGAGTTTTGCTCTCATTAAACGTTCACGCCGAAGACATGGGCCAAATCGTTGGCCGTGAAGGTTCAACCGCGAGAGCCATAAGAACCCTGGTTCGTATTATTGGTCTTAAGAATCACGCGAGAGTGAACTTAAAGATCGAGGAGCCAGAGGGTGGCAGAGGACCTCGCGTCCGAAGACCCGAGGAATCAGGATTTGAAAGAAGGCCCGAAGGATCGGGACTTGACGAATTAAAACTCTAAAACGTATCCTTGACGTTTAACAAGAACTGTGCTACAAAACTGTAGTGCAGTTTTTGTTTGCACTTTGATATAACTATGGAGGAGGAAAGTGAAAATTGATGATATTGTAATCATGCCCCACGCCATCAAAAGATTCAGGGAAAGATACGCGGCATTGAATGGTATTCAATTAAGCGATGCGGAATTGTCAGACAGACTACGCACCCTTATCGCTAAAGCTAAGCCCGAAAAAGAAAACTCGCTGTTGCAATTAAGGAAAGAAGCTCACGGCGGCATAGGCGAATATTTCATCGCCCTTCCATGGAGATTCGTTTTTTCCGAAAGAGGGCTGGAAACGTGCGAAATCGTGCCTCAAGATATTTTCGTCGTCGAAAACCCGTATATTCTCCCGCCTTCTGAAAAAATCAGATTTTATCTTAAGGTCAATACGAGCAAAAAAAACCCGATCACCGAAATCACCAGATCTTCTGACAGAAAAACGCTTCATTTACGCAATTCCATTGAAATCAATACAATCGTACGCGCGTTAAGAATTATCGGATTGGAAGTCAATCATTTAAAAGAGCCCCGTCGCCTGGAAATAGTCATTCCCCAAAATATCGTTTCTTACTTTGTAGAACAGCTCGCCGAACCTGAAGATATCATGATTTCTTTAGGCCGGACAGACTCATTCCGTCTAGGGTTGCAAAAAGCACACTGCTCGGGCATCGCTAAAGCGGATATGGAAAGAATCCTAGAATTCCTCCAAATTAACAAATCTTAAAAAGCCGTGCTATTATGATGGTAGTACGGCTTTATTATTCCATGTTGAAATTCGATATTATCACCATTTTCCCGAATATTTTCGATTCTTACGTTAAAGAATCGCTGATAGCGCGTGCTCAAAAAAAGCGCTTTATTAAAATCGGGATTCATAATTTAAGGAAGTGGACGCAAGATCGGCACAAGACCGTCGATGACCGGCCTTTTGGCGGGGGATTGGGCATGGTTTTAAAAATAGAACCGCTTTTTAAAGCCATAAAGGAGCTTAGCTCCTTGAGAACAAAAAAGGAGCTAAGCTCCTTACGGGTTATTTTATTTACTCCTCGAGGCAAGAAATTTGACCAAAAGATGGCTTATAAACTTTCTAAATCCAAACATCTTATTTTTATCTGCGGACGCTATGAGGGAGTGGACGAAAGAGTGGCCCGGCACTTGGTTGATGAGGAACTTTCCATCGGCGACTATGATTTGATGGGCGGAGAATTGCCGGCCATGGTTGTCATCGAAACGATCTCGAGATTAATCCCCGGAGTTTTAGGCAAGCCCAAATTACTCAAAGAAAGAATCACCAAAAACAAGGGATTTCTTGAATACGAACAATATACGAGACCCGAAGTCTTCAAGAATTGGTCCGTACCCAATGTTTTACTTTCGGGCGACCACAAAAAGATTGAAGAGTGGCACAAAAAACATCAGAAGACTATTGAATAAAGTTTATTTTTCTGGTAAGATAATTTAAATGGGTGTGTGGGAGAGTAGCTATTCCATCAGACTGTAAATCTGACGCCTTCGGGCTTCGCAGGTGCAATTCCTGCCGCACCCACTCGAGAAATATCCAAATCAGTTTATAGTTTGTTTGACAAACCTAATTAAGGTTAATATAATGGTGCTATATGACCCCATCATTAGATCCCAAGTGGATAACCGGATTTGTTGATGGCGAAGGATGTTTTGCTATTATTATTTATTCTCGTGAAGATAAAAAGACTCCCGCAGTACAATTCAGTTTTTCTATTGGACTTGCAGAACGAGATCTCGCCATGATTAAAGAAATAAAAAGATTCTTTGGAGTCGGTTTTTATTCGGTAAGAAAAAATAAGGGAAATAAAGATGCTTATTATGCTTGTAATGGAGTTAATGTGATTAAAGAAAAAATAATCCCGCATTTCGAAAAATATCCCTTACAAACAGAAAAAAAGAAGAGTTTCGAATTATGGAAAAAAGGAATAGTTATATGGCAATCTAAATTATCTAAAAAAACCAAACTATTAAAACTTGTAGAAATTAGAAAACTAATGAATCCGAAGGGAAGAAAAAAAGCGTCGGTTTGGAATAAAAAAAGAGTGCTTTCTTATTTTATGCCAAGATAGCTCAGTTGGCAGAGCACGTCATTGGTAATGACGAGGTCGTGGGTTCGAACCCCACTCTTGGCTCAGGAATTATTATAAAATTTATGGCAAAAAAACCATTCGTCAAAATGCAGTGTCAAACCTGCAAGAGAACCAACTATTTCACCCACAAAACCAAAGCCGTGGGCGAAAAAAAGTTGGAATTGAAGAAATTCTGCAAATGGTGCAAGAAACACACTGCCCATAAGGAAAGCAAGAAATAATAACAACCCCGCCCAAGGCGGGGCGTAGGGGTATAGTTCAATGGCAGAACGATGCTCTCCAAAAGCATTAATCTCCGTTCAAGTCGGAGTACCCCTGCCAGGTACCATTCGGCACCTGGCCAGGCCAGACACATAATGACTGGCGTGGACAGTAACGAATGGTAGCTGAGACGGGCGCCGACTGGTGCCCGTCAAGGCACAGATACATGAAATTCTCTTACGTTTACGTTCTCCGCAATAAAGCTAAGGATTTTATTTATATTGGGTATTCTGAAGATCTACGTCAGCGAGTTCAAGAGCATAATAGCGGAAAATCGAAATCCACAAAACATTATAATCCATTAGAACTCATTCATTACGAAGCTTATAAAAATAGTAAGGATGCGAAGCGAAGAGAGGAGTATTTAAAAACAAGTCGAGGGAAAACAACATTAATGACGATGCTTAAAGAATATTTTTCATAATTCTAATTCTCTCCTTCGTTCTTCGAGCTTCGAACGGACACAGTAACGTCGTTCACTAGCCCCTGCTTTTTAATCCCAACAAATCGCCAAACAGGCGGTTTTTTGCTTGCCCCGGGCCTGTCGAGGGGGTAGAATGAAGTAGATATAAATTATGGATATTTCTTTTGCGCTAATAGCTCTCTGGATCATTATGCTTATTCTGGGAGCCAAAAATAAAAAAAACAAGGCCTTTCTTAAGTCTTTCCGCTCTTTTAATAAAGAATTCTCTGCTAAAGATTTTTTCGCTAAAAATTTCCCGAACAAATCCTTACCCGCCAAAACACTTTCCAGCCAAAAACCCCCTAGACCACAAGATAAATCAACAAACGAACCATCGGAAATATCACCGGGTATTAAAATTCTTTTTTTAATCATTGGCGTTATCGGCATATTTTTTCTTTGGCAATTTTTTGGGGGATTAAGTAAATAGACTTAACTCCTTGAAGATTTCTTGAATAAAAGAGGTTTAGCCTCTTTCATTTTACCTCTGTTTTTTAATCTTCGGGCCCGAAAGGGCTTGAATTTTATTTTTCTTGCCTTTAAGACACGGTTTTGATATTATGAATAATATGAAAACAAAAAAAATCCTTCTAATTAGCGTGGCGGTTATCGTAATTTCGTTCGTAATTTATAATAGTTTCCTGAAAAAAGAGGAGGTCAACTTTACCCTGATTGATGTCGTAAGGGGCAATGTGGTCCAGGAGGTTTCCGAAACGGGGCAGGTCCAACAGGGCGAAGAAATTAAACTTAATTTCAAAACCGCAGGCACCATTGAACAGGTTTATGTTAAGGTCGGGCAGGAGGTTTGGCCCGGTTCGCCTTTAGCCAAACTTGATACCAATCAATTAAGCATTGAATTAAACGAGGACCAATACGCCTTGAAGGTTACCGAAGCCAAGCTTAATCAGATATTAGCCGGTACGAGTCCCGAAGAAATTCAAGCGGCTCAAACCGATGTGGACAACGCGCAGGTTGCCTTAGAGGACGCTAAAGCGAAACTAACCGAAGACGTCAACCAAGCATATGACGATGCCTTAAATACGCTGGACAACGCCTATTTGAAAGGCGTAGGCGCTTTTAATACGGTCAGAACCATTCAAATAACTTATTTCCCCGGTAACGACCAAGAATCAACCTCGGTTAAAAACGCCAAAGCCAATATTGAAAACAGTCTCGCCCAGATCAAAATCTCTCTTGATGAGGCCAAAACTGATTCAAGTCAAGCCAAAACAAATACCGCTCTAAGCCAATCCAGAAAACTATTGAGCAGTATTTACGATTCGCTTAATATAGTGCGCAACATGACCGAAACCAGTAATTACCAAGATATTGTTTCTTCTGCCAATAAAACAGCTCTCAACACAGACCGAATCAATATCAACCAGGTTTCCACCAATCTCACCGATGCTCAACAGGATATCAGTTCCGCTAAATTGACCAACCAGACCAAAATTAATGCGGCCGAAGGCGATTTGAAGGTAGTCCAGGATGCTTTAGCTATTAAAAAAGCCGGTCCCCGGCAAACCGACATTAATTACTACCAGGCTCAGGTAGAGCAAGCTCGAGCCGTGGTTGATTTGCTGGAAACTAGGATCAAAGAAGCCACCTTGCGCAGTCCGGTACGGGCTCGCATCTCTGAGGTTAATAAAAAAACAGGGGAGACCGTCCAGCCGGCTTCAAACGATAACGTTATTGTCATTTTGCCGACCGACCCCTACGACATTAAAGTCGATATCTATGAAGAAGACGTTGTTAAGGTCAAGCTTAACGATCCTGTGGATATAAAAATTCCCGCCTTTCCCAATCAGGTTTTTCCGGGCAAGGTAATTTTAATAGACCCGGCCGAAAAGATAATTGAGGGGGTTATCTATTACGGGATAACGATCAATTTTGAGAATCCGCCGCAGGAAATAAAACCGGGCATGAGCGCCGATATCACCGTTAAAACCGCGGAGAAGCACGATGTTTTGACGATTCCCGGAGCGGCCGTGGAAAAAAAGGACAATAAAACGTTTGTGCAGATTTTCAAAGACGAAAAACCGGAGAGGATAGAAATACAAATTGGGTTGAGCGGAATCAACGATGCGGTTGAGGTGGTTTCCGGACTAAACGAAGGCGATCAAGTGGCTATTCTAAAATAATCAACACATGGCCACCACCCCAGTCATTAAATTAGAAAACGTCTGGAAGATTTATCAATTCGACCAATTAGAACTTTCTGTTTTAAAAGGCGTCAGTCTGGAGATTGCTCCGGGCGCTTTCGTGGTGATTTTAGGGCCCTCGGGTTCGGGCAAATCCACTCTTTTAAACATGCTGGGGTGTTTGGACTTGCCGACAAAAGGCCGAGTTTTGCTTGACGGCCGCGATATTTCAAAAATGTCGGAAAATGCTTTAGCGCAAATTAGAGGCCAAAAAATAGGTTTTGTTTTTCAGCAATTCAATCTCCTGCAAAATTTAAACGCCCTTGAAAACGTGATGCTACCCATGATTTTTCAGGGGAAACCCGAAGAGGAAAGAAAAAAGCGAGCCCAGTCTTTGCTCGCCTCTTTCGGACTGCAAGACCGAATTTTACACCGCCCTTCCGAACTTTCGGGCGGAGAGCAGCAAAGAATCGCCATTGCCAGGTCCCTGGCCAATGACCCGGAAATCATTGTAGCCGACGAACCGACGGGTAACTTGGATTCTACAACCGGCAAAAAAATTATGGATATTTTAATTGATCTCCATAAAAACGAAGGAAAAACCATTGTCGTAGTCACCCATGATCCCCACATAGCCGATTACAGTAATCAGGTAGTGCACATTAAAGACGGAATAATCGCGGCTAATCATTTTAATGAAGATAAAGTTTTATGGAATCCGATTAAGTAATTTACGATATTGATCGATTATAATGTTAAAAGAATATTTTAAAATAGCTGTCAAAAATTTAAAAACCAGGCAATTGAGAAGCTGGCTGACGATTTTTGGCATAGTCATAGGCGTCTTTTTAATCATGTCCCTACTTTCCTTAAGCCAAGGGTTGCAAGCCACGGTTTTGAACCAATTAAAAGCGGTGGGCACCGATATTGTGATGATTCTGCCGGGCAATATTTCCGACATTATGACAACCATGATGGGCAACGTCCAGCTTTCGGAAGAAGATTTGAATACCATCAAAAAAACTCCGGGGGTGGAAATCGTCATTCCCAACGTTTATAAGGGAGAAATTATGAAATACCAGAACGAAAGTAAAATGGTTATTTTAACCGGCATGGATATTAGAAACGCTTTGACGATTTACGAGAACGATATCGGCATGAAAATATCCGAAGGCCGCTGGCCCGCGCCCGGCAAAAGGGAAGTGGTTGTGGGCAGTCTTGTACCGACCGATATTTTTCCCGGCACGAGGGTGGGGACTACGGCCAATATCAAGGGAAAACAATTTGAAATCGTCGGGATTCTCAAATCCCTGGGCAGCAAACAGGACGACTCAATGATCGGTATGGACCTGGATGTTTATCGGAGCATTACCGGGGAAAGACAAGGCGCTCCGCAAGCCATTGCCAAAATTGCCACGGGTTATTCGGTGGACCAAGTTGCTAAAAATATAAAATCAAACCTTGAGACTCAAGCAAAAAGGCGAGCGGGGCAAAAAGGAGAAAACTCTTACTCCGTTTTTACATCCGAAGCCATGTCCGGAATAGTCGGCGGCATTATGGGCATAATCCAAGTTGTAGTCTTTGCTTTCGGCAGTATTGCGGTTTTGGTCGGGGGCATCGGCATAATGAATACGATGTACACTTCGGTCAGGGAACGCACGAGAGAAATCGGTATTTTGAAAGCGGTCGGAGCGAAAAACTCGACGATTGTTTCGATTTTCCTGATCGAATCGGGGATTATAGGGCTTGTCGGGGGGCTGGGAGGCATGATACCTGGGCTGGGCTTAGCTAAATTGATCCAATTATACGGCCAAATTCATCCTGTTTTCTATATCGAAGCCTCGATCACTCCGGGAATCATCATTTTCGGTTTGTTGTTCTCTTTCGGCGTAGGCTGCCTTTCGGGATTTCTCCCGGCAAAACAAGCCGCTAAATTAAAACCAGTCGAAGCGTTAAGAAGGTATGAATGAGGTATGAAAAAGAAGAATATTATAATAATTTCCGTAATCGGTTTTCTTCTCTTAATGATTTGCCTGCCCAAAAATCCTTCTTCCCAAGAGGAAGTGTTTTTTACTATCGAAAAAGGAGAGGGTTCCAAAGACATCGCCTTTAACCTGGAAAAAAAGGGATTAGTTTGGTGGAGCCAGCTTTTTCGCGCTTATGTATTGGTAAGAAGCACTTCTGACGAACTGCAGGCCGGCACATACCGAATTTCTCCCTCAATGAGTATTCTGACGATGGCCGAGAAATTCGCTTCGGGAGATATCGCCATGGGAACCGTGACCATTCCCGAAGGATTCACTTCTGAACAAATCTTTCAAAAACTCCAATCGGTCCGATTAGCGGGGTCAGATCCCGCTAATTTAACGGCGCTGCAAGAACTTGAAGGATATCTTTTCCCGGACACCTACGAAATTCCTTATGGCTTAGACTTGGATAAAATTATTAAAATAATGACGGACAATTTTAATAAAAAAACTGCCGGCCCCGAAATAACCCCCGAGGCAATTATTATGGCCTCGATTCTGGAAAAAGAGCTCAAAACTAAAGAAGACAAAGAAATCGCTGCGGGCCTTTTGTGGAAAAGGATAAGAGTCGGCATGCCGCTCCAAGTTGATGCTCACATGTGGACTTATCAAAACAGGGGATTGCCGGAACTTCCCATCTGCAACCCCGGGCTTGAAAGCATCGAGGCCGCCCTTTCTCCGAAAGACAGTCTTTATTGGTATTATCTTTCCGCTCCCGACGGCCGCACCATTTTCAGCAGAACCCTGGAAGAGCATAACATCGCCAAAGCGAAGTATTTGAAATAGGCTTGATCCTGCCCGCGGAGCTTGACATTGCTTTAGATATAAGATAATATTAAAACATCCGCAGACAGCAGGCATTTTATAAGCCCTGCCGAGGAGAAGCATCATGAGGTTCGACCTCCTTTGTTATTTGTCTGTGGAAACACAGATTTTTTTAATTCCGTGTTTAGAATTCTTATATAACAATATGCCATTAACTAAAACACAAAAGAGTAAAATTCTCAGCGATCTGAAAGAAAAAGTCGAAAAGCAAAAAGCGATCGTTTTTGCTACGATTACCGGGCTAAAAGTCAAAGATCTTTCCGCTTTGCGGAAGCAGATGAGGGGCAAAGATTGCGAACTGAAGGTAGCTAAAAAAACTTTGATCTCCAAGGTTTTCCAGGGTAAAAAAATTGACTTTGACGTTAAAAAGTTGGAGGGCGAAGTGGCTCTGGGTTTTGGCTACAAAGACGAGGTCCTGCCCTTTAAAACCCTCTACGATTTTGCGAAAGACCACGAAAATTTGAAAATCTTAGGAGGTATTATGGGTGCGGATATTTTAGATAAAAACAAGGCTCTTGAGTTCGGACAAATGCCGACGAGAGACGAACTTCTGGTCAGACTGATGGCCAATGTCTTACGCGGAAACTTAAGAAACTTAGTTTACGCATTGTCACAAATTAAAACAAACAATTAATCAATTAACACACTAATATGACAGACGAAATCAAAGAAAAAGTAGAAGTTTCCGAAGACGGAAAAAAGATGATTGAAATCATCAAGGCAATGAAGGTTGCCGACTTAAACAACGTGGTTAAAGCAATCGAACAGGAATTCGGTGTTTCGGCTCAAGCCCCGGTGGCTGTTGCGGGCGCTGCGGCAGGTGCTGCGGCAGCTGAAGAAAAATCTTCTTTCAATATTGAATTGAAGGAAGTGGGAGCAAAAAAGATTGAAATAATTAAGATAGTCAGGGATCTGACCGGCAAGGGCTTAAAAGAAGCGAAAGACTTGGTGGATGCGGCCGCTACTGCTCCTCAAATGGTGAAAGAAAACGCCAAGAAAGAAGAAGCGGATGAAATCAAAAAGAAATTCGAAGCTGCCGGAGCCAAAGTAGAATTGAAATAGTCACTTCAGGAACTGCTTAATTGAATTTTGCAAAAAGAGGGCATCGTCTCTAAGAGGCGACCCTCTTTTTGTTAAAGGGGAAAGAATATCCAGAGTTTCTTTAAAAAGCGCCCTGGCCCTGTCGTCTTCTTCTAAAATCAGCAGGCCTTCGGCCAACATGGCTTTTGATTGGGCTTCCGTTAGTTTTGATTGGGCATCTCTTAACTCCTGAACTCTTTCGCCCCGGAAAATATAATAAAAAGCCAGGAGAACCAAAATAAGACCCAGGACTAAAAATATCTTCTTCTGGGCGGCCATCAAATTAATCTTGGGTAATTTGGGCAGGCTGGGCTTAGTCAGCCGGGGAAGACTGATTTTTAGCACCTTAAGACGAGGGAAATTGATCTTAATTTGAGGGCGTTTCCGGACTTTGACGAAAAAACGCATGAATGGCTTAAAGAGACTATAAAACAATGAAAAGCTTGGCAAGTCGTTCTGCAGAGTCACGGTTTGCCCCGACCAGTCCTTACCGTCCGCCATTAAAATAAGGCAAATACCCGAAATACCGGCCAAAGGTTCCTGGTGGATTTTAAGAACACGCTTGAGCTCTTTTTCGTTAGAGGCCTTGGCCAGTTCCCCCAAAAACTTTTGTTTTTTGCCTAAATCCCTCAAAATCCTTTTATTCAAAACGATTATTTTATCTTCATTTGATAGTTTTCCTCCGGCCATACTGCCGAAAACTTTTAAAGGATCGGGGTGGCAGAGAACGTTTTCTAAATCTTGGCTGATATCCATCAGCTCGTTGGCTCTGACCAAAAAGATTTTGACGTCGCCGACTTTAGCGAAATTAAGCACTGAATCTTTAAAACTGATGACACCGAAGTTCAAATTACCCAGCCACCCGACATTACCGTTCCTGGACTCTTGATCCAAAAACTCGTTACCTTTTTTCAATGCCTCCTGCAGACTCGCTTCGCAGGACTTTTTGAGTCCCGACGAATAATACTCTTTTTTAATAACCGAAGAGAGACTGGTTAAAAAGTGGGTGTTTTGCGGCATGGCCTGGGTCAATTCTCCTACCACGCATAAATTCCCCAGCCTGTTTTCATAGATATTGGCGGGAATGTAAATGAAACTCGCAAGCAACAGGTCATCTCTCTTTTTAGGATTGAAATGCAATTCAAAAGCCTTCATATTACTTTATTATACAACGAAGGTTTATTTAGAACAAAAAATCACCCATTCAAACTGCTCAGGGTGATTTTTTGTTTGTTGATCTCCGATATCAACAAGTCTCGCGATGTTTGAGATCCGACCTCCCGACATCTGCTGATTGTTGTGTGAAGAATGTTTTATTCAACCCTTCTTGCGTATTCTCCGGTTTCGGTGTTGACTTCAATAACGTCGTCCTCTTCCACAAATAAGGGAACGGAAACCTGCGCTCCTGTTTCAAGGGTCACAATTTTAGTGCCCCCCTGGGCGCTATCGCCCTTAACACCGGGCGGAGCTTCGGTAACCTTCAATTTGGTTTTAATCGGCAGAGAAATACTGACAATTTTTTCGTTGAAAATAATAGCGTCAACAATCTCGTTCGGTTTCAAGAATTTGGCCTGAATTCCCAATAATACCTCGCTTAATTCAAATCTCTTGGAAGGATTTTTTTCTTCGCAGAAAAAATAGACCCCCCGATGAGTGTAAAGAAATTTTGAGCTGAGCTTCGACATTTCGGCTTCCTCAAAAACATCGCCCTGATGGAAATTCCTGTCCAAAGCATTACCGGTAAGCAAGCTCTTGAGTTTAGTTTGCATTACCACCCTGCGCTGGGCTTTTTTCATCGGATTGGAATCTAAAACCTCGTACGGCTCGCCGTCGATAAGAATTCGGACTCCCTTTCTTAAATCACTGGATGTTAACATGTGGTTTCTTTTTAATTAATGAAAGTACTATTGAAAATGTTAAAACAAATAAAATTGAAAGTAAAGTGATGGCAATCGGGATGTGCCACCACTGGCTCAAAATCATTTTAAGTCCGACAATAACCAATAGCAACATTACGCCCTTCTTCAAATAGATGAATCTGGGCAAAAAACCGGCAATCAAAAAATAAAGAGCTCTCAAACCCAAAATGGCAAAGGCATTAGAGGTATAGGCGATAAAAGGATCTCCAGTTATAGCCAAAACCGCCGGCACCGAATCGATGGCAAAAATTAAATCGGAACTCTCGATTAAAAGCAGCACCACAAATAGGGGAGTGATGCACCTTTTGACACCTACTTTTTGAAAAAAACTGGAGCACGCGTGATCGTCGCTAATAGGCGCGATTTTTTTAACAAATCTTAAGAAGAGATTTTTTTCCGGCTGAACTTTTTCTTCTTTCTGGAAGAAAAGCTTTATCCCGCTAAAAACCAGAAATCCTCCGAAAACAAAAAACAAAAAATGAAAACTTTGCAACAGCCAGATACCGCCGAAAATAAAAGCGGCTCTCATTAAGAAAGCTCCTAAAATTCCCCACTTTAAGACCTTCTGCTGGAAGGAAATGCTTAGATTAAAGTAAGAGAAAATGACCAAAAAAACAAAAAGGTTGTCCAGGCTTAAAGATTTTTCCAGCAAATAAGCGGTCAGGAACTCCAGAGCCTTTTCCGGCCCCATAAAAAGATAGATTAAAAAATTAAAGAGGAGAGCCAGAGATATCCAGACCACGGTCCAAAAAGCCGCCCTTCTTAGGGAAAATTTCTGTTTCTTTCTGGTTTGCCAATAAAGATCAAAAAAACTGGCGCCAAGAATAAAAACGCCAAATAACAGCCAAAAAAAATGAAGTGTTTGCATTTTATTTAAAAATTAATCTGATTATTTATCAAGGCGCCATTCGATGTCCCGCTCCCTGGCTGCAAATTCCAGCCAATTGCCCTCGCTGTCAATCACGTACCACTTCTTTTTGGTTTTGGACCAAACCATGGGATTGTTCCGATAGTACGGCTTCTTGATGATTTCCTTGGGCTTCAATCTGTCTAATTCCAGCCATTTTTTGAAGACGGTTTCAATGGCGTAATCCAGGCCGCGGGACTTGGCCCATTCGGCCACCTTATCAATCGCCATTTTAGCGTTTTTGACGGAACCGGCTAGCGTCAAAATCTGCTTTGCGGGACGGGTAAACCTGGAATAAATGATCTTTTTCTTTTTAGCATCCTCTTTAATCTGTTCTAAATTCAGCCCCTTGGTATAAAAATAATGATTGACGATTTCTTGAATATCGGTTTCCTTGCCCTGAGCGGCATCGAAGGGTTTCTTCGTTTTTTGTTTTTTAATCTTCTTCATATTTTTCCACCGTGAATTTATAAATCTCGACGTTTTCTTGTTTGAGCATAATGCCTCCTTTTTGACAGCAAATGGAAATTTGTTCTGCCACGGTATTGACTCCCTCCAGGTCCGGCAATAAAAGCCCTGATTTTTCCCCGGCTTTGACAATTATACCAAATTTTTTAGGATCCAGCTCGGCGATATCCGATATCTTCTCAGGTTTATTAAGAAGATAAACGCTATATGAAAGACGGGGGAGTTCCGTTTTTTTAATCGCTCCAAATCTATAATCTTCGGTGGCTGCGGCGATAGCATTGTGGATTATTTCTTCAGCGATATTGTCTCTCACCGGCAGATAAGTGCCGATGCACCCTCTTAATCGGCCCTCTTTTTCAATCGTCACAAAAACCCCGGCTTTTCTTTCAAAAAACTCTTTGGGCAAGTCTTTAGGCGATTCGATAACTTTTCTGTCTCCGATATAATTTTCTACGGCCTCTTTGGCCAATAAAACGTATGGATTCATATTATTTGCCGGCGAGTTGCCCGCAGGCGCCTTTAATTTCTTTGCCGAATTCATGGCGCTGGGTAACAAAAACGCCGAACCTTTCCAGAGTTTCTTTAAACTTTTTGATTTGGACAGCCGAAGACGATTTAAAATCAGAATGTCCGATGGGATTATAAGATATCAGGTTAACAAAACACAAAGGCCTTTTAAGGAGCTTCGACAGATCCCTGGCGTCTTTCTCGCTGTCGTTTACTCCGGCAATCATTAAATATTCGAACATCACCTTTCTTCTTGTTTTTTTAATATATTCGTCAACGGCCGTTAAAATCGCCTCAATGGAATATTTTTTGTTCAAAGGCACCAGTTTTGATCGCAAAGTATTATTGGCTGCATGTAAAGAAATCGCCAAATTTACCTGCAGATCCTCGTCGGTGAATCTCTTGATGCCTTCAACGACCCCGCAAGTTGAAATGGAGATATGACGCGCGCCCAAGTTAAGGCCGTGCTGGTCGTTAATTATCTTTACGGCGCTCAAGACATTGTCGTAATTAAGAAACGGCTCGCCCATGCCCATAAAGACAACGTTATCAACTCTTTTCTGTTTTTTCTTTAAAATCTTGGCGAAAAACAGAACCTGCTCCACCATTTCCCAGTCGGATAAGTTTCTCTTGAGTCCAAGTTGACCCGTAGCGCAAAACTCGCAACCAACCGAACAGCCGACTTGAGAAGAAATACAAACCGTGCTCCGTCCTGTGAGCGGTGAATCCGTTGACCCATGTCTCATTAACACGGCCTCTATTTTCGAGCCGTCCTGCGCCGAGAGAAGAACCTTGGAAGTTCCACCGTCTTTTGAGGTTAATTCTTTTTCCACCGTCAATTCATATATAGGCGATATTGATTCCAATTTTTGCCGCAACCCAAGAGACAGGGTAGTGGCTCCTGCCCAACCCTCAATTAAATCATCAAAAACCGCTTTCTTAATTTGTTTTAAGCGGAAAGCCGGTTCTTTTTCTAAGATTTTGATTATTTCTTTAAAATTCATAATTTAAAATTAGCGACGAGGTATCCTACTCCCCAGGGCCCTTCGTAAGAGATAACTTCGGGCTTGTAGTTTATTTTTGATTCTTCCAGTATTCCTAAGATAAAGCAAATGGAGCGCAACCCGCACTCGCCCGCTTCGGGATAATCCTCATCTAATTTTAATAACCCGCCAATGTTTTTATTTTTTAAATATTTAATCACGTCCCGATCGAATTTTAGGCCGTGAGGATGAAAACCGTAGGGACCCTCTTTCTTCAAGCAGTGGGACAGATCGCCTGATGCGATCAAAGCAATTTTATTTGAGCCTCCCGCTCGAACAATTATTTCCCTGTAAATTTTCCTGCCTTCTTCGAAATAAAAAGCAGGGGATTCGGAACCGATTAAAACCTGCTTAATTTCTCCCTTAAATTTGGGGGCGAGAAAAAATAGGGGAACGTCAAAACCCCACTCAGTGTGCGGCGACGAAATAATCAGTGAAAGAGGCTTAGCCTCTTTCATTTTAACGGCTAAAAAATTAAGACCGTCAATCGTCTTTTTGGCTGTATTCCTGTCTTCTTTTGAACCGACCGAAGGAAGAATTATCGGGGGGTGTGGACAAATGGAAGCGAAGAGTATTGCCGACATGATTTTTTTATCATACCATAGAAGAACAGCTCTCGAAAAACTTAATATTTAAGATAAAAAAGAAGGGAGGTGGATTATGATAAAGATCTCGGACAAAGAATTAAGCTCGGGACTTGATTTGTCGCGAAGAATTTACGCCTGTAAAAATTCTCATTTTTGCTTGTGGAGGAAAAGAACCCTTCTCTTTACCGGCTTTTTACCGCGGATCTGCCTGAAGGAAAATTGCCCGATAGTCATTTTCAGGAAGACACTCGAAGATGATTCGCCGGCTTATTATGCCGAGGCTCTGAAGCTTTCTCAGTGGTATTGCGTTTCCAGCCTCGCCGAGATAGACAGGAGAAAAGAAATAAAGAGAAAACAGCTGGAAAAAATGGTTTACGACCTGGATATTTACGGAAAACTCCTGGCTTTAGCCATTCAACCTCTGGCTTTGTCGGCAAAAAGAATCCCGTTTTTGAAACCTAGGGAAATTAAAGCGCTTAAACGGGACTGGAGTCTGGACGCACTGGCAGAAACAGAACAAACAATGCACGAAATCAATCCGAACTGGCTCGGTTGGCTGGGGGCTATTATGAATGACATTACCGTCAACCAGACATATCGCGAAGCCGTACCTTATCTGGTTTATCTGTTTCTCATGGGTCTTGATAACCAACTGCCTAATTTGGGAGCAATGGCCGAGAAAGAGAAGGAAATATTCTTTTCAGACATAGAAAGGTGTTTAAGTATTTGAAACGTAAGTAAAAGGGGCCGGCAATGGTCCCTTTTTTACATATTGCCCGCATACACGTTTTTCAAACCTGCTTCTTTGCCGATCCGGCACGCCTTCTTGATGGTTTCTGTCGAAGTATCGGGCAGGTCTTTTAATCGCCAGGAAACATCTTGGAAAAACCTGGATACGTGCCAAGGGGTTTCTGACCCCAGCTCTTTTTTAATGAATCCGGCGATATCTTTGAATGTTTTTTCCTGATCGTTAAGACCGGGGAGAACGAGCGTCGTTATTTCAATCCAGATGTTTTTCTTTTTTAATCCTTTAAGGGTGTCCAGGACCGGCTCCAGCCTTCCCTGGCAGATTTTTTTATAAAAGTTTTCTTCGAAACTTTTGAGATCAACGTTAACCGCATCTAAATAAGGAGAAACCGTATCAAATAATTCCTTGGACCAAAAACCGTTCGTCACCCAAACATTTTTTAATCCATTTTGACGGGCTATTTTCATTATATCCAGGGCATATTCGGAAAAAATGGCGGGCTCTGTGTAGGTGTAAGAAATGCTGGGTAAATTGTTCTTCAAAGCCATCTCAACGATTTCTTTTGGCTCAACGTTTTCACCGGCAACCGATTTTTGGGGCTTAGGATTTTGAGAAATCTGCCAATTCTGGCAATTTAAGCAGGCAAAATTGCACCCGGCAGCGGCTATTGATAAGGAGTAAGTGCCTGATAAAAAATGGTAAAGCGGTTTTTTCTCAATCGGATCGATTTGGCACGCGACCAATTTACCGTAGTTTAAAGCATAAAATTCCCCGTTTATGTTTTCCCTGACACCGCAAATCCCGCGCTTATCGGGGAGCACCGTGCAATAATGAGCGCAATTTTGGCATTTCACCGCCTTGTCTTTAAATTTTTGATAAAGATGAGCCTCTTTCATTTGTTTAATTTTAACCCAATTTGTGATAATATTCAAAAATATGATGCACCGGGTTTTTATCGCCATCAATCTGCCCGAAGACGTCAAAGATCAATTAATAGGCTACCAAAAAAAGATCGAAGGGCTTTTCCAACAGCCTTCGCCGATCAGGTGGACGAAAAAAGACAACCTGCACATCACTTTGGAGTTTTTGGGAAACCTTTCAGAGCAAGAGCTGATGAAAGCCTGCCAAGACACCGAGGAATTTGCCAAAAAACATAAACCGTTTACAATCGCTCTTGATAAAATAAGCTATGGCCCTCCCAAAAAAATACCGCCCCGAATGATTTGGGTCACCGGCGAAAAAATCGCCGAACTGAATTTGATTCCGCACATCACTTTGGGCAGAATCAAAATATGGGAGTGGCGAAGAATCGAACCGGAAGAAAGACCGGAGGTCTTGCGCGAAATCGATTTGGGATTTGAAATAAACTCCCTTGAGGTGATGGAAAGCCGACTGAAAAAAGCCGGACCGAATTATGCTATTTTAGAATCATGCCCGCTAAAAAGCTAAAAATTTACTTCATCGGTATTGGCGGAATTGGGGTTTCGGCTTTAGCCCAATACTATTTAGCCAAAGGCCACCAAGTTTCTGGCTCAGATTTGGTTTCGTCAGAAATCACCAACGCCCTCAAGAAAAAAGGAGCTAAGCTCCTTAAATTCAGGGAGCTTAGCTCCTTACCGGATTTGGTGATTTATAGCCCGGCAGTACTCAAAGATAATCCCGAACTACAACAGGTCAAGAAACTGGGTATCAAATGTTTAAGTTATCCGGAAGCTTTGGGGCAACTGACCAAAGAATATTTTACGATCGCTGTTTCGGGTACGCACGGCAAAACTACCACAACCGCC
>JBDRKR010000013.1:0-9986 GCA_043813805.1 Candidatus Nealsoniibacteriota bacterium | reverse complement strand
TCCTTTATGGGCCTCGATGTGTTCTTGCGACAAATTGGTAAAAACCGCCGTATCAAAACGAATAAATTTATGGCGATATTGTTTAATGCCTTCGGATGTCACCTCTAAAACAGCGTACTGACATTTGGCATCAATGGCCTGCCTGAAAAACTTCTGAATCTTAAAGCGGCCGGGCATGGTCATCTTCAATTTATTGGGCCGTTCCTTTTCACCGATCTTGAATTTAATGCCCGACAAAGACGCTACCCTAAATTCCGCTTCCTCTAAAATCTCGGTGATAAAGCTCACCACCGTCGTTTTACCGTTAGTGCCCGTAACCCCAATAACTTTCAAGTTTCTTGACGGAAAACGATACAAAACTGCGCCCAAAAACGCCAAGCACCAATGGTACCAACCAAGTAAAAAAGAAGGTGTGATTTTTTTGATTAATCTTTTCATCGTTTATTAATTTTAGCCCATCCTTGAAAAAAGAGGAAATTTATCTTAAAATTAACAAGTTATGTTCAAACTCGTAGCTCACTTCGCTCCGACGGGCGATCAGCCCCAGGCGATTGAAAAACTGACAAAAAACCTGAAAACCGGCATTAAAAACCAGGTGCTTTTGGGCGTAACAGGCTCCGGTAAAACCTTCACTATGGCCAAAGTGATCGAACAAACACAAAAACCCACTTTAATCATATCCCATAATAAAACTTTAGCGGCTCAGCTCTATCAGGAGTTCCAAGAGTTCTTCCCGGGAAACGCCGTCCATTACTTCGTTTCATACTACGACTACTACCAGCCCGAAGCCTATATTCCCCAGACCGACACCTATATTGAGAAAGACGCCAAGATCAACCAGGAAATCGACAGGCTCCGGCATGCCGCCGCTCAAGACATTGTGAGCAGAAAAGACGTGATTATCGTGGCTTCGGTTTCCTGTATTTATAATATCGGCTCTCCTCAGAACTACGAGAACGTTGCCTTAACGCTGACTCATGACCAAAAAATCAGCCGAAAAGAGCTGATCACTCAATTAACCACACTTCAGTACCAAAGAAACGATTTTGATTTTAAACCGGGCACTTTCAGGATAAGGGGTGACACTGTCGAAATATTTTTAGTAACAGGCAAAGAAACCGTTAGAGTCGAAATTATCAGCGACAAAGTAAGCAGAATGGAAAAAATTGTCCAATTGACCAATTGTCCAATTGACCAATTGCGTCTTTTCCCGGCGCAATTTTGGGTAGCCCCGCAAGAAAAAATAGACCTTGCCATCAAAAACATAAAATTTGAGTTGCAAGATCGCCTGAAAGAACTAAAGAAAAACGGAAGATTGCTTGAAGCCCAAAGACTGGAACAAAGAACTAATTACGATATGGAGATGTTAAAAGAAACGGGCTATTGCTATGGCATTGAAAACTACTCAAGCCATCTAGAGTTCAGAAAACCGGGGACTCCTCCCTTTGCTCTCTTAAACTACTACCCAAAAGACTTTTTAACCATTATCGATGAATCTCACATGACTGTACCCCAACTTCACGCCATGTATAATACCGACCGATCAAGGAAAGAAAATCTAATCGAATACGGTTTCAGACTACCTTCGGCTTTGGACAACCGGCCGCTGAAATTCGAGGAATTCGAAAAAATGGTCGGCCAGACAGTTTTTGTTTCCGCCACTCCGGGGTCCTATGAAATACAGAACACCCTTCGACAAGCTCAGGGTAAACCGAAATATATTGTCGAACAGCTTCTCAGGCCAACCGGACTTTTGGAACCGTCCATTGAAATTCGTCCGACAAAAAATCAGGTAAAAGATCTGACCGAAGAAATTAAAAAAAGAGTCGCTAAAAACCAACGAATCCTTGTTTGCACTCTTACTAAAAGACTGGCTGAAGCTATGACTGATTATTTAATCGAAGAAAAAATCAAAACACAATATCTCCACTCGGAGATTAAAACCTTAGAAAGACCGAATATTTTACAGGACTTAAGAAAAGGAAAATATGAGGTACTCGTCGGAATAAATCTTTTAAGAGAAGGGCTAGATTTACCGGAGGTGGCGCTCGTCGCCATTCTTGATGCCGATAAGGAAGGATTTTTAAGAAACGACACTACTTTAATCCAGACAATGGGCCGGGCGGCCAGGCACGCAGAGGGACACGTGATTATGTATGCCGACAAAGAAACCTCTTCCATCAAAAGGGCGATGGCTGAAATTATGCGACGGAGAAAGATACAGGAAGCATACAATAAAAAACACGGCATAACTCCTCAGCAAATCATCAAGGCAATAAAGGACTGGCCGTTTCTGTCGGAATTATCCAAAAAGAAAGAGATTTCGGCTGAATTCTGGCTCATCCAGGATAAAAAACTGCTCGAAAAAGAAATGAAAATAGCCGCCCGCAACCTCGATTTCGAACGGGCCGCGGAGATAAGAGACTTGCTTAAAAATTTGACAAAAGAGAAAAAAAGCATAATTTAAATAAAAGACAGGGTACCTTTACAAAAAAGGAGAAATCTTATGAAAACATTAAAAGTGCTTTTCGTTTACCCGAAGTATCCCGATACTTTCTGGAGCTTCAAACATGCTTTGAAATTCGTATCCAAGAAAGCGGCTTTCCCGCCTCTGGGACTGCTGACCGTGGCCGCCATGCTTCCTCGGGAATGGGAAAAAAAGCTGGTGGATATGAATATTTCCGCCCTTAAAGACAAAGACATCAAATGGGCGGATTGCGTCTTCATCAGCGCGATGATTACGCAAAAAGAGTCAGCCAAAGATGTCATCAAACGCTGCAATGAACTCGGCACAAGGGTTGTGGCCGGAGGACCGGTCTTTACTACCGGCCATGAGGAATTTGAAGGCGCAGACCACTTCGTCTTAGGAGAGGCCGAAATTACACTTCCGCAGTTTTTGGAAGACTTTCAGAAAGGCTGTGCTAAACGGGTATATGCCTCAGACGAACGCCCGGACATCACCCGCACCCCCGCTCCGTTGTGGAATCTCATAAACATCAACCACTATGTTTCAATGTCTGTCCAATATTCCAGGGGATGCCCCTATGATTGTGAATTCTGCGACATTATCGTCATGAACGGCCGCGTTCCGCGGACTAAAGGCGCAGAACAGCTTTTGCGAGAAGTTGAGAAGGTCTACCAAACCGGGTTCCGAGGCTCCTTATTTGTCGTCGATGATAATTTTATCGGCAATAAAGCCAGGCTCAAACAGATTTTGCCGGAAATAATCCGGTGGCAGAAGAAACACAAATACCCGTTTCGGATGCTGACTGAGGCCTCTTTGGACCTCGCCGATGACGAAGAGCTTATGCTAATGATGACCGAGGCGGGATTTGATAAAGTTTTCATCGGGCTGGAAACACCTAACGAAGCAAGCTTGGCTGAATGCAATAAGATCCGCAATAAGAACCGTGACATGGTGGCTCTGGTAAAAAACATCCAGAACCATGGCCTGCAGGTCCTGGGAGGATATATCGTAGGCTTTGATAATGATCCTCCAACCATCTTTGAAGATCAAATCAACTTCATCCAGAAGACAGGCGTTGTTGTGGCGATGGTCGGGATACTTAACGCCCTCCCTAAGACAAAACTATATCACCGCTTAGCGGCCGAGGGACGACTGCTGGCAATCGCTTCGGGGGACAACACAGATGCTTCAATCAACTTCATTCCCAAAATGGACACTAAAGTTTTAATGAAGGGCTACCAGAAGATAATTCGGACGATTTACTCTCCTGAAAAATATTACGAAAGAATCGTCGCTTTCTTTAAAGAATATCGGCCTGTCAAAAAGCGAGGAAGAATCAGCTTCAATGATTTGGGAGCGCTCCTCGGCTCGATCTGGCATTTGGGAATAACGGGCAGATGGAACGCGAAACGGTATTACTGGAAACTGATGGTTCTTACCTGCTTTAAGTATCGGCGACTTTTCCCGGAAGCCGTGGTGCTTTCGATTTACGGACTTCATTTCCGAAAAATCGCTGAAGCAATCGTAAAAGTCCGATAAGGACAAAAATAATGCGCAAGAGATAAGCACTCTTGCGCATTTTTGTTTTTTCTGCTAAGGTTTAAATATTATGCCAATTAAGAATGCCGCGAAAAAGGCGTTGCGCCAAAGTTTCAAGCGCCAGAAAATAAACATACATTACGAACGCAAAATAAAAAGCCTCATCAAAGAGGCGAGGGCTTTAGTTGCTCAAAAAAAAGCGAAAGAAGCTAAAAACCTTTTGCCCGATATTTATCAAATTTTAGATAAAGCGGCTAAGGTTGGAACGATTAAAAAGAATAACGCTTCCAGAAAGAAATCACGACTCACTAAACTCATCAGCAAGGGGTTGTAATACCCGCTACAACTCGGCAATTAAAAGATCCAGCGCCACTTGCGGATCAAGCTTCCCCGTTTTAATGCTGTAATCTACCTGAAAGATTTTTTGGTAGATTTTTTTTAATTCATCGTAAGTGAATTTTTTGGCTTGCTCAGAGCTCTTTCTCGCCAAAAACGGCTTTAACCCGGAACGGGACAGGGGCTCGCCTCGCTCGGCCAGATCTTTTACGCCAAGAATGTTTCTGAACTGAAAATTAATCATTGACAGCAGATAAGAAGGGTTGTCCCCCCTCTCTAAATGTTTATGCAGCAAACTGAACGCTTGTTTTTTATTTTTAAGGGAGATGGCGTCAATTGTTTTAAAAATATCGGTTTCAACTTTGGGCTTAACGAACAATCTGACGTCCTTAACCGCTATTTCTCGGCCACCCTTGTAGGCAACTAATTTTTGCACATCGTTGGCCAGCTGCCAGAGGTCGTTGCCGGCAAAATTAACCATTAGTTCTAAAGCCATCGGATCAATCCTTGTTTTTAACCTTTCAAACTCGGCTTTCAGCCAATTCTTGACTTTAAGCCCGCTGAGCAACTCAAATTCTTGAGACTGAGCCTGTTTCTTTAAAAAAGTGAAAAGGGGATCTCGAGTCAACCCCCCTTTTTCTTCGTAAAACAAAATAACGTTGTCTGAATCAACAAAACGTTTGGAGTCTTTCAGAAAACCGTCTTTAAGTCCTTGATTAGAAAAAACACCCATCAAGATCAAAAGCTTTTTTTCTTTAAACATTGAAACGGTTTGAAGTTCGCTTTTAATATCTTGGAAATCTATATTCTTTCCGTCAAGGTATCTTAAATTCAACCCGCTTTTGTGGATTTCTTTGTAGTGGGCGACAATCTCTTCCAATTTCTTGCGCGACCGGTATGTGTCTTCTCCGTAAAGAAAAATTATCATATTCTTAACGCTGGCATTTAGAGCAGAAATGTGCAGACCTAGAACCCATTTTTATTCTCTTAATTATGCCCGGGCAACGCGGACACTTCTGCCCCTCCCTGCGATACGCTTTAAGATATTTTAAATAATCGCCCTTCTTCCCCAAAGCGTCAAGATAATTCCTCTCTGAAGTGCCGCGATTTTTAATTGCCGACTTAAGTATTCCTCCGATATTCAGCCAAATTGCTTTTATCTCTTTCGGCATCAAAGATTTGATGCGCCGCAGAGGTTGAACCTTGGCGGCGAATAAAATTTCATCAGAATAAATATTGCCGATACCGGCGATGAATTTTTGGTCCATCAACAGCGGCTTAATTTTAGCATTAGGTCTTTTTTTGAGAAGATCTTTAAAGCCTTCCAATTCTACCTCTAAAGCCTCCGGGCCAAACGTCTTTTCGATATCCTTACTGCTTTTGACGTGTTTCCACCAGCCAAATTTACGGACATCGTTAAAAACCAATTGGGCGCCGTCGCTAAACTTAAATATTTGACGCGTATACGGCCCCTTTTCCCCGTTAAAAATCAGCTGGCCGGTTAGTTTTAAATGGAAAAGTAAACTTGAGCCATCACTGAAGTCTATCATCAGAATTTTGGCTCTTCGCCGCACACCGACAATCTTTTTGCCGTCCAATTTTTTGCCAACGATTTTCTCGTTCAGCTGCCGCCTAATTGTTTCAACCTCGGGAAGCTCAGGCATGATACTCCATTTTACTCTTTCAATAAAATCAAGGCAAATTTAAACCGTCTTTTAAAAATGGTCCTTATGGAGCCACGTATAAATTTTTTGGGTATCAACTTTTTCATCTTCTGACGCTAAAAGGATAATTGCCACGTTGCGTTCAGCGCCACCCGCAGTAATGAGACGAAAGATAAAAACAGCCGTGTCTTTGGACGTTTTAATAAAACCCGTTTTCCCTCCGATAAAAGTCGGGTCTTCAATAAAAACATTTTTATTCCACAGATCTTCAATTTTAAAGTCGATTTCGCCAAAACTTAAAACTTTTTCTCCTTTAGTAATTTCTAAGATCGGCGGCCGAACGTCCAATAGGTATTTTGCTAAATAAAAAAGATCCGAGGCAGTAGAAATATTTTCGGGGTCAAAACCGGAAGGATCAACATAGGTTGTTTGCTCCATTAAAATGGCTTTTGCTTTCTCATTCATTAATCTTATGGTTTTTTCTTTACCCAAAAAATAACTCAAAACCTCAGCCGCATCGTTAGAAGATTCGATCAAAAGGGGATAAAATAATTCCACGACCCTAAACCGTTTATCAGCTTCCAATCCTTCTGTTGATCCATAAGCTTCAAGCATTTCCTCTTTTACTAAAATAGATCTTCTTAAATCAACATTTTCCGCAACCACGACCGCGGTCATCAGTTTTGTGAGAGATGCTATAGAGAATTGTTTTTGAGAATTTTTTTCAGCAAAAACATAACCCGAATCTAAATCCGCTACGAGATACCCTTGGGCAGAAACTTCCGGCAATTTCGACTTTTTCTTGTTAGAGTACAAAAAAGAGTCTCTCTTTTTATCTATAACTAAAACGGGCATATCTAACTCAGTTAATTCATAGGTTGTGTTTGCGTCTTCGTTGCTTAAATTTATACAGCCCCCGGACACAGAAGAATCCAATGTCTCTCCCCAAGAATAATACGGGTCTCCGTGAATATAATACTTCCCGTAGTAACGAAGGGCATAGGGCATGTAAACACTTGAAACGGCTGAAAAACTAAGCTCATTCCCGGACATAATCTCATATAAACCAACCGCCGAACCTCCCCAATCCTGAGGGTCTCCCTTTTTCAAAATTGCCAACTCTTTTATCGCAAGACCTCTTTCATAAAGCATTACTTTCATTGCGCTAAGGTTTACTTCTAAGAAATCGACTTGTTGAAAAACCAAATCTTCTTTTATATTCTCTAATAACTTGAGGTAAAAGGGCTTCCGCTTTTCTATTTTTTGTATTTTCACAAAAGAACCAAGGGAGTCTATTTTTTTTATGGTGTATTTTGTATAAACAAAAATTCCTCCGCTGATAATAACAGCCAGAATAACCAGAAACAAAAGATGCTTAAAATTACTTTTACTTTTTTTAATAAACATTCTCTGATTGTACCAAAAAATCGCTCCCTCGGCGATTATAATTAAAATTAAAGGGCCTAAACAAACTTCTCGTTTATTTAGGCCCTTTGTCTTTAGGGAGCTGACATTTTGATTATGGAAACAATTTCCTCGCGCAAGCTATATGCGTTTTTTCCGTGAATCTTGACGGCGACTAAGCGTTCTATAACACTAGCATCAAATTCTGTTCGTTCCATTCGCTCTTTGATAAAAGCCTTTGGCTTGTTCTCTTTAGTCCAAGTTTTTTCATTCTCTTCTAAAACATAACCTTCAAAGATAACTATGGCCCTGAGAAGGTCGTCCTTGATTAACTTTGCGCTTTTCAGAGGAGAGAATTTTTTACAAAGACACTCGTTCTGAACTCGATGCCTAACCTCATGGGCCGCCATAGGTACCAACAACTCTTCCCAGGTTGGTTTTAAGAGTTTGCTCTGTTTTTTGTGGCCAGGCTTTGTCTTTATATCGGGAACCCATAAACCCCTGCGCTCCTTTTCTTCCTGAAGACGGCCTGCAAGACCATTAACAAAGATGCTGTATTTCACTTCGGCGTTCTTGCCCGGATGGTACCCTGCAAAATGTTCAAAACGATTCTTGCTAGTTGAAAAGCCGATAGTTATGGGACTTTCTGGAAAAACCAGTTCATCTAACGCTCCTAAGTATGGAAGTAACCTCAAGACCGCTTTGATATCTTCTTTTTTAAATCCCGCTTGCTTTAAACTCCCTTTAATCTCTTTTAATGTGCTCAATTTCTATCTCCTTTCTGACGAAATAATAACACATAAAATAACCTCTGTCAAGCACAAAGAGAAAACCTGTAAAAATCGGGCCCTAAATAAAATGAAAGAGGTTTAACCTCTTTCATTTATGGCGAGGGGTAGAAAAAATCGATCTAGGGTAGGCGGGGAATAAGACTGTGAAAGCCGAAATGTTCCAGAGATTGCACGGCTTTTGCTTTGTCGTAATGCGACCAGCTGCAATCCTGCAGATTAAAATCCATCGGCACATCTTGGATAATAGTGGCCAGGTCCTGACTGATAAAGGCGTCTTCTCGAGAGCGGGACAGAAGCTCTTTAGTCTTAGACTTCAAATCGTCCAGTTTTTGATAAATGTTTTCGAGAGTCCCGAATTTTTGCAAAAGGTCGGTGGCTGTCTTTTCCCCCACTCCTTTGACCCCCGGGATATTGTCGGTCGGATCACCCCGCAAGGCGCGGTAATCAATTAACTGCTTGGGCTTCAGTCCCTGATATTTTTCTGCAACCAAAACTGTATCATATAAAACTGTGTCTTTGACGCCCTTTCTTAAGGCATAAACTTTGATTTTATCGTTAATTAACTGAAGATTGTCTGAATCGCCGCTGATGATAATTGTTTCTACCGGAGAGAGCTTAGCGATCGTGCCGATTAAGTCATCCCCCTCAAATCCCTGCTTTTCAAAAATAGGCACGCCGAAATTTTTTAAAACGTCTTTCACCATCGGAATCTGCAGATAAAGCTCCGGAGGCGCCTTTGGCCGCTGGGCCTTGTATTGAGCATATTTTTCGTGGCGAAACGTCGGGCCCTTCACGTCAAAGCAGGCGGCCACAAAATCGGGCTGAAATTCTTTAATGGCTTTTAAAAAAACCAATAAAAATCCGTAAACGGCCCCCACCACCTCCCCTCTCTTGGTGGTTAGAGGCGGCAAGGCGTGGAAAGCGCGGTGAATCACCGAGTTGCTGTCAAAAACAAGTAATTGTTTTTTATCTTCCATTGTTGAATTTTACCACGATTCTTCTTTTATTCTTATCAATAAAATCGAAATCAACCCAAACGGCGTGGCGGGGGATAATCTTTCTGACTATATCGGCCCATTCAATCGCCACAACATTCTTGGGGCTAGCGACTACCTCCCGAAAACCCAACTCCAATAAATCACGAGCTCCCTGAAGCCGGTAGGCGTCAACGTGGAAAAAATTGTCCAATTGGCCAATTGAACAATTGTCCAATTTCATTCTTCTCATAATAATAAATGTCGGGCTTAAAATCTTAACCCTTCCCCCGAGCCCTTTGGCAAAACCCTGCAAAAAGGTGGTTTTTCCCCCTCCTAAATCTCCCCGCAACGCGACGACGACCGCTTTGTCTTCAGAGCGGCTTTTAAAAAGCATTCTGGCCAGCGCCTCCCCCAGCTTCTTGGTTTGTCCGGCGTTTTTCGTTAAATACTCTTTTTGCATATAAATTGACTCTTTCTCGGAATTAAGTTAACTTTAATTAATCAAATCTATTTTTATGGAGGACTTCAGCCAGGCGAAAAATCTTATAGAAAAGTCTCAGAGCATCTTAATTCTACCACCCCGGG
Organism: Candidatus Nealsoniibacteriota bacterium; assembly: GCA_043813805.1. Lineage (GTDB taxonomy): Bacteria > Patescibacteriota > Minisyncoccia > Minisyncoccales > MHMH01 > 2-02-FULL-43-13. The sequence goes on along the minus strand of JBDRKR010000013.1, from coordinate 223 downwards.
AGATAGACGGCGATACCTTGGCCGGCTCTTTGGCGCTTTTCTCTACTTTAAAAAAAATAGGGAAAAATGTAAACGTTCTGACCGGCGAGATACCAGAGAAGTTTAAATTTTTAAACGGCGGGCAATCTAAAACCGCCGAAGATTTCGTCGTCTCCATTAATACCGCCGGCAAAGAAATATCTAAAATGCGCTATGAAAGAAACAACGGCGATCTTAAGATTTA
>JBDRKR010000012.1:0-2366 GCA_043813805.1 Candidatus Nealsoniibacteriota bacterium | reverse complement strand
GGGTCAAAAAGAACGGAAGACAGCTGCTGGGGCGAATTAATATTAAACGGACTGCCGGCAAGTTCGTGAATTTTCTTTTCCAAATCAGATATTTCATCCGAAATTTTATCCGACAGCTTGGCAATCGCCTTGGAATTGATTTTAACCCCGTTAATTTCCATTTCCGCCAAAACCGGCGCTAACGGAACTTCAATTTTTTCAAATACCCAAAGAAGGTCGCGGGATTTAAGTTTTTCCCGTTGAATTTTCTCCAGCTCAATGCAATAAGCCGGTCTTTTCAAAGGATTGTTGTCTATATTTTTGTTAAATTCAATAAAATATATTTTATCAAGGTCATAATCCTTCAAGTCGGAATTTAACAAATATGCCGCTATCTTAGTGTCAAAATCCCCGCCCAAAATGTGGACATTATGTTCCAAAAGGGTCTTTGATAATTCTTTTAAACCATGGCCTATTTTTCTCATTCTTGCATCTTCAAAAACTAACTTTAATTCCAAAAAGACCTCTTTTTCTTTTTTAAACAATGCCCACGGGATTGCCAAAGTTTGACGGTCATCAAAAGCAAATACTATATGGCCATAGTCCATAAGATCGGGGTCTATCGTAATGTCAAATGCAAAATACTCAGCATTTTTTATCCTTTCTGTCAGTTTGCTTATCTGATTTCGGGATTCCAAAGAAATAACTTCAATTTTATCGGAGTCCTCATTTATTAAAGACAGTTGCCCGCCTACTTGAACAGTTGTTCGGGCGGACTCCAATGTCTGGCCGCTAATCTCACCGATTCTTTTAATTAAACTGTAAATTCCCAGTTCCTGAAGCATTTTAGTCAAATCTTCCTGTCTCATATTTTTTCTCCAATCGGCATTCGCCATATCAAACTTAATGGGCACATCTCTTATTATCGTGGCTAATTTTTTTGAGAAAATAGCGATATCTTTGTGCTCGCTAAGTTTATCCGTCAGTTTGACGGTAAGAGGCGGTTTTGGTTTTTTCTCAGGATTTTCCTTAAGAATTTCTATTTCTTTATAAAGATTTTCAATACTGCCAAAAGATTGGATAAGTTGAGAGGCGGTTTTCTCTCCGATTCCGGGAACGCCGGGAATATTATCCGACGGGTCTCCCTTAAGACCCTTGAAATCAGCCATCTGCTCGGGCTTCAGGCCGTATCTTTTTTCAACCTCGTCTTGGGTGTATAGAATCGTATCCGTAACGCCTTTTTTCAGCGTCAGAACAACAACCTTATCGTCTTGGATGAGCTGTAAAGTATCTAAATCCCCCGTTGCGATTATTGTCTGGATGTCTTTTTGTTTTTTTGTAATTTCGGCTATGGAACCGATCAGATCATCCGCTTCAAAACCTTCTTTTTCATAAACAGGAATGCCGAACGCCCCAAGGATTTCTTTAACCAAAGGCACTTGGGTGTGAAGCTCGTCCGGCGCTTTTTCCCTATGAGCTTTATACTCCGCAAATTCCTCGTGGCGGAATGTCGGTCCGGCCAAGTCAAAAGTGGCCACGATGTAATCGGGATTGATGTCTTTGATCGTTTTTATCAGAACGGAAACAAAGCCATAAACGGCATTGGTCGGAACGCCGTTCGGGGAGCTCATTGTCGGAGGCAGGGCGTGAAACGCCCGATGCACCAACGCATGCCCGTCTATTAATACCAATTTTTTCATCTTTTTATTGAAATTTTTCTTTTGTTTTTATCTATATGATCAATGTGAACCCGGATTATATTTTTAGGCAGAATTTCACTTATCCTTTCAGGCCACTCAATCAATATAACGGCGTTATCTTCTTTAAAAATATCTTTTATGCCTAAGGGTATCGCTTCTTTATAGTCCTTCAAACGATAGCAATCAATGTGATAAACGGATCGTGGAACGTAGAGCGCGGAATGTGGAACATTAGGAATTTTATATTTCTTTATTATGTTAAAAGTTGGACTTTTCACTTTGGATTTAATCCCTAACGCTTTGGCGAATGCTTGGATAAAAGTGGTTTTTCCGGCGCCTAACTCCCCTTCCAATGCAATAATACTCGCTCTTTGCAGCTTTAGCGAAAGAGGGCCGCTTTTTGTTTTAGTGGCTAAATCAGTGGCGATTTTTTGAGTTTCTTTTTTACTCTTGGAATAAAAAACCATAGATTTATCCTACATTTTTCTGACATTTTTTTAAAATAAAAAAACGGCCGGTGTTTGATACCCAAAGGTACCAATCACCAGCCATGTGTAGTCAGCTTTATGACAATTCTGTTGGCTGACTAGGAAGTTTCTTCTCGTTGGCTTCAATTTTCCTGAAGACCTTGCCTATCACTCCCACAGCCCCTTCCATCAAACCGTTGGAACCATCATGAAACACGAA
>JBDRKR010000011.1:0-9193 GCA_043813805.1 Candidatus Nealsoniibacteriota bacterium | reverse complement strand
TTATCATTTTTGCGCCTAAAACAATAAATTCATAATAATTTGCTCCCTCAACCGGGTACCAGCTGAAAGTCGGAGTTAAAGAGACATTAGTTGCGTTATTTTTAGGTAAATAAAGTTGAGGCACGAAAGAATCTCCTGGGGTCGGTGTCGGTGTCGGAGTTGGGGTAGGAGTAGGAGTAGGAGTTGGGGTCGGCGGAACGACGTCCGATCTCGGAGTAAAGTTCCAGCTTTGCTCTTCGCTAATAAAATCTTTTCCCTCTCTTTTGGCCACCACATGCCAATGGTAGGTTGTATCTATGGTTAACCCGGAAATTGTTTTTAAAGACCCTCCATCAGAAACAATATAAGTATTGAAATCATCAACCACTACACTATAGCTTGTTGCTCCGGGGACATCTTCCCAATCAAGTTTTACCGTGGTAGCGGTAGGAGTATTATTTTTTGGGGAAACGAGATGAAATTTTTTCAAAGTCAAACTAAAATTCGCGGAAGCCCACTGTCCGCAGGTGGCATAATCGGCCGTGCAAGTCTTAACCTGCCAAGTATAGGAATACTTTTCCAATATCGATAAAGAATTAGAAGGATCGGTAACCTCAACTTGAGTTCCACTCACTTCCCCCGAAGGGAGACCGGATTCCACGCTAATAACAATCTGACCATTGGGTAACGTTTCGGTTTTCGTCCCAATTATCCTCCACTTATACTTTAAAGAACTGCCCGCCGAAGACCACTTTAAGATAAGAGGAAAAACCGTCACTCCTTTAGGAGAAGTAATCGTAGGTGTTTTCAAGGATGTCGCAGGTTGCGCGGTGGAAAATAAGTCGTATTCGCCGGCTTTTATTTCGTCAAAGCTCGAATTCGACGCGCATTCAGGGCTGATGTCGGTTATCCCGAAAGCATCCATTTCTTGAATAACGTATAACCTATCAGCTGCCAAGGTGGTCGGGGTTTTTACCGCCCTTACGCACCATTCGTAAGATTTATCTATTTTTAATATCTCTGCGGGGATCTGTTTGGACGAGACATCGGCAATAAAATAATCCCAAATAATGCTTCCCCCGAAATTTTTTATTCTTACTTCATAAGCATTGGCTCCGGAAACTTTTCCCCATTGTAGGGTGGGAACCAAAGAAACGCCCATTTGCCCATCAGTAGGCGAAGTTTTTATCACTCCGGGTAAGGCCGCCGAAACTCCCGCAGCCAATCCGAAAAGCAAAGAAACCATTAAAACGTTAAACCCAAGAAAATGCAGCTTCTTCATGTTTTATTATATTTTATCACAGACAGGCGGCCGAAGCCACTTTATCGCCGGGGTCGAGCCGCATGATTCTGACGCCTTGCGTAGCGCGGCTGATTTTGGCGATGGAATTGACGGGCGTTCTGATAACCTGGCCCTTTTTGGAAATAACAATCAAATCTTCTTCGTCGCCCTTCAGGACTATGGAATAAACCAACTCTCCTGTTTTGGCAGTTACTTGCGCGGTCTTGATGCCCGACCCTCCCCTGCCCTGAATCTTATATTCTTTCAAATCGGTTCTTTTGCCGTAACCATTTTCTGAAACAACCAATAATAAATTTTGCTTCTCGGGACTGACAACGTCCAGTGCAATCACTTCGTCTCCCTTGCCCAGCCTGATGCCCCGAATGCCGGAAGCCGTCCGCCCCATAGATCTGATGTCTTTTTCTTTGAAGTGGATGGACTGGCCGAGCTTCGTCACGATAACAAGTTCGTTCTCGCCGGTTGTTTTACGGACGCTCTTTAACGAGTCGCCTTTTTTAAGGGAAATCGCGATCAATCCCGAACGCCTGACGTTATCAAAATCTTCCAAGGCTGTTTTCTTTATTATGCCGTTTTTCGTCACCATGACCAAGTATTTCATGCCGGCCTCTTTGTCTTCCTTGCCCAAAGAATTTAAAGAAAGGATTTTTTCCTCGGAGGATAACTCTAAGAAATTCAAAAGCCCCCGGCCTTTGGCCACTCTTTGCCCTTCGGGGATTTCATAAACCTGGGTGCGGAAAACTTTGCCGGAGTCCGTAAAGAAGAGCAAAGAGTCGTGGGTCATCGCGGACAAAAAGTGTTCCACTACATCGTCGCCAAGCGTCTTCATGCCCACCATGCCCTTTCCTCCCCTCTTTTGGTTTTTATACTGGGAAGGATTAATTCTTTTAATATAACCGCCCTGAGTTAAAGTAATAATTGTTTCTTCCTGCGGAATTAAATCTTCTTCGGCGATTTCGCCGATCTTCTGCACGTGCAATTTCGTCTTTCTCTCGTCTCCAAAGGTGTCTTTAGCCTCTTTTAATTCTTTCTTAATCGTTTCTTTGATTCTTTCCGGATCTTTAAGAGTGGCCGTCAATTCTTTAATGAGAGCCATGAGAGCTTTCAGCTCATCTTCTATTTTTTGCCTTTCCAATTTCGCCAAAGCCGCAAGTTTCGTTTCCAAAATGGCGTTGGCCTGAATTTCGGTAAGTCGAAAGCGCGCCATTAAGTTCTTCGAAGCTTCTTCCCGGCTGGCTGATGATTTAATAATTTTAATGACGAGATCAATATTGGCTAAGCACTTGTGCAAGCCTTCCAGGATGTGAGCCCTTTCTTTGGCCTTCATTAAATCAAAGTTGAGGCGCCTGGTTATCACATCTTTGCGGTGCGACAGATAGTAGCTTAAAACTTCAACTAACGACAAAACCCGCGGCTGGATGCCGTCAACCAAAGCGAGCATGTTCAAATGGAAAGTTTTCTGCAGATCGCTGAATTTATAAAGACGGTTGAGAGTTTTCTGGGGATAGGCATCTTTTTGCAGATCAATCACGATTCTCAAACCATCGCGGTCGGATTCGTCGCGAATATCCTTAATGCCGTCGATTTTCTTTTCTTGCACTAAAAGAGCCAGCTGCTCAATTAGAGAAGACTTCACGACTTGGTAAGGAATTTCGGTGATGATGATCTGAGATCTTCCGGTTTTTTCGTTTTCCGCCACTTCGGCCTTGCCTCTTGTTACAATCGCGCCTTTGCCCAGAGAATAAGCCTCGAGGATTTCTTTGGAACTATAAATATTGCCGCCTGTCGGAAAATCAGGCCCTTGCACGAACTTAAATAAATCTTCGGTGTCGGCTTTAGGATGATCCAAAAGATAAATAGAGGCGTCCACCACTTCGGTTAAATTATGAGGAGGAATATTGGTCGCCATACCGACGGCAATTCCTAAAGAGCCGTTCAAAAGAAGCTGCGGCACGGGCGATGGCAAAACTTTTGGCTCTTTCCTCGTCGAATCATAGTTGTCAACAAATTCGACGGTATTTTTGTCGATGTCACGCAACATCTCCTCCCCCACCTTTGACATCTTACATTCCGTATATCTCATAGCGGCCGCGCTGTCCCCATCGATCGATCCCCAGTTTCCCTGTCCTTGGATGAGCGTGTATCTTAAAGAAAAATCTTGGGCCATTCTCGTCATCGAATCATAAACAGCCACGTCTCCATGAGGATGATAGCGACCCAAAACAGAACCCACAACCGTCGCCGATTTCCTGAACTTGGCTCCGTGCGTCAAACCATCTTCATACATAGCGTAAAGAATCCGGCGATGAACGGGCTTTAAACCGTCCCTGACATCGGGTAAGGCTCGGGCCACAATCACCGACATGGCATAATCAATGTAAGACTCCTGCATCTCTGTCACAATTTCTCTCGGTTTCACGTAGCCTATCTCCTGCTTTGGTTTATCATCGATTGGTTTTTTAGGCTGCACTTTTTCTTCGGCCGGTTTTTTAACAGGTTTTTCAACAGAAAAATCCTCTTTTTTTTGAGGTATCTTTTTCTCCTCGCCCGTCGTCTTGTCCGCTGAAGCTTTAGCGGGGACGGAAGCCTTAGCAGTGGAGGACTTTTCCATCACTACCTTTATTTTAATTTTCTTGGGTTTGGTTGTTTTCCGGGGCATTGATTTCGATATTATTTAAATCGGGTAATTCCGGCATTTGAGGCATTTCCATTTTCGGCAAGTCTAATTGTTCGATAAACTGCCCGGCTTGAAAATCATCTAATCTTTTGGGAATGCGGCTAATCCACCAGACCAGCATGATTGCGGCAAAAACAATCAAAACAACCCATAAAATAATCTTTCTCGTCCTTTCGGGTAAGTCCCGTATTTTTTCCAAAAACTTCATATGGTCAAAACAACCACTTGGGTTTCTAAAGGCAGGTCTTTCTTTTTGATCAAGAGTTTCGGCTGGGGCACAACTGATTTCTTGCCGATTTCTTTCAAGAATTTATCCACCTCGTCAAGCTTCGTTTTGAGCTTGGGCAAAGCATAATGCATTGGAATGACAATTTTGGGTTCTATCTGGGAAATGACGTGAGTTGCCCCTTTGGCGTCAATGGTGAACTCTCCCCCGACGGGAATCATCAGAACATCAATATCACCGATTAGCTCAAGTTGATCTTCGGTTAATTCTTTTTGGCCGAAATCGCCCAGGTGGCACAGCCGCATTTCTTCGAGCTCCATGGTATAAATAGTATTTGATCCTCTTTTCTTTCCTCCCTCTTCATCGTGAAAAGAAGGAATGCCCTGAATAAACACTTCTTTCACCTCGTATTCACCCGGACCATCAATCAAGAAAGGCTGGCCTTTAATGGCCTTCTTATTATTATGATCGTGGTGGTCATGAGTAATCAATAAAATATCGGCAGCCACCGAAGGAACTTTCAGTCCCGTGGTTTCATCAAAAGGATCAATAACGAGCGTTGTTTGCTCGCCCTTGCTGAGACTTGTCTGTATTTGAAAAAAAGATTGTCCGTGCCAAATGATGTGCATATTTTTTTAATTTTGAGCGAAGCGAGAAATCAAAGATATTGCTTTGCTATATTTTATTTTATCATAAAGTGTTTTGGCGTTCAACTACAGGATTTCCGAAATCCTCTCAAATTTGAGTGGATTTCGGAAATCCCAAACATCTTGTCATAAATCATAATCTATGATAAATTAAGGCTATGAAAAATATCATCGAAAATAAGGTTAACGACTTCTTAAAACTTCCGCGAGTCGGCGAAATCGTCGAAGGCTCGGTGATTGGTGTAGGACGATCGACTGTTTATGTCGACCTGGGGCCGATTGGCACAGGCATTATCTACGGCCAGGAATTTCAAGAAGCGAAGGTTACCTTAAAAGGCGCTAAAATGGGAGACAAGTTGATGTTAAAAATCGTCGAACTGGAAAATGATGAAGGCTATATTGAACTTTCAGCCACTCAAGCCGGCCGAGAACTGAACTGGGATAAACTCGCCTTAAAAAAAGAAAAAGACGAACCATTAACGGTTAAGGTGCTTGGCGCCAATAAAGGCGGATTACTCGTAGAGGTAGAAAGAGTTTCCGGTTTTTTACCTGTCTCGCAACTCTCCCCTAAAAACTATCCGAGAGTCGAAGGAGCTGACCGAACCAAAATTTTAGATAAACTCCAAAAACTCGTCGGCGAGGATCTGACGGTGAAAATCATAACCATCGACCAAAGCAAGGACATTTTAATTCTGTCGGAAAAAGCCACTGAAACCGAAAAAGTCAAAACACTCGTTGAAAAATACAAAGTAGGCGATGTGGTTGAGGGAGAAATCACGGGAATCGTGGATTTTGGCGTTTTTGTCAAAATACTGCCCGACAACCTTGAGGGACTTATTCACATTTCCGAAATTGACTGGCAACTCATCGACGACCCGGCTGAGATCGTCAAAGTCGGAGAAAAAGTCCAGGCGAAAATCATTGAAATTGCCGACGGCATCAGAATATCCTTATCATTGAAGGCCTTAAAGACAGACCCGTGGGTAGACATCGACAAAAAATATAAAAAAGGCGATGTTCTCGAAGGAAAGGTAACTAAATTTAATCCCTTCGGAGCTTTCGTGGAAATCGCTCCCAAAATCCAGGGGCTCGTCCACATCTCCGAATTCGGAACGAAAACCAAAATGGAACAGAAGTTGAAGATCGGCAAGGAATACCAATTCCAGATTTCGCAGATTGAACCTCAAGAACACCGCATGACCCTAAAGCTGATTATTAAGTAAAGTTGACAAAATAACCCTATTGGTGTATAATACCAATATCGATTAGTTTGTCCTTTTTATCATATATTGGAGGGAGTGAAAAATGGTAACCATTAAGTTTGTAAAAGAAGGAGACATTTTAATAACCGAGGAATGGCTGTCGGGCCAACAACATATTATCTACGGACCGGTAATAATGATTGGACAAGCAACGAACGAGATAGGGATAAAGACGTCTGAAGGCAATCGGTTGTTCCCCGCGGACAAGCTTTGGACAATTCATGCTTTTCTTGCGCGCAAAACCAATAGCGGATCGGCAAGATTGCCGCCCAACCAGGAAACGCGGGCATTAGCCGGTTTTATCGTAACCCTTCTCGAAGGAGGTGCTAATCTGGATGACCTTAAGGGCATCTCAGAAGAGCTGAAAAGAAAGGGTATTAAACCGACCAGAACCCAAGAGGCCATTGAAACTCTGATACGCATCTAAGACAAACCATAACAAATCTGTCAATAGGCACCAGGCCCATTGACAGATTTTTCGTTTAGTGCTATAATATCTCCATATCGAGTACCTTAAGAAAGGGGAAAGAAATATAGAATACGGAGGATAGGAAATGCCAAAAGTTCTAATCAAAGGTAGCCAGGAGGACTTAGAGCCCGGAGGATTTGTGAAAAACCACCAGCCCAACGGGCCACCGCACGAAAGACCGGGAAAAAACAAAACACCCCGGCACCAAAGAAATGTCCTGGAAGAACTAAGTTTAGTAATTGTACCGGAACAGGCAGCTCCGGCGGCAAAGCCGTCGGAAGTAAGAAAAGAGGTTAAAGAGGTTAGCGAAATGGGAAAAGACATCGCGGAAGTCAAAACACGCCAGCAGTACAGGATCTGCCCGATCTGCGGGCAGTTCGCCATCGAGGAGGAGTCACAGAACTGGTTCTGCATGGGTTGTTCTGACAACAGATACAAACTCTATGTCAAGGGAATCACGGCGCAGATTCTGGCAGGCGAAAAGCCAGAGGCTCTTACAAAGGCCGGCTGGACCTATCGCGAACTCGACATCGCGCGGTTCGAACGGGAGCTCGTGGAGACCCGCGAGAAGAAGATCAACCCGATCGCCGAAATGTTTCGGCAAGCTGGGGCCGAAGACTTGCCGGATGTCCAAGAGGAACTTCGACCGGAATACCAAAGGCAGATTGATGAAGAAGTTCGGGTGCGTTACTCCAAGGTCCGGCGCCTGAACGCGCGGCTGATCGCGGCGAAAAAGCTCAAGCTTGAGCTTGAGCAAATGCTCATCGAGAAAGCCGCCGCCACCGCCGCTCCCGTCGCCAAACCCGAGCCCGTCAACATCTCCTAATCTTGTCCCCTATTCTCGAAGAAAGCCCCCCACATGCTATGCATCGGGGGCTTTTACATTGATTAAATATGTTGGATTTCGTAAATCCAACATTATTCTAAAACGAATTTTTTAATGGATTCGATATTTTTTTCGTAATATCTCAACCAATTGGTAAAAAACTCTCGGTATTCTTCCGAATTTTTAAAAAATCTGGACATAAAATCATTATCTATCAATGAAGGAAAATTTTTAATCCCCCACCAATCTAAATGGCTTGACCATCGATAGTCTTTTTCTAAAAAATTCAGGGCGCTTTGAATCTCAGAATTACTAAGGCCCTCTTCTTTCCAATTAGATTTCCATAAATCTAAAGGGTTTGAATGAATGTAGCAAATTAATTGAAGCGCTTGGGCATCTTCGTCCACCAGAACTTTTTTATATCTACCCTGGAACAACGCCCCGCTCCTTTTATATTTAGCGTTAAAAAAGTTAGCGAAGCCTACTCCAAACTTTTTATGAAACTTAATAAGACCATCATCTATAATAGGAGACGAAAATAAATGATAATGATTGGGCATCAAACACCAGACGCCCATATCTATTAATTTTTCTCTTACCCTATCCTCAAAAACATTAGATAAAATGTTGGATTTCGTAAATCCAACAGATCGACGATCAAAATTAGTTACGGCCCTAGCGTCGTTAAGTTCGTAAAAATCGTGAACGCTTCTAAACCCGAGCCCGTCAACATCTCCTAATCTTGTCCCCTATTCTCGAAGAAAGCCCCCCACATGCTATGCATCGGGGGCTTTTACATTGATTAATTCATTTTTTCATACTAAAATAAAGAGTGATGAATCCTCTGCTTAAAAACTTTATTTTTATTTTACTTATTTTCTTGATTGTTTCGGGAGTTTTCACCGTTTTTTCCCAGACCGGACAAGACTCAAAAGAAGTGCCTTTAACGGAGGTTGTTAAAAATATCAACGAAGGCAATGTTAAAAAAATCTTAGTTGAGGGCAATAATATCACCGTAACTTTTCAGGACGACAGCCAGGTGAAATCGAAAAAAGAAACCGAAGCGGCTTTTTCTCAATCTTTGGCAAACTACGGAGTAAGCCAAGATGCGCTCAAGGGCGTGGAAATCGAACAGAAAGAAGAAGGCGGGTGGCTATCGTGGCTGGGTCCTATTTCCATCTTCGTGCTCCCCCTGATTTTCTTTGTGATTTTCTTTTTTATGATTTTCCGCCAGGCCAAAGTCGGCGCCAACCAAGCTTTTGATTTTTCGAAAGCGAAAGCGCGGCTCTTTGGAGCGGAAGGCCACCCTAAAGATACTATCACCTTTAAGGATGTCGCCGGTTTGACCGAGGCGAAAGAAGAGCTGAAAGAAATTGTTGAGTTCCTGAAATTTCCCAAAAAGTTTTTGAATATGGGGGCAAGAATTCCCCGAGGCGTGCTTTTGATGGGTCCGCCCGGTACAGGCAAAACATTGCTGGCCCGCGCCGTCGCCGGTGAAGCTCATGTCCCCTTCTTTCATATTTCCGGGTCTGAATTCGTGGAAATGTTTGTGGGGGTGGGAGCTGCCAGAACGAGAGACCTTTTTAGCACGGCCAAAAAAGCTGCGCCTTCGATTATTTTTATTGACGAATTAGACGCGGTGGGCAGGCACCGAGGAGCGGGTTTAGGCGGCGGCCACGATGAAAGAGAGCAAACCCTAAACCAGATACTCACTGAAATGGATGGCTTTGAAAGAGACACCAACGTCATTGTCACGGCTGCGACCAATCGGCCTGATGTTTTAGACCCGGCGCTTTTAAGGCCGGGC
>JBDRKR010000010.1:0-85765 GCA_043813805.1 Candidatus Nealsoniibacteriota bacterium | reverse complement strand
TGTCTCAGTCCCAATGTTGGGGGTCGCGCTCTCACGCCCCCTACCCGTCATAGCCTTGGTAGGCCATTACCCTACCAACTAGCTGATAAGCCGCAGACCTATCCCATTCCGGCTTGCGCCTTTACTCTTGCGAGACTATCGAGAATTAGCCAATCTTTCGACTGGTTATGCCCGAGAGTGGGGTTAGTATCCACGTGTTATGAACCCGTTTGCCGGTTGTACTTCGGCCTTGCGGCCTCAGTACCCCCATGACTTGCATGCCTTATCCACGCCGCCAGCGTTCATCCTGAGCTAGGATCAAACTCTCAAAAAAAACTATATATACGAAGCAACTCTAAAAAACCGTAGTTAATTAAACTTATTCTTTTTTTAATGTTCGAGTTTTGCAGAAAACAAAACCGTGAAGACATCCAACCCTTTAGGTACCTTCACGGTTTTACTTGGAGTCTTTATTGATTGGCCCTATTTGTTATTTAGGTCTTTTCCCTGCGAAGCGAAAACGCAGTTTTCATATTTTTAATCCTGTTGGCATTATATGTTTTCCTAAAAAACATGTCAAGTCGCAAGAGCCGAGGAGAGGATTCGGACCCCCAACCTTCGCTTTACAAAAGCGCTGCTCTACCGTTGAGCTACCTCGGCGCGTACCTATTTATCGTCTTTGGCCTTCTTGAGAGTATCCCAATAATTGTCGTTGTTGGTGCTGTTTTTTTTACAGTTTTTCTGGCGTAATTTTTCCAGCCAACTGCCTGTTTTATTTTCGGTCTTCATGGTCAGAACGCGGACCTTGGAAAGCGTTTTCTGCAGATACAGGTCGTAAGAAAAGTTTTTAATGCCCGGCATTTTTTTCATCCCGTCCTTAATGCCGCCTGCTAAAGAATTGCCTAGGGAAAAATCAAAATTTCGTTCCGGCAGTTCGCACAAAACCGGAATTTTGCGCAGTAAAATCACCACTATACCTGCAAGGCTCAAAATAAAAATGATAATAGAAATTAATGTAACCATGTTTGGGATTTACGAAATCCACTCCAATTTGAGAGGATTTCGTAAATCCAGTAATAGTTAGAGTTGATATCTTATATATCTTTTGACAATGATATTTTCTCCGGTCTTGGAAATTTGTTCTTGCACCAAATCTTTGATGGTTCGCGAAGGATCTTTGATCCAGGGCTGCTCCAGAAGCGGAGTTTCCGTATCCCCCATTCCGGCAATCTGCAGACATACCTCATGAGCTAAATCATGAAAGTACTGCGCCTTAGACACAAAATCGGTTTCACAGTTTAATTCCAAAAGAACACCTACTTTTTTATTTGGATGGATATAAGAGTCAATAATGCCTTGGCTCGTGATCCTGTCTTTCTTTTGTTCAGCGAAATTCTTACCCCATTCCTTTAAAATCTCTTTGGCTTTTTCCATGTCTCCCTCGGCTTCTTTCAGGGCTTTTTCACATTCGATAATCGAAACACTGGTTTCGGCTCTTAGTTTTTTTATTTTATCAATCATGTTAATTACGAAAGTTCTTATTTTTCCGTCTTTTCCGCTTTTATTTTAGGCTTCGTTGATTTTACAGCAGTTTTAACCTTTTCTAAAATGTATCTGACTGAAGATAAGGCGTCGTCGCTGGCCGGAATCGGAAAATCGATCAGTGTCGGGTCAACGTTCGTGTCGCAAATACCGATGATTTTGACATTGGATTGCCTTGCCTCTCTGATGGCCAATTCGTCTTTATTCACGTCAGAGATAAAAATGGCATCGGGGATTTTTTTCAGTTCCCTGATTCCCCCGAATTTTATGCCCATTTTTTTAATCTCGTCTTCAATGCCGGCCCTTTCTTTTTTGGTGTATTTTTCAAGCTCGCCGGCCGCTTTTTTTCTTTCCAGTTCCTTAAAGTAATCGATTCTTTTTAAAATGGAGTTGAAATTAGTGAAAGTTCCTCCCAGCCACCGCTCCGAAACATAAGATAAAGAACAGTCCTGAGCGACGCTTTTGATCAAAGCCTTTGCCTCGATTTTCGTTCCAACCAAAAGCAGCACCTTGTTTTCTGAAATAATGCTTTGGATGAATTCTAGGGCTTCAGTCAGTTTTTCTTTAGTCTTTTCCAGATCAATGACATGAATTCCGCTTCTCACTCCGGAAAGATAGGGCTGCATTTTGGGATTGATTCTGGAGGTGCTGTGCCCCAACTGAACACCGGCTTCCATCATTTCATCAATATTAATATTGAATTTTTCTTTTACCATACAAATATCTAGTTTTCAGCATATCATACCTTCAAAAAAACTGCAATATGTGGTAAGTTAAAAGAGATGAATCGGGAATCTGAAACCATTGTTATTTCTTTGGGTGGCTCGATTATTGTGCCCGGAGAAATCCAAGTAGACTTCCTTAAAAAATTTAGGGAATTTATTTTAGAATTTCTGGAAGAAGGCGTAAAATTCGTTATTGTGGCCGGCGGAGGAGCAATTGCCAGAAATTATCAGAAAGCCGCCGGAGAAATTACTCAATTAACCGATGAAGACAAAGATTGGCTGGGGATACACGCCACTCGCTTCAACGCACACCTTTTAAGGACCATCTTTAAAAAAGAGGCGTATCCCGTAGTGCTCGACAGTCCCCAAAAGCCCGTTAAGGGAAAAAATCACCGTCTTTTCATCGCCTCGGGTTGGAAACCGGGTTGGTCCACCGACTATGACGCCGTTTTGTTGGTCAAAAGATTTAAAGCTTCAAAAATCATCAACGCTTCCAATGTTGATTACGTTTACGATAAAAATCCGAATGAATTCAAAGATGCCAATCCCTTTAAGGAAATAACCTGGCAAGATTACTTAAAAATCGCGGGTACAAAGTGGGTGCCGGGCATGAATGTGCCTTTTGACCCGATTGCTTCTCGGGTGGCCAAAGACTTAAAGATGACCGTATTTTTCACCAAAGGCACCGACTTGCCGAATATGTCGAATATCATCCGAGGCAAGAATTTCAACGGAACTACGATCCATCCTTGATTTTTTCTTTTAATTTGCTAAGATAACAAACATAATTATCACAATATATGAAAAAAGATATCCACCCAACTTATTACAAAAACGCCCGCGTTCAATGCGCTTGCGGCAATACTTTCACTACGGGCTCTGTTAAAGAGTCTCTGGATGTGGAAATTTGCTCGAAATGCCATCCTTTTTACACCGGTAAAGAGAAGGCTTTTGATACAGTGGGTCAGGTCCAGAAGTTTAGAAAGAGACTGGCTCAAAAAAAGGATTTAAAGAAGAAAAAGTAAACCTTGATTACTTCGTAATTAACATGGCTGATCTCCAAGGAATAAAATCAGATGAAGCCATCATCGAAATTAGGGCTGGCGCCGGCGGCGAAGAAGCTGCCCTTTTTGTTGCTGACCTTTATCGCATGTATTCAAGATACGCCATGGCTCAGGGCTGGCGGCAAGATATTTTGGATTCGAGGGCCAGTGAATTAGGAGGCTTTAAGGAAATCGTTTTGGAATTGGCGGGCAAAGAAGCTTTCTTAAAAATGCAGTATGAGGGCGGAGTCCATCGGGTGCAAAGGATTCCTAAAACCGAAAAACAGGGCCGGGTTCATACTTCTACGGTTTCGGTCGCGGTTTTACCCAAACCCCAAGAGGCTCAAATAAAAATGAATCCCGCCGATATTAGGGTTGAGGTCTGTAAGGCAACCGGGCCTGGCGGGCAAAACGTCAACAAAAGAATGACGGCCGTCAGAGTTATCCACCTGCCTACCGGATTAATCGTGGAATGCCATACCGAAAGGAGTCTTCAGCAAAATAAAGAAAGCGCCATAGGGCTTTTGGCGGCCAAGCTTTTAGAGAAGCGGGAAACAGAACAAGTCGGCGCTTTGGATGAGAAAAGAAGGGCCCAGATCGGCTGGGCGAAACGTGCAGAAAAGGTCAGAACTTACAATTTTCCTCAAGACAGGTTAACCGATCACCGCGTTAAAAAAAGTTTCCATAATCTGGAGGCCATCATGGAGGGCAAGCTGGATAAACTTATTGAAACTCTCAATCAATCTCTCTAATGGAAGAGAAATACAATCACTCGAAAAATTATGACCGGCTATGGAAGCACGGAAGCATTCTGAAACCCGAAATTTGGTCGCTATGGAAGATTACAAGGGATTTTGAAGGTAAACGGAACTTAGAATTGGGGGCCGGAAATTGTCCCAGGATACCCGTCAAAGGCGGGTATTTTTTAGATACGAGCAAGGAAGCGATGGAAAACCTCGAGAAGATGGGGGGAATATCTGCCGTCGGAGATGTCGTCAATCTTCCTTTTGAAGATAATTTTTTTGATCTGGTAGCCGGTTTTGAAGTCCTCGAACACATCGAAAACGACGAAAAAGCTTTTTCAGAAATCGCCAGGGCTTTGAAGCCCTCGGGGCTCTTTCTTTTCTCGGTGCCTTTGAGGCAGGAGGTTTTTAATGAATTCGATTTAGCCGCCGGCCATAAGAGAAGATATGAAATCGCCGGATTAAAAGAATTGCTCTCTAAAAATGGCTTATTGATTTTGAAATATCGCGGCCCGAGTTTTTATATTAAATTATTTAATAAATTAAGTTCCCCTTTTATAAATCACACTCTTCGCAATAAGAGAGTAAAAAATTCGTTCGAAAGTTTTATTCTTCCCAAGCGTATTTTTAATTTGCATTACCAGATTTTATCTTTTTTTGAAAGAAAAGGCGCTCCAAAATGGCAAACCGATCCCGAAAATTTATTAGAATATAAAGAAAGGTGGGTCGTGATGCTTTGCCAAAAAAAATGAAAGAGGTTTAGCCTCTTTCATTTTTGTTATAGAAAGTGACGCTATTGCATCCCTTTAATGTCTTTTTCGTATTGAGCGGCTAAGGCCATGACCGAATCGCCGTAAAATTCATAGCGCACCTGATTGCTCAAAGAACAGCTTCCGGAAAAATATGATAAAGCCGCACACCATTCATGTTCATAAGTTTTTTTAGTTGCGCCAACATCAGCAAGATAAACAGACGCGGCTAAAAAAGCGTCGCTGATATTCCACGGATCGGCAATTCCGCCCTTTAATTCGGCTAAACGATTTTCATACATCACCCAAGTAGAAGGAATGAACTGGGCGGGTCCCATAGCTCCTCCGTATCCCCCAACCGAAGGAATCGGGCAAGAAACGGGAGTGTTTAAGGGGTCTCTCCCCAGGGCTTTTGTTATTTGTAAAAACGGCTTTACGTCCCGAGTCGGCTTCATAACTTTAGAGATAGACGCTCCGTTAACCCTCACGCCATCTCCGGTCGTCGTATCTTTTAAATAACACTGGCCGACATTTTTTCCGATATTTGATTCCTGCGTTAAAACAGCCAACAACAGTGCGGGCCTGATGCCTATTTGATCTGAAGCGAACTTAGCGATATTGTAAGCCTCTTCGAAGGTGGGAGCTTCAGGCACGCCGATTAATTCAAAAATCCTGCTTCGTATAACTTGAGCTTGTTTTTCCGCATTGCTCTTTTCGGCGAGTTGTTTTTGGTATTCGGCTTCGGTCAGCTTCAGCAGAGAATCCTGTTGGGACTTAGTCGCAGTGCTCTGCTGCCGTTGCAGCGCCTGAATGGCTACTTGTTTTTCTAAAGAGCTTTTTTCATCGTCTAAAGATTCTTTCTGGTCTTCCAGATACAATTTGAGCGCTTTGATATTAGTTAAAAGTTCCTGATTTTTTACATTAAGAGCTTCCAGCGCCACTAAATTATCAAAAAAATCTGAAATCCCTTCCGAGATCAGTATTTCGATCAAAGGGCGCTGGTCTTCTTCGTAGGTTTCTTGCAGAATGGCGGACAGCCTGGTTTTCCCTTCTTCGATTTTCAAAGCGGTTTTATCGATTGAATCTTCGGTATCCGTAATCTGTAACCCCAGATCCTTAATAATAATATTGCTTTGGCTGATTTGCAGGTCCAGTTTTTTAATTGTGTTCTGTAGAATATAAATCTTGTTTTCCAGGGTTTTTTTGTCCTGCTCGGTTTTAGTAATGTCCTTTTTATACTGGGCAATCTGATCTTCAAGCTGTTTTAATTCCAGCTCCAGAGCCTGTCTTTCTTCGGAAGGACTCGGGTTGGCTGAAATAAAAAGTCCCGGCATAACCAAAACCGAGACTAATGCCGATAATACGATAATTTTCAACAAATTCTTCATTTTTCCTTGCCCGCCGAAGTTTTAGCTGAGGAGGGTTTCCCCTCTTCTTTTTTGGCCTTTTCTCCTCCGGCCGGCTCTTTAACTTCTTCGCCCTTATCCTTCTTCTCTTTTTCAATCTTTTCAACATCTTCCACCTTCTCTTCAATGGGTTTCTGCAGTTCTTCTTCAACTTTTTCGGGATGCGCGACATGGGCGATGACTTCTTCGGGGCTTCTTGAGATTTTTACGCCCTCGGGTAATTGCAAATCTTTAATCAAAACTTTATCTCCAAAAGCTTCCAATCCTCCGACATTGACTTTGATTTCCTTGGGCAGGTGCTGAGGCAGGGCTCTCACTTCGATTTCGGAAATGTTTTTCACCAAAGTGCCTCCCAGATTTTTCACAGCCGGAGCCTCTCCCTCGATGATTAAAGGTATCTTTACCTGGATTTCTTCGGTCAAGATCGGCTGATAGAAATCGGCGTGAGTCGGCTTCGAGCTCATGGGATCGAATTTAATTTCGTGAATCAAGACCAAGTTTTTCTCTTTTTTGCCCTCAACCTCCAAGGAGAGCAAAGTGCTTTCTCCCGCCTCGTCTAAAATCTTTTCAAAATCTTTCAAGTTGACTTCAAGATTTTCGTTTTTAATTTTCGGACCGTATAAAACAACGGGTAAAACGCCCTTCTCCCTGAGAGTTTTGACTTTCTTGCCTTGAATTTTACGAATTTTTGCAGATAAAGTTAACATATTCTTATTTTTATAATTTAATACACTGGACCGGACAATTTTCAGCCGCCTCGCTGTTGCATTCGATGTTTTTAACTTCAAGTTCGAAGTTATCGCCGTTAGATGTAGAGCCCAAAAGCTGAGCCTTGCCATCGTCGCCCAACTTCCAGAATTTCGAGCAGACGGCTTCACAGGATCCGCAACCGATGCATTTTTGAACCTCTAAAATTATTTTTGGCATATTGTTTTAAATGATTAAATTTTATTCGCTGAACCGAAAATTCTTATTTTGTCCGCAACTACTTTTTGGACTGCCGCTACCACCTCGGGCATGTATTTATACGGAACAATTTCCGGTTTTTTCAGCGCTTCCTTCAAAACGTTGTTAAAAACCACCCTTAATTCGGTATTGATATTAATTTTAGCAATACCCAATCGGAGAGATGCTTTAATATCCTCTTTTGGGGTTCCTGACCCGCCGTGCAATACCAGAGGCGTCTTACCCACCCTTTCTTCGATTTCTTTCAATCTTTTGAGATTAATGCGGGGATTTCTGCCCGAGGCCCTCATGCCGTGGAATGTACCGATATTTACCGCCAATCTGTCAACCTTCGTTTCCTTTATAAATTTTTCGGCTTCTTTGGGATCGGTTAAATCTTCTTCGTTTATTTGGGGCGTTTTTTTTAGAATTTTCGAAGAACCCTTAATAAACCCGACCTCGCCCTCAACCGGAATATTTTTCTTACGGGCGTAATTTGCTACTTTCTTTGTAATTTTAATATTCTCAACTAAAGACAGGCATGATCCGTCAAAATGGACCGTATCATAGCCAGCATCAATAGCCTCTTTAATATACCCGAAAGACTTGCCGTGGTCAAGATTTAAAAATAGGGGCAGGCCGGTTTCTTTCCGGAAAGACCTGACGAGGCCCACGATTTGTTTCAGCCCGAGCGACTTGCTTTCGCCTTCCGATGTGCCTAAAATTACGGGAGCGCGCATTTCTTTCGCCGCTAAAACAACCGCTTCCAGCACTTTAAAGTCAGAAAAATTGAATTGGCCGATCGCCCATCCCTCTTTCCGGGCTTTATTAAAATAATATTCAAGCGATTTCATGTGTGGTGATTTTTGCTTTTTTAAAAGGTTGGCCTTTTTTCAATAAACCTTCTTTGGCTCCCCATTGGCTAAAACAGGCGATGGAATTGGCTAAAGCGGCCTGCGTAGAATAAATCATATCTCCCCTGCTTTCGAGATAGCCTGCGAGAAACCCTGAACCGAAGGCATCGCCAGCCCCGGTTTTATCAACGGTTTTGGCGGCAAAAGGCAAAACTGAATAGATTTTGTTTTTTTGAGACAGAAAGGCTCTTTGGTGGCCATTAGTGATAAGAAGAATGCCCGGAAACTCCTTTTTGACCGTTAACATCAATTCCTGACCGCTCAAGCGGCTATTTTTTATCAGAGCTTGCGCCTCTTCCTGATTTAAAAGCAAAATATCTATTTTTTTAAGCAGCGCTCTTGTTTTTTTCAACGGCAAATTAACGAAAGAAGAACTGGGATTGGCCATAACCCTGATTTTGTTCTTTCTGGCGAAATCAACGATTTCTTCAAACAGCCCTTCCTTGCCCGCAATGAAAGGAGCTAAATAAAACCAGCGGGCTTGGCTGATTTTTGTCCAAGGAATATCTTTTTTTTGCCATTCGCCGGAAACGCCGCGATAGACCAGAATTGTTCTTTCCTTAGGGGCGGAAAGAATGACCGATAAATCGGTCGGTTTCTCATTTGTCCGAACGATAAAATGACAATCGACTCCTCTTTTTTTCAGGTCCCTGAAAATTTCTTCGCCATGGCAGTCTTTTCCTAAAATGCCGCAAAAGGCGGTTTTAAGGCCCTGGTTCGAAAAAGTTACGGCTGTATTCGTTCCGCCGCCTCCTGAATGAAAATGCACTTCATCAATATCAATCTTGAGACCAAAGGGCAAACAAATTTCCCTGCCCGGATTTTGAACATCAAAATCGTCAATTAAAAAATGCTTGGTTCTTAAAAAAATATCTCTGGTGGCCGAGCCGAAAGTGATGATGTCGAACATATAATTGGACAATTGGCCAATTGAACAATTGGTCAATTATGTAATTTATTTTTTTCCGCCTCCGCTATTTTTAATGTCGTTTTTATTAGCACATCGGGATTTAGAGAAATACTCTCAATCCCCTGTTCCACTAAAAATTCGGCAAAGTCCGGGAAATCGGAGGGCGCCTGGCCGCAAATGCCGCAATATTTGTTCTGTTTCTTGCATTCCTGAATTACCGAAGAAATCATGGATTTTACGGCCTCATTTTTTTCGTTGCCGATATCGGCGATTAAAGCATTGTCTCGATCAAGCCCCAGCGTCAATTGGGTCAAATCATTGCTCCCGATGCTCATACCGTCAAAAATCTCCAAAAACTCTTTAACTAAAATAACATTAGACGGAACTTCGCACATCACAATGACTTTCAGGCCGTCTTCGCCCTTAGCCAGCCCGGCCTCTGACATAATAGCCAGTGTTTTTTGGCCCTCTTCAACGGTGCGGCAAAACGGCACCATAGCCCAGATATTTTTTAAACCGAATTCCTCTCTCGCTTTTTTAAGAGCTTGGCATTCCAAGATGAACGCTTTTTTGTATTTTGGATCATAATACCTTGAAGCCCCCCTCCAGCCGATCATCGGATTCGATTCTTTCGGTTCAAATTCCTGACCACCCGGCAAAGTTGCGTATTCATTGGTTTTGAAATCGGAAAATCTGACAATCACGGGATTGGGCCAGAAAGCGGCGGCGATTTGACCTATGCCGCAGGCCAATTCATCAACAAAAAATTTAGTTTTCTTTTGTTTGATTAAAGCCAGCGGGTGGGCGTTTATTTTGGAAGCGATAATGAATTCTTCCCTGGCCAAACCCACTCCCTTGTTGGGTAAAAATGAATTTTTAAAAGCGATTTCCGGACTGCCGATATTCATCATAATTTTCGTTTTCGTTTCAGGAACGTTTTCAAGATTATGTTTTTTGATCTCAAAAGGAATAATGCCTAAATATACACGTCCCGTACCCGAACTGCAGTCAACAGTGGCGACTTCGCCGGTTTTTAACACCTTGGCGGCTTTATCGGTGCCTACGATGGCGGGAATCCCCAGCTCTCTCGAAACGATGGCTGCGTGGCACACTCTTGAGCCCTCGTCGGTCACAATAGCTGAAGCCATCCTCATGATCGGCACCCAGTCCGGATCGGTCATTTTGGTAACCAAAATTTCCCCTTGTTTGAATTCTTTGATTTTAGAGATGCTTTCAATGACCCTGATCTTCCCTTGTCCAATTTTATTACCGACGGCAATCCCGGTGATAATCGGCACTTTGGCCGTTTTTAGCTCATATTCTTCGTATAATTTCTTGGTTTGGGTTTCGTAAACGGTTTCGGGCCTTGCCTGAACGATGAATAATTCTCCCGATTCGCCGTCTTTGGCCCATTCAATATCCTGTTCCCGGCCATAATGTTTCTCAATAATGCCCGCCCAGCGGGCCAATTTCAGAACCTCTTGGTCGGTTAAAGAAAATTTTAATTGATCGGATTTGCTCACAGGCACCTCTTTTAACCCGCCGCCTCGGGCAAAAATATATTTTTTCTCTTTGCGGCCGAGGTTTTTCGCAATAATAGGTTTAAAACCTTGGTCCAAAGTTGATTTAAAAACCGTGAATTGGTCCGGCGTGACTTTCCCCTTTACGATCATTTCCCCCACTCCGAAAATTGAGTTTACAACGATTACGTCTTTGAATCCCGATTCAGTATCTATGGTGAATATGATGCCGGCTGAAGCCAAATCCGATCGGATCATTTTTTGAACCCCTACCGAAAGCCCGAGTTTCAGCTGTGAGAATCCTTTTTCTTCCCTGTAAGCTATGGCCCGATCGGTAAATGTCGAGGCAATTGATTTTCTGACGGCGTCAAAGATTTGTTTTTCGCCGCAAACATTCAAATAGGTCTCAAACTGCCCTGCGAATGACGCGGTAGCGGTATCTTCAGCGACTCCGGAAGTGCGCACGGCCACGGTCGGATTTTTACCGTATTTCTGACCCAATAATTGATAAGCTTTTATTATTTCTTCTTTCAGATCGTCGGGCATTTTACCCCGCAAAATAAGATCGCGCGAAGCCTTACCGACTTTTTGGAGGCTTTCGATTTTTTTAGGATTGAAATCAGCAAAAATTTCTTTAAGCCTTCCGTCAATTTTATTGGCCTTCAAATAGCGCCAGTAAGCATCAGTTGTCAGGGCGAAACCATCCGGTACGCTTATGTTTTTTTGGGTCAATTGAGATATCATCTCGCCCAAAGAAGCATTTTTGCCGCCCACCAAGGGAACGTCCTTAGAGCGTATTTCTTTAAACGGAAGAATGTATTTTTCTGATTGCATATTGATTTACTGGCAAATCGCCGCGGTTATTTGATTATTTATTTCCACAGAAGCCCCGGCCGATTCAATGCACCAATATTTTCCCGATTGCGATCTTAAGGCAGAGGCTGCGGCAAAGTCTCTTTTGTCAGCCGATTCAAAACAAGTTATATTTTCATAGCCATTTTCTTTCATAATCGCCCTTTCTAAGATGCCCACTTCACCGTTGTTGTTCAGCGTGTTGTTTGTTTCATCGCAAACCAGGTCGTAGTTTTCTCCACTCTGCGCGTAAACAAATTCGACTGCATTTCTTAATTGATGCATCAGCGATTGGATGTTGGCGTCCTGGGCCTTAAAACGAACATCATGGGTGTTAATCCAAACAATTGTTGATAAGAGTCCGATAATCGCCACAACCACCAATAATTCAATTAAGGTGAAACCTTTATTGACCATATAAAAACTATTCTTTAATCAAAGATTTCATCGCCAAAGCAGCGTCCTTCAAATCGCGGTAATTGGGGATGTGATTTTTTTCGAGCAAATTGACGCCGGGCTCCGTGATTTTTCCTCCGAGAAAAGCCGTTAAAATAGGTTTTTTAAACCATTTTTTCCTGGCCTCTATGATAATTTTAGCATTTTTTTCCGTTTCAGTCATAATTTGGAGGGTTTGGACGACAATCAAACCGTAAATATTCGGCTGGGATAAAAGAATTTCCATGGCCGCGCCGTACCTATCTGCTAAAGCATCGCCGATAATATCAAGGGGATTTCTTTTGGAATAGGCCGGGTGCATAACGCCGAGCTTATTAAGCTTCTTCAGGGTTTGCGCCGAAAGAGTTGTCAGCTTCACGCCCAAGCTCTGGCAATAATCTGCGAGCAACACTCCGCAGCTGCCTCCGTTTGTCACAATAGCAATGCCGTTTTGGCATTTGGGCTGCCAAGCCATGGCTTTAGCTGAACCAAAAAGCTCCCTGACGCTATCCGCTTCAATCACTCCTGTTTGCTTGAATAGGGCCTGATAAACCTGATAATCGCCTGCTAAAGCTCCGGTATGACTGGCAATGGCCTCTTTTCCCTCCTTGGTTCGGCCGGCTTTAACGACAAAAATCGGTTTCTTTCGGGCAACTTCCGAAAAAACATCCAGAATCTCGCGGCCCTCTTTCACTCCCTCCAGATAAAGAGCAATGACTTTTGTTTTTTCATCATCAGCCGCCCATCTTAAAAAGTCGGCTAAAGTGACGTCGGCTTCGTTGCCGTAAGAAACCAGTGCGGAAAAACCGTAGTTTTCCCTGACGTTTTCGTCGATAACCGAATCAACCAAAGCGCCCGATTGGGAGATAAAAGCAATTTCGCCCGCCCTGGGAATAGCCGGAGCAAAAGTGGCATTAAGCAGAATGTCGGGCCTGATTATGCCCAGACAATTAGGCCCGATTAACGGAATTCCCGATGCTTTAGCCATCAGGCGGATTTGCTCTTCCAACTTCTTTCCTTCTTCGCCGCTTTCTCCAAAACCCGAGGAAATAATAATCATGCCCCCCACTTTTTTTTGGCAGCATTCTTCCACGACCTTGGGCGCGATTTCAGCCGGCACCGCAATCACCGCCAGATCAACTTCTTCGTTAATCGATTTTACTGAAGGCAGACATTTTTCTCCCAAAATTTGTTCGTGAAAAGGATTAACGGCAAAAACCTTTCTTAATGACTTGCCCGCTAAAGCATTTTTCAGCAATCCCCAACCGACGCTATTTTGTTCAGGTTTGGCTCCGATGATAGCTAAAGTTTTAGGATTAAAAATCCTATTCAGTTTGTTTGTTCTATTGGTCATGAATTAAAAAGCGCGGGTCAGCAACCCAGGATCCTTTTTCGTTGGCAATTATCGGATTCAGGTCAGCTTCGATTATTTTTTTCTCTTTTAAGGCAAGTTGGGACAAAGAGACGATTATCCCCGCAAGTTTCGCTAAATTAACCGCTTTTTGCGATCGGAATCTTTTCAATATTCTATACCCCTTAATTTCTTCCGTCATTTGGCCCGCTTCTTTCCTGCCGACAGGCGCTATCCTGAAAGAAACATCCGCTAAAACTTCAATCAAGACGCCCCCCAAACCGAACATTAAAACAGGACCGAACTGGCCGTCTCTTTTCATACCGGCCACCGTTTCTGTTCCAAAAAGCTGTTTTTGAATCAAAATCTCCGCTTCTTTGATTTTTCTTTTTTTGATTTTAGAGGAAAGCTTATTCCAAACGGCTTCCAGCTCCTTTTCTCCTCTTATACCGATCTCCACCAATCCCAGATCGGTTTTGTGCATAACTTCGGGAGCAAAAACTTTCAAAACCACCGGGTAGCCGAACTTTTTAGCAAAAACTCCCGCTTCTTCCCGGGAAGCGGCGACGGCGGTGCGGCAAAAAGGAATTTTATATTTCAAAAGAAGTTTTTCCGCTTTTTTGAAACTCAAGCATTTCATTAGTCCATTATATCTGAAAAAAGAAAAAAACAAAACCCTTGGCGCTAGACTAAGGGTTGTCTTTATTCAACTGAGGTTGCGATTATTCTGTGTTCTCCTATAAATTCTTGCCTATATATTCGGCGAATTCGGCCAGGCGGCATGCATAAGCCCATTCGTTGTCGTACCAGGCGACAACCTTCACTAAATTATCTTTCGCCATAGTTAAGGGCAGATCGACAATAGCGGAAAAAGTACTTCCGCGGTAGTCGGAAGAAACCAGGGGTTCTTCTTCGGCAGCCAGAATTCCTTTTAATTCCGGAGTTTTAACCGCTTTTTTAAAAGCGGCGTTGATTTCGTCAATTGAAGCGTTCTTTTTTAATTCGCAAATCAAATCAAGCACAGAAACGGTCGGCGTCGGGACTCTTATAGCAATGCCGTCCAGTCTTCCTTTGAGAGCGGGAATGACATTGCCGATGGCTTTAGCGGCTCCGGTTGAAGTGGGAATCATGTTCAGGGCCGCGGCTCTGGCTCTTCTTAAATCCTTGTGGGGCAAGTCTAAAATGCGCTGATCATTGGTGTAAGAGTGGATCGTCGTCATAAAGCCCTTAACTATCCCGAAATCGTCGTTTAACACCTTGGCCACGGGCGCCAAACAATTGGTGGTACAGGAGGCCATGGAAATAACATTGTCTTTCTTAGAATCGTACTTTTCTTCATTGACCCCTAAAATAAATGTCGGAATCGCGTCTGATTTTGACGGCGCAGAGATAATCACTTTTTTCGCTCCGGCCGTTAAATGCTTTTGAGCTCCATCAATTTCGGTAAAAACGCCCGAACACTCCAAAACAACATCAATCCCCAGTTTTTTCCAGGGAAGATTAGCCGGATCTTTCTCGGCGAGCATTTTAACCTCTGATCCTATGGATTTTGCGTATCTGCCGTAAATCGAGTCGTATCTCAAAAGATGATTGAGGGTTTTCGAATCGGTCAAATCATTAATCGCCACAACCTGCAAATTAGGATGGTTGTCTAGTATGGCGCGGAAGACAATGCGTCCAATTCTTCCGAAACCGTTGATGGCGATTTTTATTGACATTATTTATACTTAATTTTCAATATTAAAAGGGAGAAATAAAAAACATAAGCCACCGCCTGGGCGAATAATATCGCCGCATCTTTCTTAAATAAACCGTATATTGTCCAAAGGGATATTCCCATCAAAAACTGCACAATCATTATCAAAGACAAATCTTTTGTAGATTTGTTTTTCCAACTTTTAATCACTTGGGGCAGACCGGCTGCCGATGTTAAAGTTGCCGCCACTAATCCTAAAACAGTTAAATAATCCACCGCGTTTAATCTTTTATTTTTAACAATTGAACGATTTTCTTTCTGTCAAAACCGATGACAATTTGGCCGTCGATTTCAATGACAGGCACGCCCATTTGCTTAGATTTTGCAATCATTTCCTCTCTTGCTTTCTCATCAACGGCCACGTTAATATCTTCAAATTCAAAACCGTGTTCTTTCAGAAATTCTTTCAAAGTAACGCAATAAGGACAGCTTGGGGTTGAAAAAATACGGATCATAAAGAGCAACCGGATACTTCGGCTAATTGTTCCAATGTTTTGAAACCGGACTCCATTCTGCCGTCAGGCAACTGCCATGTCGGGAACGACGTAATATTGGCGTCCTGACAAGCCTTGGTAAACTGTCCTTCGTCGTCGATGCATTCAACATAATTGACGTATTGCATAGAATCGCCCAATAATGTCTTTTCCTTGGAACACCAGCTGCAATCTTGAGAACCATAGAACTTCATGCCTTTTTCCGTCAAACATTTGGCGAAAGATTCCGAAGCGACCGCCGAAGATTGTTCTCCGGAAGGTTCGGCCGTAACCTCCGTTCCCAATTCTTGCAAGGCGACCACCCCGAGATCAATACCCGAAGGGAATAAAAACTTGCCGTCTTTAGTAATGTAAGACTCGTAAGGTATTTCGTTGACTTTTAAACTGATTTTATAAACGTTATCTTCTTCGGTAACTTGCACTAAAGAAGCGGTCGCTCCCTGCTCAATATTTTGATTGATGAAGGCGATTGCTTTTTCGGCCGCTTGTTGAGCCGACAAAACGCCCTTTGGCCAGAAATTTACGTAAACGAAAGCTCCGGCAATCAGAATTCCGGCGATAATAATCGCTACCGGTATTAAATTCTTACTGATATTGACTTTGGGTATGTTAATTTTCATATGTTTTAATTATACGGTAAGGTTTATTTTTTGTAAACCACGTTAGAAGTTGCTCTTTTAATATTACATACCAAATTATTAAAGTAAAGAGATTTTTATTTTTGACTTCTAACGTGGTAAATACCATTTTTAAAATCGTATTTTAACAGTCCGGCATAGGGTATTTCAAGACTGATGATATTTCTATCGGTTACTTTTTCAACATATTTGACGATAGCCCTTAACGAGTTGTGGCTCGCAACCACTAAAACGTTCTTGCCGTCCATTAAATCCGATTCGATGTATTTTTTAAAAAATGGGATTGTTCTCCGGTAAACATCTTTTAAACTTTCTCCCTCAGGCGGAGCAACGTCCCAGCTTCGCCTCCACAAATGAACCCTTTTTTCGCCGAATTGTTTTTTAGAGTCTTCTTTATTCAAACCCTGCAGTTTCCCGTAATTTCTTTCATTTAAAGCCTTATCAATCACGACCGGCAAATCTTTCTTTTTCAGATTATCTAAAATCAAAACGACCGTTTTTTTATTCCTGACAAAGGGCGAAGTGTAAACTTTATTAATTTTGAAACCCGCGAGCTTCTCCGCGGTTTTTTGGGCGCTCTTAATCCCCTCTTCGCTTAAAGGAATATCGGTCCATCCCGTGAACCGATTTTCTTTATTCCATTGGGATTTTAAGTGCCTCAGTAATATTAATTTTGACATTTTAGCATTTTTGGCATTCTTGCTCAATCATTAAAGCGCGATTATATTTTGCCACTCTTTCTCCTCGGTTGGGAGCTCCGGCCATCAGCCATCCCGTGCCCAGCCCCACAGCTAAATCGCTGATAAACGTATCGCACGTTTCTCCCGATCGATGTTTGACGAAAACGTCCCAATCGTGGTCCAGAGCCAATTTCGCAGCTTTAAGAGTTTCCGTCACTGTGCCTGTTTGATTCGGTTTTAAAATCAAAGCATTGCAGGCTCCCTTCTTTTGCGCGTTTTCAATTCTCTGAATATTGGTGGCAAGTATGTCATCGCCGATGATGTTGATATTTTGACCCAAACTTTGAGTAATTCCCTGAAAACCCATCCAATCGTCTTCAGAAAAAGGATCTTCTATGCCAATGATGGGATATTTTCGGCAAAGCTTGGTGTAAAAATCGGAGAGATTTTTCTGGTTGAAAACTTCTCCTTCGAAGTAATATTGGCCGTTTTTGAAAAATGTGGAAGCCGCCATATCAAGAATAATCTTGACCTTCTTCCCGCCGTTTTTTTTAACCGCTTCCATAATCAAATCCAAAACATCTTCTGTATCCTGGACAGGCGGGGTAAAACCGCCTTCCAAGCCGACATTCGTAGCCGCCTTGCCGAATTTTTTATTTATAATTTCCCTTAATGTGTGATAGGCCTCCGTGCCGAGTCTTAAATGTTCGTGAAAAGAGCTGTTTTCCAAAACCACCATAAACTCTTGAGTATCCACGTCGCCTCGGCCGTGCACGCCTCCTTCGACATATAAAAGACAGGGAAAGGGCAAAAGAGGCTTGGTCTTCGCCATTTGGGCGATCCATTGCCATAAATATACGCCTTCTGCCGCAGCCCCGGCTTTGAGGGTGGCGATCGAGACTCCCAGGATAGCATTGGCTCCGAGCTTAGATTTATCGGGAGTTCCATCCAGTTTAATCATTATGTCGTCGACTTCCTCCTGTTCTTGCGGATTTTTGCCGCAAAGCGCGGGAGCGATGATTTGGTTGACATTATCGATAGCTTTTTGCACTCCCATGCCAAGGTATCTGTCTCCCCCGTCCCTTAACTCCTTTGCCTCATATATCCCCGTAGAAGTCCCCGAGGGCACGGATGCTACAAAATTACCGGCCTCAGTGGTTAATTCCACCTCAACTGTCGGATAACCTTTAGAGTCCAGAATTTCCCTGCCCTTGATTGATTTAATGTTGTGTCCGATCATTTTTTTTGAAGATAAGCTGAAACGGAAATAGCGGCTTTGGCTCCCTCGCCGCAAGCGACGACAATTTGCTTATACGGGACCTGGTCAACGTCGCCGGCCGTAAATAAACCGGGAGTGCTCGTCATACTTGTTTCTGGGTCAACAACAATTTCGTCTTTTTTGTTAAAATCAACCAAATCCTTAACAAACGAGGTTGCCGGCTGCGATCCTATTTCAACAAAAATCCCCTGAACGTCCAAAGTAATATTTTTTTTGGAAATCTTATCTTGATAAACAAGAGAATTGACGAAACCTTTCCCCTGGATTTTCTGCAAAACGACTTGGGTGATGACGCTTATCTTTTTAAGAGTAGCCACCTTGCCCTGAACCGTCGAATCAGCTCTAAGTTTGTCTCCAGATTCTAATATATATATTTTCTTGGCGTAATTTTGTAAAGAAAGCGCGGCTTCAAATCCCGCATTGCCTCCACCGACTACCGCTACGGTTTTGCCGGCATACAAGGGTCCGTCGCAAGAGACGCAATAAGAAACGCCTTTACCGATGAATTCTTTCTCGCCCGCAACTTCCAAGGGCCTTGGATCGGCTCCTGAAGCCACAATCACCGTCTTCGATTCAAATTGCTTTTTGTTACTGGCTGTTAACAGAAAAATCTCGCCGCTTTTCTTTATGTTCTTTACCGTATTGATTTCAATATCTATTTTATGGCTCCTTAACTGTTTTTCAAAACGCTGAATAAGCTCCAATCCCGAAATCTCTTCGAAACCCGGGTAGTTTTCGATACTGACAGCTTTTTTTGCCATCTGCCCTCCGAAATCTTTGGTAATCAACAAGGTTTTCAATTGCTGCCTGGCAGCATAAATGCCGGCCGTCATTCCCGCTGGTCCCCCGCCGATGATGATTAAATCGTAAACATTATTCATTGATATATTTTACCACAAGATCAACCGCAAAACAAAATGACAGAGTCTGACCATCTGTCATTTCGGCAAAAACCGCCTCAATTCTTAGTCATAATTATTTATTGTTTTTTAATATTTCTTCTAAAATCTCGGATGTCGAAGTTTTTGCCGCCCACGCTTTGATATAATTTAAATCGGGTTTGGCGATTTTAAGGATAGATCTGATGTCTTCCAATTGCTTCGACCCTTGGCCTTCTTTGTACCAGATTAACTTGCTTAATATCAGGTCTTCGGGAGAGATAAAATTAATTTTTTGACCGTTGATTTTCTTAACAATACTCTTTTTAAATTCTTCAAAAGGATATCTTTTAAGCCAAAAATCTACTTTTAACCCGGTTCCCGGATGGATAAAATTAAATTCTCCATTATTTTTAATCGCGTCTCTCATTGCTTCTTGAGAGATATAAGCATTTTTATCTATCGCAAGTAATTCTTTTGTTAATTCTAAAATATTTTTAGGTTTTATCTTTACAATAATATCGATATCTGCCGTAAAACGTGGTTTTGCCAAAACTGCCACGGCAAAACCGCCAGTAATGATGTACGGAATCTCTAGTTTATTTAGAATTTTTACTATCTGAAGTAAAAGCTCTTCCGGTCTTTCTATTGTCATATTTTAGCGAATCTAATTTTTTTCCCAGTAGAAAAAAATCTCCTAAAATTCTGAGTTTTTTTACCGCTGTCATTTTTCGATAAATATCGTTTTGCAATTTTTCTGCCTGAGCTGGAACCATTTGATTATAATACCACAAGACCATCTGTAAAACAAAATAACCCCGCTTAGCGGGATCATTTATGCTTATTTTGACGCCTGTTCGTTGTTATTTGGTTTTTTGCGCAGAAAAGCCGGGATGTCCCACTTCTTCTCTTTTTCCTGCATTTCCTCCTCCACCTTCTCAACCTCTTTTCTTAAATCAAGCGCGTTTCTTCTGGTGAGTATTTTGGCCGGCTCTTCTTCGGAACTCGAAGCTTCTATCGGCGCGGCAACTGCTGCGGGCTTTTTATCAAAAACCGGTTTCTTGAATTTTCCGCCTGAGGCGGACCGGCCTCGGGTCGGCTTTTTGGGCTTCGGCTTTAGTCCGCCAGATGGCGGATTGGTTTTCGTTTTCGCCCTGGTCTTTTGTCTCTTTTTCTTTGTTTTTGGCTTGTTTGGGGTTTGCCCCGTCATTCGACGGGGCACCCGGTCGGATGACCGGGTGGGTTTTTCTTCTCTGCCGCAACCTACGGCCAGCAGCGAAACCCTGATTTTGTCTTTATAATCATTGTCTTGGGAAACGCCGAAGATGATTTTCGCCCGGCGGTTGAAATCGGAAATCGTTTTTGAAATTTGTTCCACCTCTTTCATGCCGATATCTTGAGAAGCCGTAATATTAAAAAGCATTTTTTCCGCTCCCTTAATATCGTACTCGTTCAACGGACTTTTTAAAACTTCCTTTAAAACCTCTTCAACGCGATTAGGCCCCTGGGATTGAGAGCTGTTTAAATAAGTCAGCTTGCCTCGGCCTTCTAAAATCGTTCTGACATCCGCAAAATCAATATTAATGAGGCCGGGCATGTGGATCATTTCAACCAATCCGCGCAGGTTCTCCGAAAGCCGCCTATTGATGGCCGAGAAGGCTTCTTTCAGAGGAGTTTTTTTATCGATGATCTTAAAAATGTTTTCGTTGGGAATAATCGAAACGGTGTTAAGGTTCGGCATCAATTTTTCCAGGCTATTTTTGGCGAGGTACGATTTTTTGCCCCCTTCAAACTTAAACGGCAGAGTAAAAATGCCGAAAACCATCGCGCCCGCTTCCCGGCCGATTCTGGCAAATTCAGGAGTGGCCCCAGATCCCGTACCGCCGCCCAAAGAACTCACTAAAATACATAAATCAATCCCCTGAAAAAGCTTGGCGATTTTTGCTTTATCGTCTTTCGCCGCTTTTTGGCCTGTTCTTGCATCCATGCCGCAACCGAGCCCTCCCGTTATTTTTTGGCCGAATTGCAGAACTTTGGTATATTTTGCCGCCTCTTTTAATGCCTTGGAGTCTGTATTCGCCACGACAAAATCCACTCTTTTTAAGTTTCGCGCGATTTCCGAAACAATCGAACCTCCGCCTCCGCCGACTCCGATTACCCTGATCCTCGTCCGATGGACCAAATCTAAAAGCGCGATCTTCGGTTCTTTATTTTTCAAAACTTTTTTGATTTTCCTCCGCCTCGCCGTAACTTTATGAGCAGACGGACTTCGCCTCTTTTTTTTCCTGACCATGATTAAATGTCTTTATCAATTATATCGGTAATGATTGCGAAAGGTCAAGCTCGCCGCTGACCCGGTCAGTAGGCGGATCTTTCCGAAAGATAATTAATTTCCTTAATCGTTTCGTGAGAGTAGTACAAAATGCCGGCAGCGGCGATTGTCGTAATAACCAGTAAAAGAAAAACATAGGCCCAGTTGTTTTCCGGGTTTTGGAAAAGAGAGTTCATATTTTTTTAAGGCTTTTGAGGAGAAAGTAAGCGATGACGCCCCCGCCCAAAGCTGTCAAAAACTGCGGCCAGCTCATCATTAAGGCCGCTTTCCGGGCGATCTCTTGTTTTGCAATCAAGTTCATCACCACGGTGCTTGTTGAAACCAAAAAGATAAATTTCAGAGCGCTTGCTGCGGCTATTCCCAGCCAAAAATTCTTGCGTCTCAAACAAGCGAAAGTCAGAATCAAAATAGTGTTGCTTATCATGATAAAAGGCACCATGGGAGCCAGAGGCAAGGGCAAAAGCCCTGCAGATAAAGCGACAACGCTCGGAATCAGGCCCACCAACACGGCTCCCTGCGGCCCCAAAAGAACGGCCGAGATGAGAAGAACAGCGTTAACAATCGGCCCGGTAATCGCCTGATTATGCCCCAATATAGGAACGACGGTGGCTATTACCATTAAAACAGCGAACTGGGCAATCGTTAGCACTATATCTTTTTTGATTGTTAAAACCTTGGTTAAGATCATATTTTTTAAAAATTAACTTCTTTCTTTTTGGGCGCGTAATTTGTATGGCAAACGGTTTTAATTATTTTTTCCGAGGTAAGATAATCTTTGTAGACCTCTTTTACCACCGGATTTAAATGGGCGATTCTTTCCTGTTTTTTTGCGTCAATTTCGTAAAGACTGCTGGCCCTTTTAGATCTGATCTCGCCATCGGTTGGCACGGGCTGTCCGCCGCCGCCAATACAACCGCCCGGGCACGCCATAACCTCCACCGCGTCATAGGCCTTGGGATCTTTTTTCAATTCATCTAAAATGATTTTCGCGTTGCCGATGCCGTTAATTACCGCCATTTTAACAGTGCGGTCCCCCATTTTAATTAAAGCTTTCTTAATGCCTTGCAGTCCTCTTAATTCCGTAAACTCTATCTTGGGCAAATTGGTTTTTGACATTATTAAATGGGCCGACCTCAGGGCTGATTCGGCGACCCCTCCGCTGGCCCCGTAAATCACTCCGCCTCCCGTCGGCAGACCCAGCGGATCGTCGGCTTTCTCCGGTTTGACTGATTTTAAATCGATATCATGCTTTTTAAAAAGGTGAGTCAGTTCTCTTGTGGTTAAAACATAGTCAACCGGTTTCATGCCGTTGATTTCAAGCTCTTTTCTTCTGATTTCATATTTTTTGGCGGTACAGGGCATAATTGAAACCACCACGATTTTTTTGGGATCGATTTTATCTTTGCCCGCAAAATAGGTTTTGATAAGACCGCCCAAAATAACCTGGGGAGACCTGGTTGTCGCCAGGCAATGAACGAATTCCGGATAAAAAAACTCGACGTATTTCACCCACGACGGGCAGCAAGAGCTTAAGCAAACGCCCTTGCCTGTTTGGATTTTTTCGACAAGCTCTTTTGCCTCTTCGGTCGAAGTGAAATCGGCCCCGACGCTCGTATCAAAAACCTTTTCGGCGCCCAATGCCTTAAGGGCTCCCACTATTTTTTCAGTCACCACCGCGCCTGAAGGCAAATTGAATTCTTCCCCGATGCTCGTTCTGATCGATGGCGCAAATTGGAAAACAACTGTTTTACCTTTTTGCTTAAGCGCCTTTTCCACTTCGTTAAACTCGGGTACGGCCGAGAGCGCCGCTACCGGACAGTGCACTACGCACTGGCCGCAATAAATGCAATCTGTTTTTTTATCCTGACTGGGCGTCGGCTGAAAAAACGTTTTCTTTTCTTTCACTTCTAAAAAATTGACCGACTGCTGACGGCACGCATCAACGCAATTGCGGCAATCAATGCATTTTGAGGTATCGAATAAAACCGCCGGACCGAACTGATATTTGGGATAATGTTTTTTTCTGTCGGAAAATCTTTGAACGTCAATCTGGTATTTTTTGGCCAATCTTAAAAGCTCCGGATTCGCATCCCAGGCCCCCAAACTTTTCTTATATTGGGCGAAAAGCAGCTCTAAGTTGGTTTTTCTCGTCTGGTTGATTTCGGCGGACTCTGACACGATTTCCATCTCCGGCTCAACGGGCGTGGAACAGGCGGTCTGCAATCCTCTCTTGCCCCTGATTGAAACCAAACATAAACGGCAGCTGGCTTTAACTTCCAAATCCGGATGATAGCATAAAGACGGTATATCAATGCCGTTGGCTCTGGCTGTTTCCAAAATAGTTCTACCCTCAACCGCTGCTATTTTTTTTCCGTTAAAAGTGATTTGCATATTTTATTTGCGAATCTGGAAAAAGGAATGCCTGCGATTTTTCCTAATCCGCAAAAACTCGCTTCTTTTAAATTATTAACGATATCTTGCAGGGTTTTTTCGTCAATTTTTCCCTTACCTAGCATCTCGTTTATCCTGAAAACTCCTTCGCGGCACGGCGTGCACTTGTCGCAGTTCTGTTCAAGAAAAAACTGGGCCCATTCTTTCATAAGTTTTAAGCACTGCGTTTTCTTCTTTTCATATATAATAATCGCCCCCGTCCCTCCGGCCGGCTTTTGTAATTCATCAGGCAGAAGAATCTCGCCGCTCGCTCCTCCGCCCACCTGGGCGAAGAAATCGAACTTGGGCCAATTGCCGGTTTCTTTCAAAACTCTTTCAATCGGCCAATCCGCGGGCATTTCAAAAACTCCTTTCTTCTTTACCTGGCCGCCAATGGTATAAAAACGCGTATTTTTGTATTTATTTTGAGCGATTTGCGAAATGTGATAGAAAGTCTCCGCATTATTAATCAAGGTGGGACGGCCGAAAAGTCCGGCCTGTGTCGGGAAAGGCGGCTTAATCCTGGGCTCGGGAGTTTTCTCTTCAATGGCTTCGCACAGGCACGTTTCCTCGCCGGCCAAGTAGCCCCCCTGCTTTTTTATAAGAGTAATAGGCAGCCCTTTGGTTAACTCGGTTAAGTTGTCTTTAAATTTAGCGTAAAAATCTTTCCTCAGATAAATGAAAGCCTCGCTGTTTTCAAATGTTTCCAGCGCTATTTTTATGCCTTCGACAACTTCTTGGGCATGGTTTTCTAAAAGATATTCGTCTTTCATCACTTTCGGCTCGCCCGAAGCGGCGTTGCAAACAATATATTTCTTGACGGCCTTTTCATTTTTCACCATCTCCCATTTGAAGCCTGTCGGAAAACCCGACCCGCTCCGGCCCAAAAGTTTGCTTTCTTTAAGTTTGGCAATAATATCCTGTGCCATATTTAAGCGGCTAACCAACCGCCGTCAACCACCACAACAGAACCTGTTATATACGAAGAGTCATCTGAAGCTAAAAATAAAACGGCATTCGCCACCTCTTCGGGTTTACCTACGCGACGAAGAGGCACTCGGCCCAAAATACCTTCCATCGAGGCTTTATCTTGCTTAATCGGATCAATCATAGGAGTATCAATAGCTCCCGGAGAAACGACATTAACTCGGATATTATAAGGAGCGAGTTCAATAGCCATCGCTTCACTCATGCCCACGATGCCGCCCTTGGAGGCGCAATAATGGGCAAGATTGGGAAATCCGACTCCGATTTGTCCCATTGCGACCGAAGCGATGTTAACGATTGCTCCCGACTTTTGTTTTACCATTTCTTTGGCCGCTGTTTGAGCGCAAAGAAAATATCCTTTCAAGTTAATATTAATGGTTTTATCCCACTCCGCTTCGGTCATTTGCAAGAAGGGTGCAAACTCGGCGATACCGGCGTTATTAACCAAAATATCTAACTTACCCCATGTTTTTACGGCCGCTTGAATCATCGCATCCACTTCTGCTTTTTTAGTAACGTTGCATTTTATAGCAATCGCCTCGCCCTTGATTTTTTTAATTTCTTGAACGACTTTTTCGCATTCTTCTAAGGCAATATCGGCTACCACGACTTTAGCTCCGGCTTTCGCCAATGCCAAAGCATGAGCCCGACCCATTCCTCTTCTTGCCCCGGTAACAACCGCTACTTTGTTTTTTAAATTAGCCATATATTTTATCTTATTAAAATCGTTTTAATTCCGATTGATTTTATTATACTCTAATTACTCCTAAAATAAAATTGTCCGATCCTGAATTGCTCAAAAGATGAAAGAGGCTAAACCTCTTTCACTTATATAGTTCAGATAAAAAAGAAAGGAGGACCACAATTGCCGAAGCAAAAGGATCCCCTTCTTGTCAAAGACATCCGAAGACATCGATGACACTTATATTTTACCGCACCAAGCACCCCTGTCAAGCCATTTTTTGGGGATTTACGAAATCCCATCATATATGTTGGATTTCGTAAATCCAACAATTAGATTAGGCGTTTTCCCCAGCTAGATACCCGGTACTCCAGCATATCTGCAGATTAAACCCGCCGCTTGGCCCGGTTACGTCAATAATTTCTCCGGCAAAGAATAAATTATCGACAATCCGTGATTTCATCGTCTTGTCGTCGATTTCTTTCAAAGAAACTCCGCCGGCCGTTACGATCGCCGACTCAAAATCCGAAAGCCCGGCTACCGTCATTTTAAGATTCTTCAAAAGCCGGACAAGAATATGCCTTTCTTCCCTGGTGACATAAGTCGCTTTTTTTAAGGGATCGATGCCGGAAAACTTAATAATGACCGGAATCATCTTTTGAGGCAGAAGATCGTCCAAACAATTCTGAAAAAGTTTATTGTGGTATTTTTGTAAATCTCGCTGAAGCCGGGCGTCCAGCGTTTCAAAATCCAAAGCCGGCTTCAGATCAAGCGATATTTCGACGGCTCCACCGCCCTTGGCGTGCAAAAGTTCTCCGACTTTCAGGCTTGCGTCTAAAATAATCGGCCCGGACAACCCAAAATGCGTGAACAAACACTCGCCGAAAACGCTGAATTCTTTCTTATTTTCTTGGAGAATCGTCACTTCCACGTTTTTTAAACTCAAACCCTGAAGACCCCCGACCCATTTCTCTCTTATTTTTAGAGGCGCCAAAGCCGGCATCAAGCCTTCGATGCTATGGCCCACCTTTTTTACCCATTCATAGCCGTCGCCGGTAGACCCAGTGGCCGGATAAGACTTGCCGCCGGTGCAGATAATATAGTTCCTGGCGATAATTTCGCCCTCCTTTAAAATCAGTTTATTGATGTGATGTTTTTTTCTTTCGATATCGATGACAGGAGTGCCGTAAACGAAGCTTACCTTGCCCTTCAGCAAATACTTGATAAAAACATTCAGAACATCTTGGGCATCATCGCTTACCGGAAAAACCCGCTTGCCTCTTTCTATTTTTGTTTTTAAGCCCCACTTCTCGAAAAACTCAATGGCTTTTTGGGGGCCGAAAACATGAAAAGCGTGGAAAAGAAATTGGCCCTTTTTGCCGTAGTTTTCCACCAATTTTTTTAAATCGAATTCGGCATTGGTGATGTTGCACCGGCCTTTACCCGTGAGCACGAGTTTCCTTCCCGGCTTTTTATTCTTTTCCAAAAGCACCACTTTCTTCCCAAGTTCCGCCGCCCTGCCTGCAGTCATCAGGCCCGCCGGGCCCGCGCCGATTACCGCCACATCAAAAATTGTTTGGTTATTTTTAAACATTGTAATACTTAAGGCTGGAAAAGATCCTCGGGTAAGAAACGTACTTGAGTGACCCCGGCGAACTGCTTGGCCGTGTCTTCAATCTGAAACCATAAGATGCCTACTCTGCAGGCTCCTCCACCTGTTTTATTGTCGGGGTCATTAAATTGAAGCGTTAAAACACCGTCTTTAAATGAGGGAACGCTTTCTAAAGAAAATCCCGGCAAAGGATATTCAGTACTGATGCCCCGCTCCCTTTCTTCGCCGATTAATTCGCCTTTTATTAAAAGTTTTATCGTATCCTGAATCGGCGTTTGGGTAACGGGAATTTTTCTTTGGATTTGAACAAGCCCCTGCTTGCTGCACATAATATTACCCGATTCATCTTTATCCAACTCGGGATTGTAATAATAAAGATCAATTGTTTGTTTAGCTTGAGTTTTTTCTAAAACGACCGGAATCCGAAACTCTGCATCGTTTTCGGGAAGCCCCGAAGGATTATCTTTTTTTAAAACCAAAAATCCTTTTTCGGTGACCGGAGCTTCAAAATCAAGCGTAGCTTCAAAGGGCACGAATTCTTCGGTCATCCAATCGGATTTGGCCTGGGCGATCCCCTGGCCCAAAACATTGCCGTTTTCATCTAA
The DNA here is from genome assembly GCA_043813805.1 of Candidatus Nealsoniibacteriota bacterium. Taxonomy (GTDB): domain Bacteria; phylum Patescibacteriota; class Minisyncoccia; order Minisyncoccales; family MHMH01; genus 2-02-FULL-43-13. The sequence goes on along the minus strand of JBDRKR010000010.1, from coordinate 58,278 downwards.
AATCTTAATCGGGAAGCTTGCTTCAAAAAACCAAAAACCCTTAGCCTCTCCCTTAACAATCAGCGGACTTTGGACGGTTTGATTGGCCCGAGGACTCGTAACTATAACCAAGCCCGAAGGCGATATCTCGTCAGCCACCGAATTGGAATAAAACTTAAAATAAGCGGCAGCTCCTCCTAAAATTAAAATAACCAATATGGCTAGAATGATTTTCTTATTCATATTTCATCATCTTATCACAAATCGCCCAAGAAAAAAGGGAGTCATCGACTCCCTCTTTTCTTAATTTATTCGCTGAGCTTTCCGTCAAAGTGTTCGTCGGATGCCTCGGCTTCTTCTTTTGTTTTAAATTCGACGCCATCAGTGTGGTTGGGCGGAGAATAAATCGTATAAAGTTTCAACGCTTCCTGTTGAGAAGTATTAATAATGTTGTGGTTAGTCCCCGCCGGAATCACAACAGCCGATCCGTCGGTTATTTCAGATTCTTTCCCTTCGATTACCACTTTACCTTTGCCCTTTTCAAATCGGAAAAACTGATCCAGAGTATCATGAATTTCCTCCCCGATTTCTTCGCCGGGCTCCAAGCTCATTAAAACAAGCTGACTGTGCTTCGCGGTATACAACACCTTGCGAAAATTATTATTTGCCAGTGTTAATTTTTCGATATTATTAATAAATCCTTTCATAAGTTTAAAATTAATATTAACAACTTCGACTGATTATATCATACCACACCCCTTGACATGTTGTACAAAGGGAGTATAATGCACGTAGATGAATAAGTCGAAGTATCTTAGATTAAGTATAGCGACTTAGGATTCATAAAAAGGTCGCTATTTAATTTAAGCAAAACAATGGAATTCAAGAAATTTGACGACCGACCGGCTAGAGATTTTGCTCCCAGAGAAATGGTAAAAGGAAGCTGGAAATGTTCCGATTGCGGAACAGAGATCACCGAGCTTCCCTTTCAGCCTTCTGGAGACAGACCGATCTATTGCCGCGATTGTCATTCCAAGAGACGCACCCAAAGATTTGGACGCTAATCTTTAGAATGAAACCCCGCCCTCACGTGAGGGCGGGGTTGTTTTTTTAAATAATATTATCATCAAACAAAAAGCGGCAAAGACTCAAAGTCAATGCCGCTTTTTTTTACTTCATTTCAAAGGTGCAGTATAGACCAAAACTGGTTGCGTGGTAAGTTTCAGAGGCTGATCCGACCACAGATATAATCCGGGCCATTCCACGTAAGCTCCTTCCGTAGTAAAAAAGAAAATGGCATCCTTGTTGTCTCCGTACGTTCCGTCGACATCAGGTAAGTCGCCATACTGCCCCTGTACGGGAGACAGGTAGCTTCTTTTACTCTCTATACTGCCTTTTGCGGTATAAAAAGCTATAACCACCCCGGTGTCGCCAAGAAGATAAACATAACTGATCTTATTAGGGTCGCTCCACCGATTAATCCGATCGATAACCGCTTGCCGAGTATTGGAAAAGTCTAACACCGGTATGGGTTGCGTTTTTTGATATTTACTCATTTGCCGAGAACTATTAGCCCACTCCTCTTGCATCGTACTACAACCCGTCAGAACCGCTACCGCCAGCAGGATGACCACTAAAACCGCAATAACCTTTTTCATCTTTCTTTCCTCCCTTTACTAATTAGCTACCACTCTGCCGTCCTGGGTTACCGAGAGCGAAGCCGGCAGATTCCAGTCTTTGAAGATGCTTCGACTCTTATTTTGGGCATTGGCGTTGTACTGGTTTATCGTGGTAATTAATTGGTTCCTCAACCCTTGTTCCACTGCCCGCAATCTCGACAACTCCGTACTGTTCTGATAGCTCTCCAGGTTACTGACATGGTCTTGCTTGAAGGTTTCAACCGCCGCCGAAGCCACTTTCACCTGGGCGGCGTAGCTATCCACCGATGCCTTCGTGTTGAAAAACCACTCATAGGTGTAGAGCGCCCGGTCCGGATCTGTAACCTTCTCCGCCACCTGAAATGGACGGAAAATCATGGTGATCCCGAAACCCACCACCCCGAGAACGATAATTGCCGCCACTCCAAGTAGAAACCACTTAGCCACCTTGCCACCATTCATTTGTGTTCCTCCTTTTTCCTTTTCACTTTTTCTCCTTCCTTTCCGCTCTAATTTTCAATGAGCGTTTTACCTCAAATATACTATCATCTAATATTAAAATTGTCAAGTCGCAAAAAATCGCCCTTTGGGAGCGAGTTTTTTAGGCATTATGTTTGATTTCGATGACGTCGCCGTCCTGTACGAGGTACTCTTTGCCTTCGGTGCGGATAAGGCCTTTTTCTCTCGCTTTAACGAAACCGCCGACATCCAAAAGTGTCTGCCAGCTGATGACGTCGGCCTTAATAAAATGAGATTCAAAATCAGTATGAATAGCTCCTCCGGCTTGCGGAGCCGTATTGCCGCGTTTCAACGTCCAAGCCCGCGTTTCATCGGGCCCTGTTGTCAAAAAAGTGATCAGCCCTAAAATTTCGTAGGCTTTCTTAATCAAAAGGCCCATTTCCGTGTTTTCGGGCAGTCCCAAAGCAATTCTTTCTTCGCGGTTCAGATCGGTGGCCCCGAACTCGGTTAAAACGTCAACGATTAAAAACTGCCAATTATTTTTTTGAAATGTTTCAATGATATTTTTGGGCACCTCTTCATCGCGGCCGTTGAGTAAATAAAATCTGGGCTTGGCCGTTAACAGCTGATACTGATCAATAATTTTCTGATCTTCCGTACTGAAACTCTGTTCAGTCAGAATCTTGCCCTGGTCCAGAAATCCTTTAATCTTTTCCAACACTCCGTATTCTTTAACACATTCCTTTTTCCCCGCCCTGACATCGCTGGCTAATCCGTGCATTCTTTTTTCCACGGTTTCTGAATCTTTTAAAATCAGTTCCGTATCCAGAATCTCTTTTTCGGCGATGGGATCAACTTCTTGGCGCGTATTAATGGTTTCTTTATCCAAAAAAGCGCGCAAAACGTAAACAATCGCATCGGTTTCCCTGATGTTGGCCAAAAACTTGTTGCCCAATCCTTCGCCTTTATTGGCGCCTTTGACCAAGCCCGCGATATCGTAAAACTCAATCGTGGTATAAATCTTTTTTATGGACTTAGTTAATTCCGCCAGCTTATCCACCCTTTCATCGGGTACGGCAACCACGCCCACGTTGGGGTCAATGGTGCAAAAGGGGTAATTGGCGATATTTACCTGGATTTTGGTGATGGTTTGAAACAGCGTGGACTTCCCCACATTAGGCAACCCCACGATTCCGATTGATAACGGCATTATTTTAAGAGATTAGTAATTATCTTAATCATTGTTTCTTTCTCTGTGGGATTGCTTACAGCAATGAGAAGCGCCAAAGCAACCAACGCATTGTCGTTAATTTTCCTTTCTCCGCCTTCTCGATAAAGGTAATCATTCTTTTTTAAGAAATGAATAAACAAAACAGAAGCTATCCGTTTATTGCCATCGGCAAATGGATGATCCTTTATAATCAAGTACAAAAGATGAGCGGCCTTATCCTCAATACTGCCATAAAGTTCTTTTTTGTCGAATGTTTGATAGAGATTTTTTACGATACTTTCCAGCTTGCCCTGATATTCTTGACCAAACAAATCACCGGCCTCCTTGGCGGCCAGAAGCCCTCTTTTAATCCCTTCTATGATTTTTTGGACATCGTTGTACTCCAGTGCGAATACCGCTTTTCTGCCGGTTACAATTTTTAAAGTATTGGTATCGTATTGCTCGAGAAGTGTGAGGGTTTTTGAATAACCGGAAAGAAGATCGATAATTTCTTGCTCTTTACCGGTCAATAAATCATTTTTTGACTTCTGTTGTAAAAAAGAAATGGTTCTTTGTAAGCCGGCGAATTTCTCTCTTGCGTCTAATAACATTTTCTGATTAATGGCGTAACCATTGAGCAAATAATTTTTTAGTGTTTTTGTCGCCCAAATACGAAACTGAGTGGCACGCTTGGAACTAACTCTATAGCCAACGGAAAGAATCATATCAAGATTATATAAATCTATTTCACGCTCAATCTGACGCTTCCCCTCAGTTTGAACTATTCGGAATTTCCGAATAGTTGATTTTTGATCTAACTCACCTTCTTTATAAATATTCTTGACGTGCTCATTTATAGCGGGCACACCCTTTCTAAAAAGCTTGGCAATCTCTTTTTGCGTAAGCCAAACTGTTTCCTCTTTAAGTCGCACTTCAAGCTCCGGCCCCTTTGGGGTTTTGTAAATCACTATTTTACCTTTTGACAAATCTTTTAATTTCATAATTTTTGGTCGAAAAACAGAACTTTTATTATTCCTTTATCCTACCAAAAAACCGCCTCTTTGGCGATTTTTTATTGATCCTGTTTTTCTTTACGGGCGGCTCGCTTGGCTGATATTTCATCTAAAAATATTTTTCTGATGCGGACATTCTTAGGAGTCACTTCCACCAATTCATCATCTTTAATATATTCGAGGGCCTGTTCCAATCCCATAATTTTGGGCTCCTTGAGAAGTTCGTCGTGAGTGTCGCCTTTGGTGCGATTATTAGAAAGAACCTTTGTTTTACAAACATTCACCCTGATATCTTCGATTCTTGAATTTTGCCCCACCACCTGGCCTTCATAAACCATAATTCCCGCTCCGAAAAACAAATCTCCCCTGCCCTGAACATTTCTTAATCCGTATAAATTAGTCGTACCGGTTTCGCAGGCAACCAAAGAGCCCTGAGTTCCCTCTTTCCAGTTGCCCGGATCTTTATCGTACTTGTGAAAAATCGTATTCATTATCCCCAAACCCTTAGTACTCGTCAAAAATTCGTTCCTGTATCCGAAAAGTCCTCGCGTGGGTACTATAAATTCAAGCAACGCCGTGTCGCCTATTTTTTTCATATCTGTCATCTCCCCCTTTCTGCTGCTTAATTCTTGAATAACCGTACCTTGAAACTGCTCCGGCGTTTCAATATAAACCTTTTCAAACGGCACTAATTTTTGGCCGTTAATTTCTTTAACAATAACTTGAGGCCGCGAAACCTGAAATTCGTAGCCTTCTCTCCGCATTATTTCTATTAAAATAGCCAGATGAAGCTCGCCCCTGCCTGAGACCGTCCAGCTCACGCTGTTTATTTCTTCAATTTTGAGAGCCACATCGGTTTCCAATTCCTTTAATAATCTTTCTTTGATTTGTCTCGAAGTGGAAAATTGACCGTCTTCGCCGGCAAAAGGCGAATCGTTAACAAGGAACGTCATTTTCACCGTCGGTTCTTCGATATGAATCAAGGGCAGGGCTTCGGGATTTATCGGATCGGCAATGGTTTCTCCGACAGTGGCATCGGGCACTCCGGATAAAGCCATGATGTCTCCTGCCGAAACCTCGGCGGTCTCAATTTTACCCAAACCCGAAAAAGTCATCAAAGAAGTCAGACGATATTTTTTTGCTTCGCCTTGGCGATTAATATGGACTATTTCTTGACCGGCTTTGATAACGCCGTTATAGACCCGGCCGATGCAGATTCTTCCCTTAAAATCATCCCCGGTAATCGAAGTGACAAGCATCTGCAACGGTTTTTTGGAATCGCCCGTCGGAGCCGGAATATGCTTAATAATCGCGTCAAAAAGCGGAGAGATGTCGGTCATTTTACTCAAGTCGGGCTCTAATCCCGCCTTGCCGTCTCGGCCCACGGCATAAACAATCGGGAAATCCAAAGCTCGCTCGCCCGCCCCTAATTCTAAAAACAGATCAATGGTCGCATTTAAAGCAAACTCGGGCCGGACGGCGTCTCGGTCTATTTTATTGATAACCACGATGATTTTATGATTGGTTTCCAGCGCTTTTTTTAAAACGAATCTCGTTTGAGGCATAGGACCGGTTTTCGCATCAACCAAAAGCAGGCATCCGTCAGCCATATTTAAAACCCTTTCCACCTCTCCGCCGAAATCAGCGTGGCCCGGAGTGTCGATGATATTGATTTTGGTATCCTTATAATAAACCGCCGCGTTCTTGGAAAAGATGGTCATGCTTCTTTCTTTCTCCAAGTCATTCGTGTCCATAATGCAGGTTTGATCAACCATGTCTTTCCCCAAGTCGCTTTTGGACTGGCGCAATAAAGCGTCAACCAAAGTGGTTTTGCCATCGTTGACGTGAGCAATAATGGCGATGTTCCTGATATTAATCCCGCTCATATTGTTTACTCAACAAACGTTAAAGCTACGCCTCTTTTATTGATACGGCCCGTGCGGCCGATACGGTGAATATAATCTTCGTAAGTCGCCGGCACATCGTAATTGATGACATGGCTCACGTCAGGAATATCAAGGCCCCGGGCTGCCACATCCGTCGCCACCAAAACGGTGATATAGTCTGCCTTAAACGACTCTAAAGCCTTAATACGGCTGGCGTAATTTTTGTCGCCGTGGATTGAATCGGCTTTAAAACCGTAATCCGTCAGGTTCTTGGACAATCGTTCCACGCCGTGCTTGGTTCGGCCAAAAATAAGCACTTTGCGAAATTCGTCTTTCGCCAGAAGATTGCAAAGCGTCCCTATTTTTGCGCCGCCTGAAACTCTCACTATATCCTGATAAATGTTTTCGGGAGTGTCGCCTGTTTTAGCAAAGATTGTCACGGGCTTTTTAAGAAATTCATTAACCAAGAGCGCAATTTCTTTGGGCATCGTGGCTGAAAAACAAAGAGCGTGGCGCTTTGAAGGCATCAGCCCCATGATATATCTCATATCGGCCACAAACCCCATATCCAGCATACGGTCGGCTTCGTCTAAAACAATCGTAGAAAATTGAGTAAGATTAATGACCCTTCGCTGAATCAGGTCTTTCAGCCTTCCGGGAGTTCCGATAATGAAATTATTGCGGTAATTTTTTAATTCGGTAATCTGGCGGCCGATGGAAGCTCCGCCGACACAGCAAACGGAATAAATATTAATGCCGCGGGAGAAACTCTTAAACTCCTGATTGATTTGCGTGGCCAGCTCGCGGGTCGGCACCACAATCAGAACTTTTTCCTGAGGGCTCGATAAGGCTTTCTGGATTAAGGGAATAAGAAAGGCGCCGGTTTTACCCATGCCGGTATTGGCAATGCCCACCACATCCAAGCCCTGTAAAACATGCTCAATGATTTTATCTTGAATGGGAGTCGGCGCCTTATATCCCTTGGCCAAAATATTGGCCTTTAAGCGCTGATCAATCTTGAAATCTTCAAACTGGTGAACCGGCGTAAAAACCTCCGCTTTTTGAGCGACAACGTTTTTATTGATAAACCGGTCAACGCTGATTTGCTGCGCAAAACCCGGCCGTCTTTTGGGAACGCCGAAGCTTGAATTCTTGCGGAAGGACTGCCTGTCGAAATGTCTTATTGTCATATGATAAAATAAAATGTCGCACGTTACCGGCGACATTAAATCTGTTCGCGGCTAAGGTGAGATATCTTATGTGACTATCATAGCAAACATACTACTTTTTGTCAACTGCTTCAACGAAAAAGGCGTCCTTTTAGTAAGAACGCCTTTTTTGTTCTGTTTATTCTTTCTTTGTCGGTCGGGCTGGCGCAGTGACGATATAGGCGATGAAACCCCTGTCGGTTTTCCCGCGCGGCATCTCCATCACCACGTTCTCGACCGGTTTCTGCAGGTCGGACAATTTCGCGTGCAACAATGCCAGTTCGGCAATGCAAGAGCCGAGTTCGATATTCACCTCATCGATATTTTGCCTACGCACCGCCAAAAGCTCAATTTTCTCCAGAAGCTTCTCGATTTTCTTCAGGCACTCGGTGATTTGATTTGAAATAAACTGGATTTCTTTTTCTCTCTTGTCTTCCTTCTCTTTCGGCTTAACTCCGGGCTTGCACGGTTCGATTGGAGCGTATTTATCAAATATCGGCGGTCGCGGTTCCGGCGGGCCATATTTGATTATCATCAGCCGGCTCGGCGGCGGCGTCCAACTCGGTTCGGACGGCCCATACTTGAAAACCGTATCTCTACTCACCTTTTTCACCTCCTCTATTTTCTTGATTTGTACCAACAGTAAGCTCCTTGCTGGAACTTGCCGGTCATGGAAAACGACTGACTATTGCACCCGCCCCGGCACCTCATTATTTTAGGACACCCTTGGCAGACGGGCGAAGTGTTCTGTGGATTGAACTTGCGGTTGTAAGAAAATAAGCTCTCATCCTGCCAGATTTGAGAAAAGCTCCTCTCTCTGACGTTTCCCTCGGGCACGCATTCGGTCATGGAAAGGCAACCTCTGACATTACCTAAAGCATCTATGCCTACCGACTCCAAGCCCGCACTGCAGCCCTGCCATTGGCCGTTTCTGATTTTTCCGGAAGGCGCCCAGGCAAAGCAATCGGCGGCCGCAATATTCACTTCGGGCATTATCTTTCTGATTTTCTCCACCATCAAACAGGCTTGCAAGAATTCTTCTTGCGACAATAAAAGATCGGGACTCTCCTTCATGCGGCCAAACGGCATAGCCAGTTGAATCTGCCAGCCGTAGATTTTGTTTTCCAGAACGAATCCGGCAATGTTGAACAATTCGCGCCAATTCCTCTTATGGATGGTGGTTATAACGCTGCAGGGAATTTCCCTTTTCTGAAATTCTTTGAGATACCTCAGAACCATCCGGAAACTGTTGGGATTCTTACGCAACATATTGTGCGTCTCCTGCAATCCGTCGACGCTCAACCCTATAGCCACGGGTTTGCGCATTTCAAAAAGATCAAGCAGATTTTCTGGGACATAAAGGCCGTTCGAAACCATGCCCCAGTTTATATCCAGATCGGCAACGAGATTGATCATCTCCTCAACGCCCGGCTTCAAGGTCGGCTCTCCGCCGCTGAAAAAGATTTTCCTTACGCCCATATCAGCCAGCTCGCCGATTACCCCGCACCATTCGAGCCCATCAAGTTCTTTTGGATTCAATTTATTCCCGGAACCGGACCCGCAAATCAAACAATTAAGATTGCAGCGATTAGTCGTCTCAAGCACCGCTACGCGCAACTGGTGTTTTCTTCGCATTCTGCCTCCTTATTATAATTTGTTCAAAGATCAACTGTATTTTTGACTATAACACTCGGAGTTACTCTGTCAACGAAAATGACCCCGCCAAGCGGAGTCATTTCGTTTGCTAAACATTCTAAAGCTTACTCTGCCTTACAGCAGTGCCTCTTGCACATACACAGCTTGGAAAGCGCGGCGAGTCCGATTAAAGCGTAGATGACGCGCGTTGTCGTGGTCATATCGCCGAAAATCGTCGCCACCAAGTCATATTTAAAAAAACCGATAAGCCCCCAATTCAACCCTCCGATGACAACTAAGATGACTGCTATTAAACCTATAATTTTCATATGTACTGATAAAGATTTAAATCTCCCGACCTTTAATGTGTGGATTTACGAAATCCAACATATTATGATGGGATTTCGTAAATCGCTTAATCGGATTATTATATTGATTTATTATACCACGGTTTAGTTGCGGGTTGTTGACAGAGCTGTTTGGGTTTATAATGGAGTAATTTAAAGGTCGAAACGATTTTTAAATAAGAAAGAAAAACATGTTTATAGAAATTTTAGCTACCAGTCAAGTTCAAATGATTGTCACTCTAATAGGAGTTGACGTTGTTTTGGGCATCATCGTGGCCCTCATAAAGAAAACATTTGTCTTGGGAAAGGTGGCCGGCTTTATGAAGAGGGGTGTTTTGGTTTATGTCTTCGGTTTTGCTGTCATTTCGGCGGTAGGTTCAGCTCTGCCCTCTCTGTCCATAATGGTGACTCTGGCTTATTGGCTGATTCTTCTTGCTTTAGCCGGCTCAATATTGGATAATCTCGGGAAACTCGGCTTGCCCGTACCGAAAATTTTGAGGAAATAATATCTTTTTCGCTCAAAACACAAAAACGGCCCCGTTAAGCGGGGCCGTTTTTGATTACAAAGACTTTGCGTCCTTGCGGTATTGAGCGACGGTTTTCACAAAAGCGCTGAATTGCAAAATAATCACAATCAATATCATGACCAAATACAGCCAATGAAGCCAATCCTCCGGCCGGTCCGACCTCAAAAAAGCATGATTGATAACATGGGCGCCAACGAGATAAAAAACAACGTAAGTGAAGCTATGAAGCCACCTCCAAGATGCGACTCCCAAGAATTTGATGACTCCGCCGATAGAGGTAACTGTTAAAATCAGCGCCAAAAAGATGGCAACGAATGCGACCAAATCCGCGAGTCTCATTCCAGTCAGATAACCGATGACATCCCACTGCCTGCCGGAAAAAACATAAAGCACGTGGATAATCGAGACAATCGTAAACCAAATACCGAGCTCCCCTCGCCAACTCCAAGGCAATTGCCAGGGCAAGACCTCGAGAACCGGCCGCCAAAGCCTCATTACAGGACCGATAATAAGCGTTAAAAAAAGAAGAGTAAAAGCAACCCCTGCGATAGCTCTGCCCAACTCTATCCCCGCCAAATAAAAAACAAATCCCAGCAAAAGCGACATTAAGGCTACGACGAAATGATATAAAAAAGTATTGTGAAAATCCATATATAATATTTTGTAATCTTATTTTATCATACTCATTATTTTAATAAAGTTTTCGCCTGCTCCACCAAAAGTTTGATCTGGCTTACCGGTATTCTGAAGTTCCTCGCAAATTTCTGGGGGTCGATTTTAAGAACGTCTTTCACCAGCATGATTTTTTCCCGGATAAAAATATCTTTAAGATATCCTTTCAATGAGGGCAGAATAGTAATGGGATAAAGCCCCTCCCTGTCTATTAAATATTCCAGCCCCCTGCCTTTGGGGTAATTCCAGCCCAGAAGATCGATCCCGACGCAACGGGCATAATCCAGGGTCGTTGAGGTAAACTTGGTATTCGTCGCCATCATCGTTTTAATCTCATAACCCCGGTATTTATTTGATTTAAAATATCGGCCGTTGAGAATATCCAGAAATCGGGCGTAATTCGCCAGAGCATATATATAATGAACCCTTTCCCCAAAAGCCTGTTTATATTTGCACTCCCCCACATAAATGGTTTTTCCTTTTTCGGCCACAAAGTCTATCTCATAGCTTGAAATGCAATGCCCCGGCAAAAACTGGTTGATTTTGACCTGATATCCCAGGCTTTTCAGAATTTCGGCTATATATTTCTCAAAAGGAAAACCCGTGGGCCCCAGTTTCCTCATGGCATCCTTGATATTAAACCTTAAAGCGGCTTGAGGAATCTCCTGATGAAGCAATTCCTTTATCCTTTTGAAAAGTTCAGAGGTTTTGATGCCGGGATAAGCTTCTCTGCCGACAATGTCGGCGATTCTTTTAGCAAGCTTCCCCGAAGCGCCCGCTCTTTTGGCCGAGCGGTATATTTTTCTGTAAGAAAACGGTTCTTTTTCTCCGGCTGCGTTAGTAACGAATAAAACCGCCATGAATTTCTTAATTAATCTCCAAAAGTTCCACTTCGAAAATCAGCGTGGCGTTGGGCGGAATAATCCCGCCGGCTCCCGATGGCCCGTAACCAAGTTCAGGGGCAATCGTCAGTTTTACTTTTTCACCCGCCTGCATCCCCAAAACCCCCTGTTCCCAGCCCGCGATCACCCGTCCCTCGCCTAAGGTAAAAGAAAAAGGCTGGCCCCGGTCTATGCTCGAATCGAATTTCGTGCCGTCTGATAAGGTACCGGTATAATGAACGCTCACCGTATTGCCCTCCTCCGCCAAAACTCCGGATCCTCGTTTTAAAACCTCTATTTTCAGCAGGCCCTTGGCACAGTAACCCTGGTATAAATCCCATTCATCGCACCGTGAACCGTCGGGAAATAAACAAAACCCTCTTTGCCCGCCGGCAAACATCCTGGTTTCGCCCGCTCCGCCCTGATTCTCGCAGTTAACTGAGGCCGGATTGGCCAGGCCCGTATTTTGATTTTGGTTTTCCCCTCCCGCTGGTTCTCCGATGGTTTTCTTTTGGTAAAAACCGAAGTAGTAAACCGAAGCAACGGCGATTAAAATTAAAACGGCAATAAGAATGATGTTTTTCATGTATGATTTGTTATTTTATTAATAAAATCTCCAACAACATTATAACACTGCTGATTAAAAGAAAAAACAAAAATGCCTGCCACCACTTCATTTTTATTTTAATCAAATCCCCTATCTTCATTTTTATTTTCATTATTTAATTCTACTGCGTCTGTCCGAAGCTCGCAAGCGAAAGAATCAAAAAAAACGCGCAAAAGGCGGCAAAAATAAAAGAGGACTGCAGTTTTACTACAGTCCCCTTTTTTCAAAAAAGAGATGTCGATTACCCGACGGTAATCTGGAAGGTGCCACTGATGAGCATAGTGAGACCGGCTTCGTTAATCCAGACCGAAAGATTGTATAGCGGTCCTCCGATTGGCAAATCGGCGTCGGTTAGGTTGACGTGCCAGCTCCCGGCTCCAGTTGCGTCAGTCATAAACGTAAACGGCTGTACGGTACCGGTGAACAATCCTGGCCACCCGGTGCTGCCAGTATGTGTTTTGACGGCATTACCCGATGTTGAATACCAGGCGTGACCGTATCCCTGGCCCGCGTTGCCCCAAGTACCGCTCATGGTACCGTTGGGCGCTATCGTTCCCACCGCATCATACCAATAACCGTTGTTATAGACCGAATGCATGGCTATAGCCCCGGTCATAACGTTGATGTTCCCGGTAACGGTTTCAGTGATGCTGTAGGGCGGGCCGCTTGCCGGGTAGCCGCCGGTGCCCGAGAAGGTCCCACCGGATTGAACGTCGATGATTATATCGTGATCATAATTGCCGCCCAGGTTAAAACGGAGTATCCACGTTCCGACGACACTCCAGCCGGTGTCCATATAGGGCGTGTATCCCTTTGATAAATAAACCGTGTAAACCGTGTTGGGATGCAGGCCGTTCATAACGCCGGTCATAGTGACAATATTGTTGCCGTTTGGCTGGTTGACAATCAGTTTTGACGCCGTGTCAGAGCCCGGGATATCCCGCGATCCGTAAGGCGGCACAGGCATCACGGCAGCGGAAAGATTCCAGGCTACCGTCTGGGCGCCGGCCAGGTTCCCCGCCGGCTTGGCGGCTTGAACGGGCAATGCGAACGAAATCAGTAAACAGGTTACCATCAGCAGGGTTGTGGCAAAAGATATTAGTTTCCTCACTTTTTACTCCTTTTGTTTTTTCGGACTCTCCCAAAAGTCAACCGGTTTTTCTTTGTTACCTATCTACATCAATATCACCTCCCTTAAATTCTCTTTTCCCATATCTATGAAAGAACAAAAATAGAAGATATACTCTTCTAAGTTTTAAAATATAGCAAATCTTTATATTTTTGTCAATAAGGCTCGGCTTCCATTAATTTAACCGAATCCCCCATCTTCATTTGATTTCAATGGTTTTTAATCTTGAAGTATAACCCGAAATAATTTTCACATCCGCTTGGGCAATGCCAAAATAATCGGCGAGTGTCCTGATTACGGCCGCATTCGCTCTGCCTTTTACGGGCGGCTCTTTCACTTCAATATAAAAAGTGGTCTCGTTAATCTTTTCCACCTTATCCTCTTTCGCCGCTGGTTTTACCTTAACAAAAATCTTCATGCTTTTATTCTACCAAAATATCGCCCGTTCAGCGATATTAATTGAAGTTCGGCCTCGCTTAATTTATCAGCGAGTTAAGCTTATCGGACAACACCTGCTTTAACCGCAATCCGACCGCTTTTTCTATCGGTTTTCCGCCCTTAAAGATAATAAACGTAGGTACGGCCGGAATTTTATAGGATCGGGCGGTTTCGGGATTTTCAAACACGTTTAGTTTTCCGACTTTTACCCTGCCCTCGAACTCTTTGGCTAATTCCTCAATAACAGGAGCCATTATCAAACAGGCCCCGCATCCCGGTCGCCAAAGATCAACCAAAACGAGTTTTTCTGATTTTAAAACTTCCTCTTCAAAATTTTCATCGTTAAATTCCAGCATATCTAAAATTTTCTTTTATTTCCGTACATAGTTCGATTATTTATACTATAATGTAAATATGCCATACTGCCAACTGTTAAAAAGCAATAGTCTTATTAATTTCTGATAAAAATAAAGACCCGGGCGATCCGCACGGGTCTTTTGATTTATTGAGATTACTTAATCTGAACTGGGTGGTATGAGCCTGGGCGCCTTTATCTCCATATTCTGGCCACAACAGGCCAAAATACCGGCCTTGACGATGGGTATTTCGTTTCCGCACAACAAGCATATCGCCGTGTTCCCGGGCTGATAGGAATCATTCTTTGGACGAGTGCCGACAATCTCTCTCGCCATCTCAACAATCAATGCCCCCTCTCTTGTTTCCCTGCTGACTGCTTGAAGGAGCGCCGACTTGTCCAAAATCGTGCCCTGAAGATTCCATTTGAATGCATCAGACCTCAAACCGATTGTCAGCAAAGCAGCTATCTTGTTTCTTTGGTTCATTTCTCCCTCGATCATCATTACCTCCTTTACCTTTCGCAGATTATACCTTTAAATCCAAAAAGTCAATACCTTGATTCTTAATAACTTTTATGTTATAAAAATAAGGAATAAAATCTTTCTTCAGGAGGTCTTATGCAAAGTCGGGCTCCGGCTCAGGAAGAAATATTTAAGGTTCTTTTAAAAAACAAAGACGGCAACAACTGCGTCAACGATCCGATTTCCCTGTGTATTGAAAACCTCCCCCAAGTTAAAAGAAAATATATCCCGGAATTTTTAAGAAGATTGGAGAAGAAGCACGCCATTACGATTTTCAGAAAAGGAGTGGTTACGAATAACGGTGGAGTGATTTACAAGGTAAAAATCTTGCGGAAAGAATTTTCGCCTGACAAAAGAACTATTATTAAATGGTAGAACCTCGAGTTCTGCCATTTTATTTTTGGTCTTACCGCAATTACCTAAAACCGCCTCTTTAGCGATTTTGTCTTTTCTAATATAAAAGGCGGACCATTGGCTATTATTTCCAAGGATCCGCCTTGCAACAATCATCGCATATGGTATGAGTGTCGCCTTCGATGTCTAGTTTTCTCCCCAATATTCTTTGGGGCTTGCACCAGGCGCAGATTCTCCTTCCGATCTTGAACTGAGCTAAAACCTTGCCCATCTCGAATCTTCCCGCGGACAATTTGGAAATTGCCTGCCGGATAGTTTCTCTGTCTTCCGGGAGAAACTCGTCTAAGCAATCAATTTCCAGGCAAATCGGGCGTTCGGTCAGACCGTCCGGCGTTCTTTTACCGTCGTGACCCAAACAACCAACCTCTCCTCCACCAATATCTCCCAATAACGGGCAATTTGGAGGACAGCATTCTGTACACCAATGCGTCTTATCCGACCGGCAAAGCGCTTCTTTCACCTTTCGCTCCTTCCTTATCTAATATTGTTAAGATCGTTCATAACCCGCATTGTACAAGAAAAAACAAAAAAGTCAATAAAATATCGCCCCTTCGGCGATATTATGAATCAGGTTGAGGATCATCTTAAAAACAACAATCATTAAGCGTTGGTTTAACGTCTAAACAGGTGTAGTTTCCATTATAAGAAGAGGTATACCATTTTCCATCTTCAAGAGTGGCGTAGACACAAAATTTTTGATTATTACCGGTATTATCAACCCAGACATAAGGAGTTTCAGTATCTTTCAAAGGATCGGTCGGAATGTTAGGCATATAAGTGCCAATTGCTGATGGCCAACTAGTCCCAGAATTGGTATAGTAAACGTTTTCCATGCCATAATACATCTCCATGGCAGTCACGATCTGGCGCATATCAGCCTTGCGCACGGCATCCCGAGCTTTTCCTCTGGCTTCGCCTAACACATTATTCTCAAAGTCACTGATTAATTTTTCTATGGGTACCGACTCTAAAGGCGCTTTTATGTCAGAAGGCTTATTAATGTCGCTGATTATTAATTTGAAAACAATGCTGATTTGTTTATCTTGAAGCTGGGTAGCGGTATCCGGCGGAACAATCCTCATCGAATTTTGGATAATGGCCGGGAACCCCTTGGTATCAGTCCAAAAAACAAAAGCATTATTCTTGTCAAAATAAGCAAAAACCTCTTCAAACTCTTCGCTCTTCAAATAGTCTATCAAACCCTGGTCAACCACATCTCCGAATCCCGAAAAGTCAGGATCTTTATTTATTTCATCTTGTAATCTGGTGTAGAACGGCAGCATTGCCTCCTTTCTTAAACTCAATTCGTATCTTATCAGCTGTCGGCCGTCTACTTTTTCTGATCGCGGCTGATTTTTAAAGATAATCAGTTTTTCTTCGTCGGCGATGGCAACTGTTTTCTTCAGAAACTTAACGACTTTTTCGCGGCTTTCTTTGTAGCTTTTTTCCATTTGCGGGATCCGCTCTTTTAAAGACGCCAGGAGAGAATAACTGTCTCCGCCGGCGGAAGAATCGTTGTCGGAAGAAATGTTCACCCATTTGCCTTTTACGGTAACGAGATCGCCGAATAAGAATATGCTGGGAAAGTTATTAATCTTAAAATAATAATCATCCCCCTTTTTAAGGGCGTCGGCGTTTATTTTATAAGTCAAATCTCCAAAATCTCCTTCGGCGTTAATGTTAAACAGCCAATCCGCCATCCCTCCTGACTTCATTTCAGAAGATGCGCTGATGGAGCTTTCTACGCTGATATCCGGCGGAAGCGTTTTTATTGATTCGCCTATCGTTGCTAAAAATGGTTTGGGCGGCTCGCTGGACATATAAAAATATGAAGAGCTGTCTTTCGTAAAAGAAACCCTTCTGCCGGTAATAATCGTGCTGGCGGCTTCGTAGTCATAACGCTTAATCGCTTTTATGGCGTAATCAGTTTCAAAATCCACAGTCAAAAGAAAATTCTTGCCGCCGTCAGTTATCTGATATTCATAATTTTTATCCGTAACCGGGTCTGTGACTGATTTGCTGCCATATCCATAATAACCGCCGTAAACATCGCTGAACAATGTTTCAATGCTGCCGGGATATGCTATCGTCGACGCGTCCTGAGAAGGATAATAATAAGAAGAAGGGGAATAATAACCGCTTGAGCTGTTCAATTGGGAAATAATGGCCGAAGCGTCCTCCAACCGCACTGAATCATAATAATATTTTTGCTTCAATTCGGCGGCGTTTGATGCTTCTTTTATGGTAAACGGCTCAGCGCCTTCATCGCGAGGGACAACCTTCAAAACACTTGACACGGTATATGACGAGGAATTAATCTGGCTGACTTTTTTCAACATGTCGGCAAGGAAATTTTCTTCAGAATATTTTTGGGATGAAAAAGGCCCTATTTTTTGGACGTAAGCATAAATTGTGCCGAAACTAAGCAGCGCAATTAAAATTATCGCAATTGTGTTGACCTGTATCTTTTTAGACTTTATTTCCGGGAGATTTGTCGTCTGAGCCGGTATTGCGGCGATTTTCTCAGGTGACTTCTGAATGTCACCGCCGCCTGAAAACCAGCCTTGCGATTTCAAAAATTCAAAAACTTCCTGCTTGCCCTCCCGGCTGTAATTTAACCGGCTCAAAACATTATCGAGGTCTTCCGGAGAAGAATTCTTGTCTAAATTATTTCTTTTTAACGAATCGAAGAATTCCTGATAGCTTGCCATATAATTATTTTATTATTTAAAATATGATTCAGGTTGAGGATCATCCCTAACGGATTTATTATACCACAAAACCCATCCTCTTGGCGAAAATGAAAGAGGCTAAACCTCTTTCATTTTCCCGGCCGCTAAGAATTTTTACCGTTAATAACAATCAGGGCGTGGAAATCCTGATATAAGCGAAAGTCTTTTCTTAAACTTTTTTCAAACCTTTTCTGTAAAAAATGATAATCCGCCCTGTCGGCCAAATTACACTCTTTGAGCAGCCTTCTGGTATATTCGTCGATCACAAAAATTGGCTTATCTAAAGCGTAAAGTAAAATACTGTCGGCGGTTTCAGGCCCGATACCCTTCAATTCCAGCAGCTTCTCTCTTAACTCTTTAAGTTCCTTCTTTCTCATCTTTGCCACGCTGCCATAATTTTCAATAATAAACTTGGCCAAATTAAACAGATATCGGGCCTTGGTTCTGTAAAACCCGGATGGTTTAATCAAGTTCTCCAACTTTTTCGGCCCCAGCCGATAAATATTTTTTAAAGAACCTGTCTTGGCTTTTTTCAAATTGTTCATGGCCATCTCAACATTCCTCCAGTTGGTTATCTGCGTCAAAACCGCTCCGATAATCACCTCTTCTCTCTCCCCGTCCGTTTTCGGTCTTTTACACCAAAGCTTCCACTGGCCCTTTGGCGTCCCGTGTTTCTTCTTGAGTTTTTTATGTAATTTTTTAAAAACATTCATTTTGATCATTTATAACTCTTCAGTTCCCTTCTTATCTCCGGATAATTGGGCACAAGTTTTCGGACAAAATTCCAAAATTTCCGGGAGTGACTGAATTCAATAAGATGGCACAGCTCATGGGCAATAATATAATCAGCCAGATACTGCGGCAGTAACGCAATTTTATAATTAAAGTTCAGATTTCCTTTTTTGGAGCAGCTCCCCCAGCGGGTTTTTTGGTTCTTTATATTGATTTTATTATATTTAAAATCGTAAATTTTATTGAAATAAGACACTCTTTCTTCAACCAAAGAGACGGCCCTCTCTTTATATTTTAAATAATCTTGACGGCCCTGCCGCCTGATATGTTTATATTTAAAATGTTTGAAATGATCAATTTTAGACAGGAGCCAGCCCATCTTTTCTTCAATAAATCTTTCGGCAATATTTTCCTGCAAATTAAACGGCGTCGTGACAATCACCGATCCGTCGCAATAAACCGCCAGTCTCATTCTCCGCGCTCTTTTACTTTTGCGAAGCGCGTAAGTTATTCTTTTATTTTGCAAGATAATCTGCTTCTTCATATTGTCCTAAATTTTGATTATTTTATAACTCTTGACAACCTCCGATGGCTTGCTATAATTATAATATCACTATGAAAAAGACCCTTGTAGGGCTCGTCCCTACTGGGGGCTTTTTCTTTTTGGAGTTATAATTTCAGTTTACCTTTCTTGGTATTTAAATAAACAATGGGAATATTCAGCTTTCTCAATAGATAAGAACATTTATCTCCCGGAGAAACGATAGCTAAAAAAGAGCCCTTTTCTTTTAAAAATTTTACCAGTCCGGCATAGTCGCCGTCACTTGTAACAATAACTGCTTTCTCACACCGTTTTTCATAATAATCAACAACTGCCTTAAGTACCAAATCGGCATCGCAATTACCCTTCGCTTTCCCCGCTCCGTCATACGTTAACCATATATTTAATCTTACCAAAAAACCGCCCCTTCGGCTAAGACGATCTGAATTCCAGATCTTTTTCAACGACACTTGGGTTAACCTTCAAAGCCATCTCATTTATCCCCATAAGCCTGATGTTGTCTAAACTCCTGACTCTGGATAAGGCCACGTATCCCATACCATACTCAAACGACTTGCTTAAATCGATTTCCGCCGCATCTATGGTCATGCCCTGGCTTTTGTGAACCGTTATCGCCCAGGCCAGCCGTAATGGCACCTGGCTGATGCTGGCGACGATTTGCCTGTCTTCTTCAATGTTCCAGCTGGTGGTGGTAACCGTAATTTCGTCTCCGGACTCTGTTTCAACGATAGGAAAGTCAAACTTATCGAAACCGATTACCTTGCCCAGGGTCCCGTTAACATAACCCTGGTTAAAATTATTTTTAACAAAGATGACCATGGCTCCGACCTTCAAAGTGAAGTGTTCCGGCGCCAGACAATTTTTCTTTAAAACCTTAACCAGCTCTTTGGGGCCATGACTCATCATTTCGTAGTTAAACTCCTCACCCGGAATTTTTGATAATTCGTAATTGTTCATTGCATCTACGTCAATATTATGAGTATAAAGCTTGATCGGGTTGATCGTTTTAAGTTTAATAGATTGATGCAGTCTCGCCTTTAATTTCATCAGGGTGTCTTCGCCCGCCTGATTATTCCTTATATTATTCAAAATACCTATGAATCCCCGGTCGTTTTGCCTGTATTGTCTATCAAGATAGCATGTTTTAATATCGGAATTCTTCCAAGCCGAAGATTCGTAGGCGAAAGCTTTGTTTTCATTTTTTGAATCAACGGGAGGAAGCTGGAAGAAATCTCCGCACATAATAATTTGTATTCCGCCGAACGGTGACAACGACTCTTTGGCTAATTTGCAGATACTGTCGAGCAAATCGAGCCTCGAAGCATCCAGCATTGATATTTCATCAACGATTAAAATCCGGGCTTCTTTTATCCTGGTTTGCAACTTATCTTTTCTCAGAAGCTGCTCGATTTCCCTATCCGTGAGCTTGTCTTTTATCCCCATCCCGGACCACGAATGAATCGTTCTTCCGTCGATGTGGGTTGCGGCAATCCCGGTGGAAGCGGTAACTCCGATACTGATCTTCTTCTTTTTTAAATACGAGATAAATTTATTCAATAAAAAAGTCTTACCGGTTCCTGCCGAACCGGTTAAAAATACATTGCGGCCCGATTTTAGAATTTTGAGAGCCTGAGCTTGAGTCATTTTTAATATCTTGACAACACCCTTTGGTCTGTTATACTTAAATTGTCTTTCGGTTTCATTATATAAACCTTAGGGTCATACACCATAGTTTGTACCAAAAGAGCGTGTCCTAGGTCTAGGGCCCGCTCTTTTGGTTTTTTACCATATTTTGTACAGGTACTTTTTATCAATTATCTTCTTTAAATCCTTATTTTTACCGGTAAAATAATCCTTAATTGCGCCGCCCACAAGGTCAGATAACTGCATTGCATTCACGTATTCTGAATTCACATGAGTAACATGCTTTATGCGCTGAATAGTTTTTGTATTTACCCGTTCAAATAGGTAATTATCAAAACTACTAAAATAATCGTTATTAAACATCCTTCTGTCCGCACGATCAATCACAACCTCCACTCCTAAGAGATTTTGTTTTTTAGTAGTAAACAAAACAAGCTTGGATAAATTATAATCGTCAAAAATATTATGAAGTTTCGTATGTCCGGATACGGCAAATTTACCCTTATATGTTTTCTTATCTATAAGCCGATAATAAATAGGTACTCCGATTTTATTTATAATCTCAAGTAAATCTTTATACATCTTAAGCGGAATAATAGTAGATTTTACCTCACTTCTGAATCCGTATTTATGGCGTATCTCCATAATCTCGTTTTCTAACGCGAATAACTTTGCCGAATCAAGATAGATTGCAGTGAGTATGTAAAATAAACTTGATCCCGTTGGAATCTTATTTCCGTCGGCATCAATCTCAAATGGTTTTCCCGGATCGCCCGACTCATCTATAAAAATGTAGTGTTGAATATTTGCCATTACTAAATTATATCATTTTCCATAGTATTTAACGCTAAAGGTTAAACAAATGATTACCTTATCCCGGTATCAATATCAATATTCAAGACCGCGGTCTCGTCTTTTGTAATAGTGACGGTTTTGGGCAAACTCCAGGCAAAAGCGTGCTTCTCTTCAAAATCAATCAGATATTCACCCGCCGGCAGCCCGACTTCGTAGCTTCCGTCCAAATTAGGCTCAATTTGGGCAAGTTTTGTTGTCTTGTCAGCAGTATAAACAGCTATCTGCCAGGCCTTATACGTAGCTTCAGTCGGCTGACATCTGGGGTCCGGGGGTATGCGCTCTACCGGGCACAAGGGCCCGATTGTCACCCTTCCCGTTAATACGCCCGTCTTTACCTCCGGACAGGCTGTAAACTCGCAATTTTGCCCGGTACGGCCAACAGCCGATCCATCAGGACAAAGCTTAGCTTCCAAGGTGCAGGAAACCTGTTCTGCCGGCGCTTTGTTTGTCCCAACCCACCAAACCGCTGCGCCGGCAGCTATAATAATCATAAATAAAACTATATAAATTATCTTCTTCATGTTTTTATCCTACCAAAATATCGCCTTTTGGGCGATGTTTAATGAGGCTAAACCTCAATCGCGCTGAAAGAGGTTTAGCCTCTTTCATTTTACCCCCGGCCTAAGTTTTAGTTATTTATCGCTTTTTATACCAAGCATGGCGCTTATGCGACATAAGGTCATCACTATAATCTTGTCTGACATTGCACAAAATGAAACATTAGTATCTTATTTCAAATATAATTACTTTAATTTATTTTGTAAGTTCTTCTACTTTCTGATAATAAAGCTGGTTATCTGGATCTAATTCTAGGGCTTTTTGATAGTATCTTAAACACCACTCTTCTGCTCCTTGCGCCGTACCCCTTACTTCGCAATAAATATTTCCTAGCCGAAACCACATTTCTGGATTATCGGGATCTGAATCGGCTGCTATTTTTGCGTCTTTTATGGCTTGGGCAATGAGTTTCGATGCTTCAAAAGTTTTATCTTCTTCTAAAAACTTTTTAGCTTCTATAAGCTCTTCTTCTGCTAGCTGCATATATCCCTTGGCCACATTAACTTCTTCCGGCGTTTCCAACTCTATTTCAGGCATTTTTGTCCGAATAATAAAACCCTCGCAGGTAAGTTCCTTACTAAAAGTAATTTCTTCTTCAAACTCTCCGTCCCCATCGTCGTCCATTAGAAGAACAGCACCCATTTTCCCCTCTGCCACCGCTTTTTCGTCAACTTGAATCCGATGAGTAGCGCCAGATAAAATAGGAATATTCTCAAGATGAAAGCTTGTGGTTTCCCCTCCCCTAGTAGCAGTAAGAATAAATTGATAATTTCCCGCTTTTACAGCAGAGAAATCGTATGTGTAAGAATCGTTGGGGTCAAAAATTAATACTTGTTTGGTTTCTTCATCGTATACCGAATAAGGAATTTCTTCTTTGACTTCCCCGTCGACGATCCCGGTAACTCTTCCTTGGGAGTCAAAAACTCGCATTTTATATTCTCCTTTCCTGTATTTGCAATCAAGCACTTCTTCTAAAATCTCTATCTTGTTTTTAGTGTCTAAATAATAGGGAGATTCTTCAGCAACACTTAATAATAATTCTTTGGCCTCATTCCAATCCCTTGTTTTGATTTTTTTAATCCCCTCATTATAATTTCTCTGACTTTCGATTAATTGCTTGCTTCTCTCTATTTCTTCGCTTTTTACGGATAAATTTTTGACAATCCATTTTTGCTGGGCGAATTCCAATTTCTCTATTGCCTCATCGTATTTTTCTTCACCGGCCAATCGTTCTGCCTCTTCTATTATCCCGGAGAGTTTTTGATAATCAAAAATGCCATAACCGACTCCCGCAATTACTACAGCAAAAAATATAATAGCAATTAATAATGGGGTTCTGAGAAATGCTTTTTGGATATTAATTTTTTCTTCCATATTATTTGGCTAAATTTTGATTATTACCTTATTTTACCACTTCAACAGTTCAGTGTAAACAAAAAATCGCCCAAATGGCGATTCACTCTAGGACAAAAATACATAAATAGAAATAAAAAAAAGACTAGGAGGTTTCTCCTAGCTTCGCCCGTAAGATTATTCTTACAGACTTGATTTGTCACTGGCTCTAACCTTTTATCTTTTCGTATCTCCAGACAAAAGGTTGCTTGTCCAATTTGTAGCTCCCTGTAGCGAGAGAGTATTTGAAAGGGATGTCCGTATCCACATCACTCTCCGACCTCAGTACTTCCAATATTTCGCAAGCTAACTTCCAAGAGCAAAGACTGCAGGTCCTTTTGATAAGAATTACTGTAGAAGAAACCTCAAGTATGTTTGCATAATCCGGAAACTCGCTATTCCTTTCTTCTACTTTTTCGATCGTTGTTATCTTCTGAATTAGCAAATTGTCTAAGGGCGGATCAACATGAAGACGATCCAGAGCCTCGACATTATAAAAAACGATCAATTTCTCATACTCCTTGTCCTCGATTTCTTCCTGCCAGAATTTCCTGACTACCATCGCCTTTTCCTCCTTATGTTTCTTTCAGATCTAAGAACCGCTTACGTAAGCTTCCGCCCAAAACTTCTCGTCCCGTTTCGCGTAATCCATCATGGCATCAATGAAGCTATGGACGTTTTCCTTCCCGGCAATAGTTAACCCGTCTCCATCCCAAATTACTCCATCAGTTCCTCTCTCGAGACCCTTCATCGGCTCGAGCTTGGTCAGCTCCAATCCTGCGCACCTGAGAACATGATTGAGTTCTGCCTTTTCGCCGGTTACAATTATCCTGTCACCCCTTACTACCATTTTGCTGATTTCCATTTGTCTTTCTCTTTTCTCTCCTTATTTTATTTTTTAAATGTCCCCGCAGCATTGATCTTCCTTTGAAAATCAATCTTGCGGAGAGAAGGGAAAAAGATTTCTTCCGATAGGAAGATCACCATTCCCCTCCTTGGATGCTGTAGTATTGAGAAACTTCACCAGCTTTGTGTTTTTGAACTTCGACTGGCACAATCTCGTCTATGTCTACAGCGACTTGTAGCTCATCAATCTTGATAATCTTGTCTTCCGGAATTTTTGAGATATCTATGACATAAACGTATACCTCTTTTTCCGGCTCAAAATTATCTAAATTATAATGAACTATTCGCCTTTTATGATCTACCCCACTGAATCCCATTGGTCTTGCCGCCATAGCCAGGGCAAAACTGTAATCGGGAGTGAGATAGATCATATTCAGCTTTTCGTTTTCCGGAGCTTCGGGAACAGCATGGGCCTTCTGTCTGATCAATTTGGAAAATCTTTTCCCACTTCCGTGATACATTTACCTCTCCTATTTTTTTCTTCCATTTTTCAACCCGCAAACTTTGTGAGCTGAAGCATGGAGGGGAGTTTCAGCAAAAATTGCTGAAGCTCCCCGCATCTTTACAGAAGATTATTAAGGCGAGATTCGGCAGCCCTTAACGCCTCTTCTGCCTCGGCCATCTTCAGAATGGCCCTTCTCAGACCGTCGATGTTCTCTGGATTCCCGGAAACTCTGACGATACCATTAAGAGCTTCCTTGTCCTCGTTAATCTTGCCTACCTGTCTTCCTGTCGAAGTAACGAGGTCTTCGATAGCCTTTTTTGCCTTACTATCCAACATTCTTATAACTCCTTTTCCTTCTTTTTCTGCTTAAATTATAGCATATTATTACTAATTTGTCAAGCAAATAAAAACCGCCTCTTCGGCGATATTATTTTGGAAATCGGATATCCCGACATCCGCCGTCCAATAATTGACGTCCGACGTCAATTACGACACTCTCTTCTTCGCTGATTACCTTGATGCCGTTCTTTTTCAATAAAGCGGTAGTAACCCCGTCGCCCTTGATCGTTTTTCCCGAAAAAGTGCCGTCGTAAATCTGGCCGCAGCCGCAAGACGGACTTCTCTGCTTCAAAATTGCCTCTTTAATATCAAACGACTTAGCTATCTTTAAAACCTCGCTCGCTCCTTTTTCAAAAAACGAGGTGATATCTTCGCCAGATTTCGTTATCACTCTGCCGTTTTTTATTTGGGCTTCTTCTCTCGGCACCGGCAGACCGCCCAGCACTTCCGGGCAAACCGGCAATAACTTATCTTTTTTTGACAATTCAAAAATCTTTTCGTTCAACAAGCTCTGACCGTCGTAACGGCACTTTACTCCTAATAAACACGCACTGCATAATTTCATATGATTGAGGCTCTGCTCCGAATAATTTAACTTATAAATTAGGTTGAGGATCGTCCTCAACGACCCTAAAGTTCAACTTTTTGTTTAGCTAAAAGGTTCCTGACACCTTTTCTTCAATTTTTTCTAAAAGTGAGTTGAATTTTTTGAATCCAGATTGGGCCTGAAAATGCTTTCCTCCCCTTACTACGGTTACTTCTGCGCCCAAATTGCTTGCCAGTTCTTCTGCTTTTTTTAAGGGAACGTATGGATCGTCATCTGAATGTATCACACAAAAATACTTACAATTTTGTTTAATTTTGTTCCAATCAAACTCCCTTTCGGCAAAATCATCAAGATTTAATTCTCCTTCTGCCTCCAAATGCCCCGAAAAACCTGCCACCAGAAAAGCGGCCCTGACTTTTACATCCCATTGATTTAATATATTTAGAATAAAAGGAACCCCAAGACTATGTCCGATAAGGATGGAGTCGCCAAGATGTTCTTTCATCGGCCTTAGAGCGTCAAACCAGTTCTGAAGGGTCTGATTTTCTTCAACGGGAAATTGCGGTAAAAATACTTGCAATTCCCTCTTTTCCAGCTCCTCTTTGAGCCAGGGATACCAATGAGCATCCTTGCTTCCATTAGAACCGTGGAAAATAAATGCGAATTTCATATTTTATTTCTGAGCGTAGTGAAGAAACAAGGTTCTTGCCATAGGACGAGGTTCTTATTTCTCAATTAATTCCCTACCCCGAGTCTTATCGAAGGATTCGACTTTTTACTTAATTAAAAGGTGCCTAACCCCTTTTTCCTCCATTCCTATATTTAATAATCTGAAAAACAATAATGCCTGTTGTAATTATTCCTACTCCTTGTCCAATAATAAGAACCGTGTCCTTTTCTATTATCCCATGAACGGTCCACAATAAGTAAGAAATTAAAGCCAGAACAAAAAATATAGTTGAAATACCTTCGGTAGATTTACGAAGATAATTCTTTCTTGCCTGATCAGGCAATCCTATCACCTTAACAAGTATGGCAATGGTTACCGTTAAAAATCCAATAATGCCGGCCAATGATAATGTCATGTTTGTATCCTACCACTTCAACAAGTTCAGTGTAAACAAAAAATCGCCCTCGGCCATAGCCACGGGCGAGGCCTTTTGGGCAATGTTGTCCGAAGTTCGACCTCAATCATTTTAACTTAAAGAGTGCTCTGCGGCAGTTTCAGCATGGATTCTCGTAGTATCGAACAAAGGAATTTTTACATCTTTTTGTCGCAACACTAAAGAAAGTTCTGTACATCCTAGAATTACAGCCTCGGCTCCATTTTTAACCAAATTGTTTATAATTTTTATAAGCCGTTGTTTTGATTGGGGAGTTGTTTTACCGAGGCATAGATTATTAATTTCTTTGCCCACAATTTCTCTTTCCTTTTCTTGCGGAATAATAACATTAAGTCCATATTTTATCTCTAATCTTTTTTTATAAAAACCTTCTTCCGTCGTGATTCTTGTTCCCAAAAGCCCGACATTTATAATTTTTTCAGACTTGATTCTTTCCGCTGTGGCATCTGCGATATGCAAGACGGGAATCTTTACGCTTTTCTGGATTGTATCGGCCAATACATGAGCCGTATTGGCGCAGATAACAATAAAATCTGCCCCTCCTTTTTCTACACTCTTAGCTGCGTCAATTAAAATATTTTCAGATTTTTTCCAATCTTTCGTATGGTGTTCTAAGTCTATTTCATTAAAATCAACGGAGTACATTAAAATTTTAGCTGAATGCCAGCCTCCTAATTTATTTTGAATGACTTCGTTTATAATTCTGTAATATTCCTGGGAAGACCTCCAACTCATCCCCCCGATAAGCCCTATTGTTTTCATTAATTTATTCTACTTTGTCTCGCCATAGCTCGCAAGCGAAGGCGGACCAAAAAACCCCTGTCTGCCGAAGTCTTGACGAAGGAGGGGCCTTTTGGGCGACTTTTAAGCTTCAGATTAAATTTTGATTATTTTATTCTGGATTTCCGTAGTTACAATCAATTTGCGGTTATCATCCACGTAACAGTTGATTTCACTTCTAACGCCGAACTTATCCTTAAGATAAAGCCCGGGTTCAATGGTAAAAGGTATATTCGGCTTCAATCTAGCCCCACTTTTTTCCCCGAAGCGGAAATACCGACCATGGCACTCTTTGATCCCCAGACTGTGACCGGTCCCATGGAGGAAATTTTTCTCTAAATTGAATTTTTTAAAATATTTCCTGGCTACTTTGTCTATTTCTTTTGTTTTGGGAAACTTCCCCCTTCTTACGCTCTTTCTCAGGTAATCCAGCGTAATATCTCTCGCCCTAATAACCTTATCAAAGACTCTCTGAATATCTTTGGGCACGCTTTTCCCGGAATAAGCCATCCACGTGATATCGGCGAAGGGAGAATCTTTTTCTTTAAGCCTAGCCCAAGTATCTATTAATATCAGACTATTCCGTTGTATGATTTTTGACTTATTTTTTAAAGGAAAATAATGCACCTTATCCGTATTCTCACCTGCCGCCACTATCTGGCATAGATGCTTTTTATCAGCAACCATCCCCTGTTTTTTAAACTCAGAAAGAATGAATCTATTAACATCATATTCTGACGCTTTACCAATATTCTTTTTTATGAAGCGAAAAGTCTTCTGGTTGACCAACCACAGCTTTTGAGCCGCTTTTTTATGCTTCTCTAATTGATCTTTTGTCATATATTCATCCACGATATACCTTGTATGACTATTTTGTCAAAAGAAAAACCGCCCTACGAGAGCGGCTCCCTTTTTACCCCTTCCACAAGCCGTGGATGTTGCAATATGCGCGGGCCGTGATCATTCGAATCGGCCCGGGATAAGCTTCTCCAAACAACGCTTCCGGTTTGTCGTCGGGTTTCAGGAATTTACGGTA
The DNA here is from genome assembly GCA_043813805.1 of Candidatus Nealsoniibacteriota bacterium. GTDB lineage: Bacteria > Patescibacteriota > Minisyncoccia > Minisyncoccales > MHMH01 > 2-02-FULL-43-13. The sequence goes on along the minus strand of JBDRKR010000010.1, from coordinate 29,685 downwards.
AGATTCGCCGTCAGCGATAATCTCTATCCATTCAATATAATGGGTTATTTCCATGGGATGCGGGACAGATCCCACTTTGACTAAAATCCCCTGCTCTGTTTTCTCAACGACCGGCACGTGCTTTTCGTGACCTAAATCCTGAGTCTTCTCTTGAAGCAATTCCATGGGTTTGCCACAGCAAACAAGCTCGCCTTGACCCGCATGCAAAACTTCGACGATATTGCCGCAAATGTTGCATCGATAAACTTGTTTGAGTTGAGTCATGTTTTTATGATTAACTATTTGATTATAAATTTTACGCCGCTAATTTTTTCTAATGTTTCCAGCGTTGCTTTCACCGAAAGATTACCTGTAGCAACCAAAATAAGCCGACTGCCAAATTTTTTGGCGAGCGGGGTTAAAAACTCATCTCCCCAAGAAGGAGAAAACGTTAAAACGCCTTCAAAATTAATTTCAAGGTTTTCTTTGGGTTTAATGTCTTGCAATGTCGGCTGAAAAGCGGCAAACGCCTCTTTGCCCGTTTGTCTCGAAATCAATGTTGTCCCAAATTTTTTTAGCTCGATTATCATAGTGTTTACAATTAAAATTTGATTATCGCCAAACAGCCCCGGATAGCCATTTTTGACTTAGTGATGTTTAAATCTTCGCTATCGCCCTTTAAATTAAGTTCGGCATCACCGCTTCGGAATAATAAATCGACTGGATTTTTTGAAATAACTTCACGGACGAATTTCAACCCATTACCCCGTTCTTCGGGAGACCGGCCGGAAATTATTTCGGTAAAAGCAGTCCGAAGAGCGTCTTCGTGGTTTATAAGCTCCGGTTTTATTCTGCTCAAGGTTTTCAAAACGCCCAATCCCCTGTCGGCAAGAACAATAATCCCCTTATGGATATCATAACCAAAAAATATTCCGGGTGCATCAGGCCAATTCCCAAGGTTGTGATCGTATGAATTATTGCCGATTTCGCCCGCAACCGCAACAATAATAGAAAAAATCTTATTTGTCTTTTCGTAATTCATAAGCATATCCTGCATCTTGGTTAACCTTGTTTGGAAAATTGCGCTGTTTGAACAATAAAAATCCTGCGGTATTTCTCCGCCAAAAACCGCCCAATCATTCGCCATTTTTGATAAATCGCTAGAAAATATCTCCAAGTCCCTTTTTGAATAATGCCTGTGCGTGCCACCCGCCTTCTTAAGGGCAACCAATTTACCGCTTTTATCCCAGCGCCGCAATGTATCGATAGAAACACCAAGAAATTGGGCTGCCTCTCTTATGGTTAATAATTCTTCTTCCATGGATGTATTATAGCAAACTATGTAAACTATGCAAGTATTGAACGAAACTATGCAAAATAACCACTTTATAACCTTTTAGACGACCCGTCTCGTGTGAGTCTTAAATTAACTATTTAATCTCCAAATGGCGAAGTTTAAAACTGCGGCGAAACTGACCCAGAGAAGATAAGGCAGCAAGAGAAAACTTGAGGCCTTGGAGATGCGGTAGAAATTGACAATCGTATATAAAATAGCGAACCAGAGCATGAGAATTTCAAAGAAGGCGAAACCCGGAGCTTTCAGGCCGAAAAAGATGATCGACCATAAAATATTCAAACCCAGCTGAAGAGAAAAAATAGCCACCGCATTTTCTTCGCGCCAAGTGCCCGTGTAAAGTTTCCTTGAAATCGGGTTCCATGTCTTTTGATTAGCAGTCTCAGCTTTAACTTCAATATGCCAGTTCTTCGACCAGACCAAATATAAAGCAATACCCATTAATAAGAATAACAAAGTCCAGACCGGCGCAAAAACAAAATCAGGCGGATTGAACGAAGACTTAGCTAAAAAAGCATACCAGGTATTTATGGCCGGCGCGGTGAAAAAAGAACCCAGAACTCCGGTGGCCTGGCAGATCAAAATACTGACAATAAATTTAACGATATTTTTCATATCTTCTTTCACTTTAACCCTTCGTGGCTCTCAGGGCAAGCCTCCAAATGAAAGAGGTTAAACCTCTATCAAAACAAAAAGCCGTCTGATTTACCAGAACGGCTTTCTAAATGCGCTTATCGCTTCCCTCTTTGTGCACCGGTTTCTATATCGATGCGGATTTCCACGTTTGGCTCAACTTCCCAGCCATAACCTTTGACAATAACTTCCTTTCCTTTCTTTCGTTTCTTAGAACGAATGGGTTATCTCGCGGTACCGCTGTTGCTCAAGGATGTGAATAATCCGTTCATTATTATATGGAACCACCACCATCATACAACGGAATTGGCTCGGGCGTTCAAAATTACGCAAGCGGCTGATGTCAAGATACATTTTATCTCCGGTATCGCAAAAAATGCTATAAGCCGGAGAAGTGGACATCAGCACTCCGTTCTTGGTCCAAGGACGCTCAAGTGGAATTTCATAAGCCCGTAACGCATGACCGCCGTTGCCATTCCGCGCGTATTTTACAAACGCAAGCCAGGGCATCCATTCGCCGATCTTTTCACCGTTATCCAGGATAAATCCGATGGGACCATGTTTGTTCTGAAGCTCGGAAAGATAAAGCACACGCGACGGTCCGGGAGGCTCCGAATAATGCAAAAACGCGCCGGACTCCTCGGTAAACAGCAAACTGTCATCAAAATTTTCCTTATATCCCGGTTTGCCCAGAAATGTCACAAACCGTTTACAATCATCCGGCGAATAGCCGCACTCACGCACGCCCGGGAAAACCAGTTTCTTCCCTTTCTTGAGAATTTTAGCTAAAGTAACCTCTTCATTTACAGGATCAGAGAAATTGTTAAGCTGATACCAAAACACATCAATCTCGGTTGCCACATAAATGATGCCGGTAATATAATTAAGAATTACGGAAAAAACAATTTCTCCTTTCCGTACGCACGCAATGGCGCCGGCCGCACCGGTAATACTAACCGGCGCCTTAAACATTTTTTCCCATATTTCTTCGGCTTTGCAGCTTGCCATGAGGTTGCCAACCTTATCTGTCGGATTTTGCTCGGAAATACGCTTCAAAAACTCCTCGAGCGAAAACGAACGGTCCGTCGGATCACAAAAAAACATAATCGGTTGTCTCTCCGGGATTGAATCGGTCGGCCAGCGCCGGTGAGCCTGATTATCAAGCTCTTCGGTTATCAGAATGGCATGCTGATCAAATTCTTCCAGCCGTCCTTTGATAGTAATCTCAGTGATAGCGTCCAAGCCGAGCGTATCGCCCTTACCATAGCGTCCCTTGCGGAGAGCTTCCGTTCCGGTCGCCTCCATCAGCTCGCTCCATGCCCCCACAAGCGCATTGATACATACATCAGAGTATGCCCGTTCGATTCCCTGCATAACAACACCTCCTTTTTAAATAGCTAATTTACCTTACATAAATCGCCTGAGGCGGTCAAGCACATCCGCCGTCAACTCTTAAAATGAAAGAGGTTTACCCTCTTTCATTTAAACCTTTGTCAAAACAAAAAACCGCCCAGCGAGAGACGGTCTTTTATTTTATTCTCTTTTTGCGCCATTTGGCTTCGAGTTCCCTGACTTTTCTCTCATCAAAACCGAAGTGATGGGCAATTTCGTGCCAAACAGTGTCTCTGACGATTTCTTTTAATTCTTTTTCAGAAGAGGCTGCTCTTTCCAAAGATTCCTGAAAAATGGTGATCTTATCGGGCAATCTCATTCCGAAGGATCTGCCCCAAGCATTTTGAGGAACTCCCTGATAAAGACCGAGAAACTGGCTCCTTGTGGGCCTTTTTTCAATGACAATAGCCACGTTGTCCATTCTTTCCAGGATACGCTTGGGCAGAGCCGATAAGGCTTCTTTGACTAATTTTTCGAAATCGCTATCGCTTTGCATGCTGTTTTAATTATCCTCTTTTTTGGACATTTTGTCCATTTATCCGCAGGGGTTGACATTTACCCTGCCTGAAATATACTTAAGCTCATGTAGCACATTGAAACGGTAAAAATAGAAAAAGGAGGGCAAATTGCAACACTATCTTCACGGACTCGCCTGTCAGGAAAACTGCGGAAACATCTATCCGATGAATTGCCGCAGGATAACGTGCGAATGCGGCGGACAGCTAATGGAAGAAGTCATTCTTTTCAGCCGCACCACCCCGGCACCCAGAAACTGGCAAAAAGCAACCATAAACAACGCTGCTCCCGTCCAATCCGATCATTGCCTTGATACGAGAATCCGTTTCGAGCTCGAACAAAAACCGATTCAGGCCGAAAATCCAAAAGAAGTTGTAAACCCTGCTCCCATTCTGAATACCGTACCCGCTTAAAAACGCCCTCTTAAGTAACAAAAAAACTCCGAGTGAAAACCCGGAGTTTTTCCTTTCAGATTCGTATTTATTTCTTCTCTTCGTCTTTAAGCGATTTTTTACCGAATCCTTCAAAGGCCCTGAGAATTTCCAATGGAACGGCAAAAACAATGGTGTTTGACTGGTCCGAGCTGATGTCATTGATTGACTGCAATGTCCGCAAATGGAGAGCGCCACTGGACTCCGACAAGGTATTGGCGGCCTTAGCCATGTTGGCGGCGGCAATCACTTCGCCTTCGGCCTTGATGATAATGGCTCTTTTTTCTCTTTCGGCTTCGGCCTGCTTGCCGATGACGCGTTTCATTTCTTCGGGCAAAGTGATGTCTTTGAGCTCCACGTTAATTACCGCAATCCCCCACGGATCGCTGGCTTTGTCGATAATGGCTCTGATATTTTCTGAAACCCTGTCTCTGGCGGAAAGCAGCTCGTCCAAGTCCACTTGGCCCACGGCATTTCTCATGGTTGTTTGGGCCAATTGCGAAATGGCGTAGAAAAAGTCCTCCACTTCCAAAACCGCCTTATCGGCCTCCTTAATCCGATAATAAATCACGGCATTGACCGAAACCGAAATATTGTCTTTGGTAATGGCTTCCTGGTTAGGCACGTCCACGGCTTTCACCCTTAAATCCACTTTCTTGTAAAACTGGATGATCGGCCAGACGAGCCGCCATCCGGGATTCATCAGCCCCGAGAATCGGCCGAAAGTAAATCTCAACCCTCTTTGATATTGGGTAATCTGCTTGATGGAAATTAAAATGATAAATAAGACTATGATTAAAACTACGTAAATTGCACCCATCATATTTTTTAAACGGTTAATTATTAATAATGCCTTTCTTTTTTAATTATCCTCTTTTTGAGATGTTTTGTCAAAACAAAAAGGTCCCGGCAATTTGGCTGGGACCTTTTCTTTAACTACGCTACCTTACAACAGGATAACAACAGCTCGGAATTTTTCTGTTCTTCACCCCGGTGATCAAAGATACGGATAGCCTCTTGCGAACAATCCGGTTTGGCTTCTTTCCGATGAGCCGAAATGATATGTCCGGCGATTATCTGAGAATCGTCTCCGTCCTCATATTCAACGCAGCCGGTCGTTCTGCAGTGCTCGCAAATCCAAAGAAAAAAAAGACCTGAATTCTTTTTTTGCGCTTCAGCGATAAACTTTTTGATGCTTTTTTCGATCTTCGGCGACTGGACTTGCCAACGCGTCACAACCTCTGAAACGGTTAAGGTAATCGTTGAGCCTACGACGATTTCCTTCCAATAGAAAGAAGGGAAATCGACTTCGGAAAGCCGATGCTGTTTTCCCCGGTTGTCAACAATAATCTTAAATCCCTGCCCTTTTTGAAGAACCTCTTTCACCTTGATGAACACTTGCCGCTGTTTGAGAGAAACATTCCATAGAGTCATTATCTGCCCTCCTCTTACGCTATTTTGTCCAAAGAGCTATAGATTATCTTAATCAATTTTCCCGAAAAGTCAAGCTGTTAAAAATACGGCAGGAAGATTAACAGGCCAATTATGGCCGCGCCTAAAGAAGCGAGCAACACCATGCCCGCCAGCATATCTTTGATGATTTTTACTTTTCCGTTGAATCCAGGATGAATAAAATCCAAAACTTCTTCAACGACCGAATTAATCAGCTCTAAAATCAGGACTAAGAAAATCATGATGAACAAAACCGCCTTTTGCATCACGGGCAGATTAAAATAAAACATGCCGACAATCACCAGAACCGCCGCTAAAAGCATGACCCTGAAAGCATACTCTTCTTTAATGATTAATTTCATGCCCGAAAAGGCGAACTTGAAGCTATTTAACAGGTTTTTGAAATATGTGAAGAAAATCATATATTTTTAAATTCTACAGTAATAAAATCCTATTGTAAAACCCCGTCCGAGCTAACGAACGGGGTTTTCTTAATTATAATCGAGATATTCGAGACTTATTACCGCATTAACCGAGTTTTTTTGCATAAACTCGACCATGTGCTTGTCGCTGTCAACAAACGCCTTTGCCTTTATTTCTTTAATAATTTTCAGCTTCCGTTCATTTGCTCCCCTGCCAAACCCGACGCAGAAAAGATTATCGAATGGTATGCGATGGAATAACAGCAATCGTTTAGTAATCCAGAAACAAAAGAACTGATGTGGCCGGCGCGTTAAAATTACAAACCGACAACCTCGTTTCTTCATTGCCCGCATTTTTTCTGCTATTCCTTTTTTGGGCTTTGATGCCAAAACATAAACAACCAAAAAAAAGGGGCTTAAAAAAAACCACGACCACCAGGGCAGAGGTATATTAAGGTTGAAAAAACCATGCCGAGTAATGGTTCCGTCTAAATCAATGACGACAACTTCCTGTTCAGCTGCCATTCCGGCACCTCCTCTATATAAAAATGTGAAAGATCAATACTTTTACGCCATGTCAGTTTGCCATTTTTGAAACATTTTGTCAAAACAAAACCCCGCCGGATTTCCCGGCGGGATTTGTTTGTCTGCTATTTGGAAGTATATTCGATTTTCAGCTTATCTTCGATGACCGCTTGAGCGGCGGCAAATTTCGCAATAGAAACCCGGTAGGGCGAACAGCTGACATAATCCATGCCGGCTCTATGACAGAATTTGACGCTTTCCGGATCGCCGCCGTGCTCTCCGCAAATGCCTATTTTCAGATTCTTTTTCACAGATCTGCCCTTTTTAATCCCCAAAATTATAAGTTGCCCAATACCCTCTTGATCTAAGGTTTGGAACGGATCGGCTTTAAGAATCTTCTTTTCCAGATATACTTTAGTGAATTTGGCGGCATCATCCCGCGAAAATCCCATGCCCATTTGAGTCAGGTCGTTTGTGCCGAAAGAAAAGAATTCGGCTTCTTTGGCAATCTTATCGGCGGTAATGGCCGCCCTGGGAACCTCAATCATCGTGCCCACGGTATAAATTATTTTGGCTCCGTATTGTTTCATGACCTCCATAGCCACCCTGTCGACGATTTCTTTTTGATTTCTAAATTCAGCTACATCGCCCACCAAGGGAATCATGATTTCAGGGACAACCCTGATCTTTTTTTCTTTGTACAATTCGCAGGCGGCAGAAATAATAGCCCTTGTCTGCATTTCCGTGATTTCGGGATAAGTGATTCCCAAACGGCAGCCCCGGTGCCCGAGCATAGGATTTACTTCATGGAGCTCGTCTGACTTGGCTAAAATCTTGGCCGCAGGTATGCCGATTTTTTCGGAAAGCTTTTGCGCCTCAATTTCATTTTTCGGCAAAAATTCGTGCAACGGCGGATCAATCATTCTGATTGTTACGGCATGCCCTTCCATTTCGCTGAACAGGCCCTTAAAATCCTCTTTCTGGAAAGGCAGCAATTCCTGCAAAGCTTTTCTTCGCGAAGCTTCGTCTTCCGATAAAATCATTTTTTGCATTATCGGCAGGCGAGCTTCGTCAAAAAACATGTGTTCGGTGCGGCAGAGCCCAATGCCTTGAGCTCCGAACTTCCTGGCGGTTTTGGCGTCCCTGGGAATATCGGCGTTGGCTCTGACTCCCAATTTCTTGGTTTTATCGACAATGTCCATCAGATAATTGAATTCTGAACTTAACGCCGAATCGATGGTCGGCACTTTTCCTAAAATCACCCGACCCGTGCTGCCGTCCAAGGTTATTACATCCCCTTCTTTGACAATAATATTTCCGACACGGAACTCTCCTTTTGCTTCATTAATTTTTATTTCTTCGCAGCCGGCGATGCAGCACTTGCCCATGCCGCGAGCCACGACCGCGGCGTGACTCGTCATGCCGCCCCGGGCCGTTAAAATACCCTGGGCCGCATCCATGCCGTGAATATCGTCGGGACAGGTTTCCGTGCGGACTAAAATTAATTTTTCATCAGCCAGTTGCACCGCTTTATCGGCCGTAAAAACAACCTTGCCCGAAGCCGCTCCGGGAGAAGCCGGCAGACCTTTGGCGATAACATTAACTTTTGCCTTAGGATCAATAATAGGATGCAATAATTGATTGATTTGATCGGGATCGATGCGCATCAAAGCCTCTTCTTTAGTAATCAATTTTTCTTTCACCATATCAACGGCGATTTTGACGGCGGCGGCCGCGGTCCTTTTGCCGGTTCTCGTCTGCAATAAAAACAGCTTTCCATTTTCAATGGTAAATTCAAAATCCTGGATATCGCGATAGTGTTTTTCCAAACGAGTCGTAGCGGTCAAAAGCTGCTTGAAAATAGCGGGCATTTCTTGAGCCAAATTGGTAATCTGTTTTGGAGTGCGAATGCCGGCTACAACATCCTCGCCTTGGGCATTGGTCAGATACTCGCCGTAAAATTTCTTCTCGCCGGTTGAAGGATCGCGCGTAAATCCGACCCCCGTGGCGCCGGTATCACCCGTATTGCCAAAAACCATTACCTGAACATTAACGGCCGTGCCCAAGCTCTCGGAAATCTTATTTAATCTGCGGTAAGTAACAGCCCGCGGATTGCCCCAGCTCTTAAAAACAGCGTCGCGAGCCATAACCAATTGACACAAAACATCTTGAGGAATTTCAGAATTGGTTTTGCGCTTAATTAAAGCTTTGTATTGAGCGATGATATTTTTTAAACCTTCTTCGCGAATCTCGGTATCAAACTTAACGCCCAGCGCCTCCTTGCTCTTGGTTAAAATATGCTCGAATTCTTCTTTGGGTACGGCCAAAACGATATTGCCGAACATTTGAATGAACCTCCGGTAAGCGTCGAAGGCGAATCTCGGATTTTTTGTTTTTACAGCCAGACCCTCGACGATTTCGTCGTTTAACCCCAGGTTTAAAATCGTATCCATCATGCCGGGCATGGAAAACTTCGAACCGCTTCTGATCGACACCAATAAAGGATCTTTGGCATCGCCCAGTTTTTTGCCGGCTTCTTTCTCCAATCTCTCGACCGTCTTTTTGAACTGAACATCGAATCCCTGAGGCAATTTGCCCTTATATTGATAAGAATAATTGCAGACTTTTGTGGTGACGGTAAACCCGGGCGGAACCGGAATGCCCAAATTAATCATCTCCGCCAAATTAGCTCCTTTGCCGCCCAGCAAATCCTTCATGTCTTTGGAACCTTCGGCTTTTTTGCCTCCGAAATAATAAATAAACTTTTGGGTTTTTTTCATCATAATATATATCTTACACGTTCGATTTGATTTCGTAAACAACAAAACCCCTTCACGGGGCTGACTGTTTGAAAATATTAAATTAATGAATTACGCTTTCTCGGCCCTGATAAAATCTTCTTTTTCTTTGGGAGTCAAGGATGTCATCCAGAAAATGAAAGGCCTGCGCAGTTTTTCTGTGGACCAGTTATTGTCTTTAAAAATAGCCGGTTTTTCTGTTTTAAAAAGAGTCAGCATGGAAGCTGTCGCTTGCATGTCGAAAGAGGCCAATCGGTTGTGTTCTGATAAAAATTGCTGTTTTTTGGTCATAATACGTGCTCCCAAAAGTTAACCTCTGCTTTCATCATACGCCTATTCCCTAAAAAAGCAAGTAACAAAAATGAAAGAGGTTTAACCTCTTTCATTTTAGCTGCAGTATTATTGTAAGCTATATTGTAGGAATCGCTGTGGGGATTTGCTTGGGTTTGTAGAGTTCCGGATCGATGGTCCTTTCGAAGCACGTTCTTTCAGCAGCGTGATCCCAATTCTGCTGGAAGGATGAGCCGTAATACATGGGCTCTGAATAGAAAACTCTTGAACCCTTGTAGGCGACATTAAAATCCTTAACTGAGGTTTTAAACTCGGCGCACAATTCGAAAGAAAGCGGACTCAAGATATTATATTCGTAGGAAGCTTGGGATTCGGGGTCTTTGGACACGAAAAATCCGGAAATGCTGTCTTCAAGAAGATTAAGACCCGAAGGCAAGGCCTCTTTCTGAATCCAATAATTGACGATCTGACCCTGCAACGACTGGAGGTCGCCCACTCTTTGTTCGTCAAAACGCCTCGCTCTCTGTTCTCCGGGCGTACCGATAATGAAAAACCCGGCAACGATGCTTGCAACAACGACAAAGGAAAGCGCCCAAGCGAGAATTTTCGGTATTTTAGAAGTGCTCGCATCCTTTCTTCTCAGTTCCCAGATATAATAGCCGAATACCGCCAAGGCCACCAAGAGCACGTCCAGAATCTTCAAAAAGAACTGGATCGTCAGTTCCCCGCTTAAAAAGTTATAAACGAAGATGATCAGGTTGACGATGATGGTGACTGCCGAGATGAAAAGCGTTAAATAAATTAGCCATTTGCGCAGTCTCCCCTCCCGCTTCTCGGGATTGATCTTAAGGTCTTTTGCCAAAAGCCAGGAAGTCAGAATAAAAACCGGCACGGCCACGACAAACATCGAAGTCGAAACCCTGACCGCATTAGCTATTGCCGTATAATAAAAATTGAGAGGGTCCGGGAAAAGAGTCGAGATATACTGGATGTAAAGCGTAATAAAACCGATGACGCTTAAATAAAAAGTAAGGATGTTCAAGAGGTGCAAAAAGACATCTCTTGGCGTATTATGTTTGGTAGTGGTGTTTTTCATATGTGTATTTCCATTTTCCCATACCGGGTACGGCTTGTCAAAGTTCTCAGGGTATAGTATGCTTTACTAAAGAACGAAGTTTGTCGTATAGTCTTAAAAAAGGTCGCGTTAATTAATAATTTAAAAAAACAATGGCAAAATCAAATTCCGCGTTCATGAAACCGATGAAGGTCAGCGAAGATTTAGCTGCTGTCGTCGGCAAAGGTCCGATGCCGAGATCCGAAGTTGTCAAAAAACTTTGGATTTACATCAAGAAGAACGACCTTCAGGACAAGAAGAACAAAAGGAATATCAACGCCGATGCTAACCTGAAGAAGGTTTTCAGCGGAAAGGGCGTTGTTAACATGTTCGAGATGACGAAGTTGGTTTCTAAGCATCTTTCTTAGTAAGTATTCGAGCTCGAATGCTTCAAACAAACAGTCCCCCGCTTAGCGAGGGGCTTTTTGTTTTATTGATTTTTATTTTTAATCTGATAAAATGAGCTATCTCAAAGCAACTTGAAAACAGAATAAGGAGGTAAAAAACTGATTTGGAAAAAGTGATTATTTTCGACACGACTCTCAGAGACGGCGAACAGGCGGCCGGCGGCTCGCTCAACGTCCAGGAAAAATTAGAAATCGCCCGGCAACTGGAAAAACTGCAAGTTGACGTAATTGAGGCGGGCTTTCCGGTTACTTCGCCCGGCGATTTTGAAGCCGTCAGAATGATTGCTCAAAAGGTGCGGCTGCCGTCAATCTGCGTGCTGACGCACGCTAATTTCAAAGCGATCGACGAAAGCTGGGAAGCCGTCAAAAAAGCGGCGAATCCGCGCATCCATATCGTGATTTCATCTTCGGACATCCATCTGTTTTATCAGTTGAAAAAAAGCCGGGGAGAAATCCTCCAAATGGCAACAGAAGCAGTGGCCCATGCCAAAAAATATTGCGCTAATATTGAATTTTCGGCGATGGATGCCAGCCGCACCGACAAATATTATGTCTATCAGTTGCTTAAAGCGGTTATTGATGCCGGAGCGACCACCGTAAATATCCCCGACACCGTGGGCTGGGCCATGCCCGAACAGTTCGGCAAGCTGATTGAGGAGGTTTTCCAAAACGTGCTCAATCTTGGCGATACTGTGGTCAGCGTCCATTGTCACGACGACTTGGGACTGGCTGTCGCCAACAGCTTGGCGGGCATCAAATACGGTGCCCGGCAAGTGGAAGGAACGATTAACGGCATCGGAGAAAGAGCCGGCAATGCCGCTCTGGAAGAGATAGTGATGGCAATTAAAACGCGGCAGGATTATTTTGGCTTAGCAACCGGCATCAACACCACCCAGTTTTACGGAACGAGCCGCTTGGTAAGTTATTTGACCGGTTTTGCGGTCCAATCCAACAAGGCGATTATCGGCGCTAACGCTTTCCGCCACTCATCGGGCCTGCACGTTGACGGCATGCTGAAGAACGAGGAAACTTTCCAAATAATCAAACCGTCATCTGTCGGCGCCCCTTCCAGCGATATGGTCCTGGGGAAAACGAGCGGCCGCCACGCCTTTAGAGAACGCCTGATTGAACTGGGTTATCATCTGAATGAAACTCTTTTAGAATCGCTTTTCGCCGATTTTAAAAAATTGGCGGACAAAAAGAAAGAGATTACCGACGCCGATATCTTATCGCTGGTGATCCAGAAACAAGCGATTGTTTCTGAAATATATCATCTTGACCGGCTTCAGGTGTCGTGCGGCGACCGGGGCATTCCCATGGCCGGCATCAGAATCATCGGGCCTGACGGAAAAATTCTGGAAGGATCAGCCCTTGGTACGGGTCCGGTGGACGCAGTGTATAAGGCGATTAATACGACGCTGAACATTCCCAACCTTTTGACTGAATTTACGGTGAAGTCAATCACTGAAGGCATTGACGCGATCGGCGAAGTCTTAATCAAGATAGAAAGCAACGGCGTTTTTTACACAGGCCGCGGCATGGATACAGATATTATTGTCGCCAGCGCCAAAGCCTACATCAACGCCCTGAACCGGTTTTTAGCCACGAAAAAATAAAAAGCTGGAGGAGAAAAAATGGCCGTAAAAAAATGCACAGCGGATCTTAGCGCCCGCGATCTGGATTTCTTAGTGGAAACAGTTTCCCCTAATGCCCGGAATAAAAAAAGGATCGGGACGGCGATTCGCGAAGACAGGCGCTTCAGAACAAAGATTCTGGGCAACGACCTGGTCTTCGAACGCATCGCTCAAAATCGTCAATTGGTCGTGGGGATATCGCCCGTCCTTCTTTTTGAAGTTCTTTTGAGGCGTTCCGTCAAAGAAATGAGAGAAAACGTCTACACGGTCGAGAGAACCTTTTCCCAAAAGATCCCGGTATTCGACACGAAAGAAACCCTGGAGCTTCTCGATAAAGATGGAGTCTTGGATTACCTTATCGGGTTGCTCGTATCCTTTGTTTCCCACCAAAGACAAACTGCTGCCGACATTGATATCGAGAACCTACTTAAGTTGGGCAACGAAACCGTCGGCGATCAGCATTTTGAAGTCTGTAAAAGAATTGCCGACATTTGCCTGTTCACTCTGGGTGTATTCCCGGAGTACGTCATGTACGACTACTACTACCTTTTCTTCAATAAAAAAATTCCCGTCAGAGGCGAGCTGACGAGAACTATGGGAGACTATGAGATGCTCGGTCAGGAATTCTACGGACTGGCCGCCAAGCACGAAATTGCCCGAACCAATGACTTAGACAGGGTCCTGGGATTATTATCACAGAAATTCCATCTGGCTAAAAAACCGTTGAACTACATGTCAGAGCACTTCATCGTCAAAGCAAAATAAATGAACAAAAACAAAAGCGGGAAGGTAAAACTCCCCGCTTTTTTCTTTTACCGTTATAAAGAAGCCCCGATTGCTGACGATCCTGATCTTTCCCTGATGGTAACTTCGTATTCGCCACCCCAAAATTCCCTATTGAGCCACTCAACAATTTCCGGCGGTGTCATATTGGAAAAAAGCATATGGTAAAAATTATGATTCGCAACGGGCAAAATAACCTTTTTGCCGTTAAGCCTGCTTTCCGGAATAATGTGATGCTTGTTATTATGCTGCCTGGGATTGCTTTTCTTCTTTTTTACCCTAGGCTTCTTTATTTCACACCTCCTTTATTTTATTAAAGAACCGCTCTTACGCGCCTAACTTCTGCTTGATAAGCTTGCGCAAAATCGCTTCGGTGAGTTTCATGCTTTCGTCGTCGATGATGGAAATCGGTACGGCTTTAACTCCTATTTTTTTTAACTGGCCGAGTTTTTCATTAATTTGCGTTTTGTCGGCAAGATCGCTCTTGCATAAAAAAACATATTCTTGCTTTTGCAGCAATTCTTTATTGTAAGCGCCAAGTTCTCTTCTGATAACCTGATAATCTTGAACCGGATCTTGTGATTCTGCAGAAATAAGATGGAAAAGAGTTTTTGTCCGCTCAACGTGGCGCAAAAACTTGATGCCTAGTCCCCTGCCCGAAGAAGCTCCTTCGATCAAGCCGGGAATGTCGGCTAAAATCAATTCATAATAAACACCTAAATTAGGATTTAACGTGGTGAAGGGATAATTGGCAATTTTGCTTTTAGCGTTAGTTAAAGTGTTCAATAAACTTGATTTGCCGACATTGGGCAAACCGATAAGACCCACATCGGCAATCAGCTTGAGTTCAAGCCTCAATTCGCGCTCTTCTCCGGGCAAACCCTTGCCGTACTGCAGGGGCGTCGTATTGGTCGATGAACGGAAATTTAAATTACCCTTGCCGCCCTTCCCGCCCAAGGCCATAAGCACCCGTTCGCCGATATTAATAATCTCGACGCTTTTGCCCGTAATTAAATCGGTTGCAACCGTGCCAACCGGAATCTTAATAATCAAATCTTTACCGCTTTTCCCGTCATCAAACTGAGTTTTGCCGTTCTCGCCGTTTTGAGCTTCAATCTTTTTCTTGAAACGAAACTGATTGAGAGCGTCAATATTCGATATGCCTTCCAGAAAAATACTGCCGCCCCGGCCGCCGTTGGCTCCGGCCGGCCCCAGGTTCATCTTAGTCTTATTAAAAGCCACGGCTCCCCGTCCGCCGTGTCCCGCGATGATTTTGATTTTGACGTCGTCTATCAGCATGAGTTTTACCTAACTTTCCCATTTTAAGAGTATTTTGTCAAAAGAAAAAACCCACCCCCGTCATACGCGGTTGTGGGTTTTTGTAATCTCGCTGAGGATCATCCTAAACGTAACTACTAAATGGCTGTGTGCCCCGGTCTGGTACTAAAATATTAGAGGGAAATCGGGCGGTTTTTGGGGCAAAAAAATGACCCGTCTCGGACGGGTTAATTATAGCAGAAATTACACGAAATGGCACAAATTCACGGGTTTTCGCGTATAATTTCTTTCGTTTCCGAATCGTCCTGATGTTGACTTATAACGTCCCAATCTTTATCGTTTTTCTGAAGTAGTTTTTCAAAGTCTCTATCGTGTTTATCAATTAGATCAGATAAATCATCCGTATCGTCACGCCAGTACTTATCCTCTTCTTTAAATTCCCCCCTTATCCCAAGCAGTTCCTTAAAAACAGGATCGGTTTTACGCCAGTTATAGATGGTTTTGCGGGTAACATCTATACTAGAACTCGCCTTGCTGAAGTTCCCGTGCACTTCTTCAAGCACCAATAAAAATTCGAGTTTTTTAACAAGCGTCCTGAACTGCTTTACCTTAAGATTGCCCATAAAGTCGAGGCGTTTCTCAATGGCCGTTCTCCTGTATTCATCCATCGGTTGTCTGCGACTCCTGTGTGCTATCGCATCGGTAAACATATAAAGATAGAATATGCAGGCATTAATGTTGCCGTTTAATATCCATTTTTTGATTCTTGCGACATCGGGGTCACCCAGACACAAAATGACCACATAGTGATCCCAAAAAGCCCTATCAACCCTTTCGATGTTCGCGGGCGAAACATTTCCCCGGGTGACTACGACATATAGAGCGTCTTTATTTTTTACGGCATCTTCGATAATTAGGTCTAAATCCGCATCGCTGATATAATTATCCCCGATTTTCACCCGTATATCGACAGATTTTAGGTCTTTAATATAGCGGTTATCAATGAGCTGCAATAACGGCAGTTTTTTGGCTCTGGCAAAAACAATATCGCAAAATTCACTAGCTCCCAGTAATTTGTTAGAGCATTTGGCTTTCCTTTTGTGCCAACGATGGAATATCTCCTCAAACAGACACTTAATATCCAACGCGAATTGTTCAATTTTATTTAAGTTTTTCATGTCTTTGTGCGTTTTCTGCGGAGAAAGTTTATTATCACCAAGAGCAGCGCCCACAGCCGGATTAACCGCCGGCTGTGGGGCTACAACGGTATACATACAGGAAAGTTTGACGATTCGACTTCCTGATATTTTGTATATTAGTCTCTTGGACCCCATAGATATTCTTCGCCAGTAATGATTGTTTGTCCTGCCCTATGACAGAAAATCATATCATCTGGAGTGAGAGTATCTTTTAATTCTTGTGCTAACTGAATGAGGTCGTCATCCGACACTGACACGATAAGAGACTCCTTGTCGGTAAAGTGGGTACCGATATCCAGATGTTCGGATTCTCGGATTTCATCCCGCAGTACAAGAAAGATCAAGGGATCGCTCTTAGTCATCGCGTATCCGACTGCCGCCCTAAATGCAGCCTTATCGCTACTCTTGCAGTTTCCGATCACAAACACCGGACTCGAGGTATTAATACTCTCCGTACGAAGATAATTAAGGAATCGTGAACGGAGTTTTCCCTTAAATTCCGTTTCGTAAATAATGCACGGGTTGGAAACTCGCTCTTTAATCGCATCGGGTTTTGATCGACCCCCGTATATTTCCTTAAACATCCGGACTACGGTTAATGCAAACGCCTCACTGTATTCCGGCGTGGCCGGTATCTCGTTGATGGCTTGCAAGTAATCATAGGAACCGCACGATAAACATCTGGGTTCCAAGTAAGGTACTTGCGTTAGCTTCTGAGTATTGGATTGTTGTGGTGTAATCATGTTAATTAATTTAATTGGCTAATAATCGACCTTTAGATTTAGGGAGCTTTGGATTTATAAAGCTTATAAACCAAAGGGCCTCCGAACTCTTGCAACCAAAGATTGCTAAAAGTTCGGAGGCCCTTTACTCCCCGCCCCGGAATACCGGGACACCTAAGAAATGAGAACCATGTTATGTCGACTTCTGGGTTCTCGCTGAGCTGGAGTTATTTCAAACTCGATTCTACGTTTATTAATACACCGTAGCTTTATTTGGAGAATGTGGTGCGTTCTCGCATTTCCTCTATTCGACAACTGATCTCTTGGGATTTTTGCGTCGTATTAACGCTGAAAAGTACAATCTCAACCTAATATTATTATACCATAAACCCCAGAAAACGTGTCAACATCTAATAGTCATAGATTAGTCTTTCGTCAAACTAACACAAAAAATCAACTCCCAATGAAGACCACCTAAAGATTAAACATAGAAATTATTTGTCCGAGAATCTCTGAGTTTTTATCTTCATCTTTTTTAAGAGTATGGAGTATCAGTTCAAATAACATCGTTTCTTCGGGATCGGGGAAACTGATGACGATTGAGGTTATTTCTCCCGATTCTACCTGCCGCTCATAAACTTTTTTGCCCTCAAGCGTGATAAATCTTTCGCTGACTATTTTACCGTAAGGATAGTCGGTTGCCCTTCCCGCCCAGTCTCGCCATGTAAGATCAGACGGAATTTCAATAATGACAATCTCCAGTTTTACTCCCCCGGTCATCACCATCGGCTGAAGCAGGCCCGTTTCCTGTCCCGTTTCCACTCTTTCTTTATATTCTTCCGACTCTTTTTCTTGGTAATCTTTTGATTGGAATACCGTCCGGCTCAGCCCTATGCCCGAACCTTCCGTTTCTTCGGCAATCGACCAGCTCGGCGGGTATTTCATTTCGTACCCCAACTTTTCGTCTTTATAACTTTGCCAGAAATACTCCCTGATGTTTTTCAGATGTTCCTCGTAAGTTTTGGCGGGGTGGATTTGCCCTTCACCGTCGTGCAGATAATAAAGGTAATCGCTGTCTTCCGAATTTATCACGGCGTTAATCGCCGCCAGTCCGGGATTGCAAATCGGAGTCGGCGGCCGTCCCTTGTGGATATAGGTGTTATAGGGCGAATCAAGTTTGTAATCTTCCGGCTTCACAACCGGCCACCAGTTTCCCGGTTCTCCCAGGGCATATTGAATCGTAGCGTCTATTTCAAACGGCATGCCCTTCAGCCACCTGTTCCAGATTACTCCGGCAATTAATGGCATATCCTGCTCATTGGCCGCTTCTCTTTGAATAATGGAAGCGAGAACCATCAGGGTGTCGTTTTTGATATTGCTTTCGGCGGCTTGTTTGAATAAATCGGCTGCCTTCTCGTTGAATTGATTCTCCATCCTTTCGGCCGCCGTCCTGCCGGCGTCTTCAAGATTGCCCGTTTGAAGCAAATAAGTGTCGGGAAACAAATATCCTTCTTCGCTGTCGGCAAGAAATTCTTCTTTTGTTTCTTCCGACCAGCCGAGCTCCTTCTGCGCGATTTCGGCTATCTGTTCTTTTCTCAATCCTTCCGGTATAACTAGCCATCTTTGATAAGGAAACCTGAATAAAGTATCTGCCAATATCCAGACATCCATGTTTTTGGAAATCTGATATGCCCCCGGCTTTATCTGCCAATCTTTCATGCTAAGCGCAAACTTAAAAGCCCATTCGCTCCTGATAAATCTTTTTTCTTTCAACTCATGAATTACGGCTTCTTCCGCATCGCGGTTGACGTCGGTTCCCAAGGGAACGACAAATCTTTCCATTTTTAGTTCTCTTTCCGGACCGGAAAATAAAAACCAGTGCGTCGCAATGGCGATTATTACCAGCAGAATTGCTCCGCCGGCGATTATAAATTTTTTATTCCTGTCCATAATTTATTCCAAAAGCAATGTTTCTATTTCCTCAATCCAAGTTTTATCTAACTCATCGCTGCCTTTTTGTTTTATCGCCCAACAGCCGTAGCCGGTCCTGATCGCGGTTCCGTAGCCAATTAAAATATTCGCCTCCAGTCCCCTGCCCGAATTGTCTTTCAGGACAAACAGGACGTCCCCCGCATCTTCCAAGATTCTGTAGCCGTTTTCATCAACCGGGATATAGGATCTGTCTTCCGGGTCTATCCACTGGGAAACGGTAATATCTACCGGTCTCTTGAAAACCAATTCTAAAATCTTATTCTCTTCTTTCATCCCCTGGAGATCTTCTTCGCTGATAATACATTTGGCCTGCAAATTCAGCCCGTGAAGTTTGCGAATCAATAAAGAAGCTATTCTCTTCCCTTTTTCATCCCCTTCATAGATAGCTCCCCACCGGCCATTTGCATAAAGAACGAGGTTTCCAACCATTTCTTCGGTCGATGACTCTGGTGTTTCAGTTATAATAACGGGCCTGTGGCAATTCTGCCAGACAATCAAAGAGATTGCGGAAATTAAAATAGCTATAATAATCCCGAAAATGATTTTTTTATTCCTGATCATTATTATTGTTTTGTATTGACCTCCAGACATTGTTGCAGGTACCATAAACTTCTTCTGGCACCCCGTTCTCAATCATCAAATCGCAAGGTGGCGCTTCCTGTCCAGAAAAAATTAATCTCATTTCTCCTCCCTCATCTTTCATAAGGGCTAGATTACCGGTTCTCCGAGGGTGAACGTCAAGCCAGGCAAAATCGCCTATCTTTTTCCTCACATTAACTATTACGTCCCGTCTATCCAGCGCTTTGAGATACGGTATTTGTGCCTCGTACGCTTTCTGAAGACCATCCGAGCAGGTTACGGTATATTCCCAACTTTCACCATTGGTTGTAAGGGTGCATTGCGTTTCGCCTTTTTGAAAAGCAACGATATAATCGAAGAACTCTGGTTCTCTTTCCGATTTGGAAGTGTTGGTAGCGTTTAGCTCAAAGTCATTGACTAAAAATATATTTGATATGAAATAATTAAGATTTCTGGCCTCGGCATCTAGGGGTTCCACTGATGAGCCGCGGATGTCTTTTGAAACGATGGAAATGGCATTTGGAACGTTAATACTCCAGTCATCTTCGCTTATCCACCATTGGGACGACTTCACCAGATCTGAAAACTTAACACCCAAAGAAGAATCGTTAAGAGTTTGCAGCAGCGAGCTGACCACTATCTCCGGTTCGTCATCCGCAAAAACCGGAATCTCTTCAAAGCTGATATTTTCAAGAATCTCTAAAAATAATCCATCGTTATTTTTGTATGCGGAGTCGGAATACGGCGTAAGGCTGTTAGTATAGGCCAGCATAACCCAAACAATGCCATTTTTGTTAATAGTATAAGCACTCCACGCAGTAGCATCTTCCGTCACCTTATAAATGAAATATTCTTTGTCGTTAATCTCTGCGATACGGCCGTTTTCCTTGGCGTACTCCCGATCGTAAAAACTCACGTCGGAATCTTTTTTGAAGTCTTCCGCAAAATTATTGATATTCGTAAAAGCCTTTTCGTTTTCTATCAAATTAATATTCAAAACCACGTACGCGCTCTGGGCGTCTCTTTCAAACTCCGATACCGGCTCTGCATGCATTCCGCTGATCAGACCTCTGACCTCCGTGCTGCTGGCGATATTAATGCCCAGTCCGTAGAATCCATCAGACGGATATCTAAAGAAAATATTTGTGCCGGGTATTTGATATGCGGCATCGAAGTTGTTTTCCGGCAATTCTATATTATGGTTTCCGGGATACAATATCTTACCCCAAAATGTCACATAGTAGCCGCCCTCGCAACTCGCCACCCATCTGCCAAACGGCGCCCACATCACATTATAATCGCAAACCAGCTCGCCGGTGTATTTATCAATCGTACCGTCTATTTCAGCCCTTTCTTCAAACACTTTATCGTGCAAACTTTGGTTATCCAGCCACGGCGCCCACATTAAAATAACGGTAATGGCAGCAATTATTATGATGAGAATTTTTCTATTTCTGGTCATGTATTTTCATTATACCAAAAAAGTCGCTTTTGGGGCGATTGATTACAGGAATTCGGCTCCGAATAAGGTTCAGTTTACTAACGGTTGATTGTATAAATCATCTTCTCGCTGAATCTACCGCATCATGGAACTCGGAGAAAGCTGGATTGTTTTTGCGGTATAACTCCCATCGGAATTTTGTTCACCCGTAATCATAATCTGTTTGCCAATTTCAATATCATTTGCTGTCCCTTGGGCTGTTTTTGATATTTCGGTGGAACCGGAAAAGAAAATAATCTTTGAGCTGCCGTCCGTCATCTTCAGGGTTAAGCTCTGATTATCCTTAGCAATAACCTCGCCGGAAAGAAAACCAGACCCGGCTCCCCTACTACCAATTCCTTGCCCAAGGCTCGCTCCCGCATTTCCCTGAAACATCTGCTGGCGCTGTTCCTCGGATAAATTCTGGAAATTTTGGCGGGAAAAATTACCGAGAGAGCTCTTGCTTTGCTGGTATTTCATCCCTCCGTAAAAAGCTCCTCCGCTGACAACCAATATTAATGCAATAAAAATTGGCAATGTTTTTTTCATATATTTTATATATTAATTATTATTCATACCTTAAAGCTTCAATGGGATTAAGTTTGGCTGCCTTACTGGCCGGCCAATAACCAAAACCGATTCCGATGCCGGCCGATACGCTGAAAGCCAGAATAATTGAAAATAAAGAGATTTTGGTGGCCATGCCGGTGAAAAGCGTTATCCCCTGAGCGATGCCGGCTCCCAAAAGTATTCCGATGGCTCCTCCTAAAAAAGTGAGCATCACCGCTTCCGTTAGAAACTGCAGGCTGATATCCTTTCTTTTGGCGCCTATTGCTTTTCTGAGGCCGATTTCCCGGGTTCTTTCGGTTACCGTAGTCATCATCATGTTCATAATGCCGATGCCGCCGACTATTAAAGAAATACCCGCAATTGCGGCCAGTAAAATGGTCATTGTATTGGTTATCGAAGAAGCTGAGGCTAAAATATCTTGCTGGGATATAACGCTGAAGTCTGCCAATTGAGGGTCTGCAATATTGTGCAATTGCAAAAGAAGATTGCTGACTCCGGCTTGAACCTCGGCCATTGCTTGAGAACTTTCAGCCTGCACGCTGATTGTCGAAACTGAATCGGAACCGGCTAAAAATTTCTGGGCTGTCGTTATGGGAATAAAAATCATGTCATCCTGACTGCCAAAACCAGTCCCTCCTTTAGATTGAGTGACTCCGATTATTTTAAAATTTATGCCGTTGATTCTTATGGTTTGGCCAACCGGATTGGCATTTTCTCCGAAAAGATCGTCGCGGGTAGTCGGCCCCAAAACAGCCACCTTTGACAAGGAGCGGACATTCTGCTCGGAGATAAAAGAACCCTGGCTGATTTCGATATTTTTTACCATGGGATAATCCGCAACCGTTCCAATTACTTGCGTATTCGTATTCTGGCCTTTCGCCACAATCTGATATCTTCGGGAAACCTCAGGGGCTACCGCAGCAACACTTGGAACTTCTTGAGCTATGGCGTCAGCGTCTTTAATGGTTAAACTTTGAGCCGAACCCCGGCCGGATGAAACTTGGGAAAAACTTCTTTGAAATCCCGGCGATACGGTTATTAAATTAGAGCCCATTGATTGAATACTACTTTCAATTGAACCAGTCGCTCCCTGGCCTATTGAAATCATGGCGATAACCGAGCCGATGCCGATAACAATGCCTAAAATCGTCAGGCCGGACCTGACCTTATTGGCAGATATAGCAAAATATGTTTCTTCAAATAAATCGGCTATTAACATAGTTTATCTTCAAGGATTTTACCGTCTCTTATGGAAATTATTCTTTTAGCTTTTTGGGCGACATTTTTTTCGTGAGTAATTAAAATAATCGTTCGGCCCTGATTATTCAAACTCTGGAAAGTTTCAAGAACGATCTCCCCGGTTTTAGTATCCAGGTTCCCAGTCGGTTCGTCCGCCAGGATTAAAGAAGGATCGTTTACCAGAGCTCTGGCAATGGCGACTCTTTGCGTTTCTCCGCCGGAAAGCTGATTGGAAAGATGGGTAAAATGAGATTCTGCCAAGCCTACGCTCATTAAAGATTTTTTGGCAATTTCCTCCCGCTCAATCTTAGAAACATTGGCGTAAGCCAGGGGCAGCATGACGTTTCTTAAAACCATGGTTCTGGGCAAAAGATTAAAAGACTGGAAAACGAAGCCGATTTTCTTTTTGCGGATATCGGCCAACTCATCATCGGAAAGTTTGGAAACGTCTTTGCCTTCAAAAAAATACTGGCCCGAGGTTGCCTTATCCAGGCACCCTAAAATATGCATCAGGGTTGATTTTCCGGAACCGGATGGCCCCATAATGGCTACAAATTCGCCCTGGTTAATAGAAAAAGAAACGCCTTTAAGCACTTCGGTTTCAACATCGCCGGATTTATAAACTTTGGTTATATTTTTTACTTCGAGCATTTTAATTTACCTGCTGAAGGTTCTTATTTGACCGCTCATTCCCGGCATTTGGAAGCTCTGAGTTCCTTGAGTTTGGCTGGCAGCCTGGGTTTGATTCGAATTGATTGTCGAAGCAACAACTATGTCGCCCTCTTTAAGGCCGGAAATAATTTCGGTGGAAACGTCATCCGAGAGTCCCACTTCCACCTGCTGCGTATTCGGGGGGTTCTGTAAAATCGTTCCTGAAACATTAGCCAACAATTGCTGAGTAAGCTGGCTGTCCGCATTTGCATCAACCAATTCAACGTAATAAGAATCTCCCTGGGATTTAATTGCGCCGTTCGGTAAAACTAAAACATCCTGTTTAGCGTCGGTAATTATGTCGGCTGTAACGCTATAGCCGGGTTTAACCGTATCTTCACCGGAATCAAGGGCAATTTTAACTCCGTAGCTGACTACGCCCTGAGAGGCAGTTCCCACGGTATCAACCTCCATAACTTTACCAGTAATACTTACGTCGGGAAGGGCATCAAAAGTAAGAGTTACCTTTTGGCCGACCTTCACTTTTGCCGCATCAATTTCGTTGAGAGAAATCTGGGCTATTTTTTGCTTGGTAATCAGAGTAGCCAGCACGGTTCCCGAAGAAACCGCATCATCTATTTTGATTTTGTCGTTTATCGAGGCTATACTTCCCGAAAAAGGAGCACGGATATTATACTCGTCTAATTTTTCTTTGGCGTCGGAAAGAGCTTCTTCTTTTTGGGTAACGGCATTTTGGGCGGACTCGACAGCTAATCGGGCGTTCTCAACATTCTTGGGAGTATTCTTATTGGTATCGTCAATGGAATCTTTAATCCGCTGGATTGAGCTTATATTGGAGTAAACGGAAGAAACATCGCTTTCAATTTTTGGCTGCATTTTATCAATCTGGGAAGCGATAGTAAGTTTTTTATAGCTCTCGTTCATAACCGCGGCATCATACATATGGCGAGCGCTCTCCAGCGCTTGGGAAATTGCTTTGGTGGTATCAATGGTATCGCTTATCAGTTTATAGATGGTATCTGAATCGTTATTCTGGAAAACGGTTCTGAAAAATGCGAAGTTTTTATTGAAAAGATCATTGGCTTTGTAGTAATCATCAAGAAATTTTTGAATAAAAAGAGAGTCTCTGCCTAAAACAAGTTCGTATCCAGTAATGTATTCTGTCGCGGCGCTTTCGGTCCCCAATACGTCTTTTAAATCTTTCATGTAATCGGATAATTTGAAGAAGGCAGTGGAAACTGAACTATAGCCGTCCTCATAAGCTGTTCTCAAAGAGTTCCCGGCGTCTATTTCAATTTCCTGGTAGCTTTCTTTTACATCGGCTAAATCGCGCTGTGCCTTATCCAGGGCGGTTTGAGCGTCGCGAACCGATCTTTCCGCATCTTTAGAATCCAGAACCGCAATAAGCTGGCCGCCTTTAACGCTCTGGTCTTTAGCAATATAAATGGCCGTGATGTTTCCTGAAACTTTCGGTTTAATGTCAATCTGATCCACAACGGCAATCTGGCCCGAGCCGGAAACCGAAGAAATCAAAGTGCCCCTTGAAACCTGCGCCAAAGCATAGCGCAGTTCCCCGCTATTGCTATTGATGGCTTTATTGCCGAAATAAAATCCGAAAGCGAGCAATGTTAAAACTATTATTGTTATAAATTTATGCTGAAAGATTTTTTTGAACATTTTTGCAACCATTGATTTATAAATTAATTAAAATAATGGAACCCGAGGACCTTTATAGGGCATGGGTTGACCTTTTAACTCTAAATTAAAATCGGGGAAAACGCGTATAAGCTTTGCCTCAATCTGACCTTCTTCATTTGGCGAACCGATGATTACCACGCTGTCGCCAACCTTCAGGCCATTTTTAACGGTTTCTCTTCCTTTCGTAACCACTGTATCTTTAGTGGTCACGATTATCTTCTCCACGTCTTCTCTGCCCTTAATAACAAAACCGGCATCTTGCAACTCGATGATTTCGCCAAAGGCGCCGTGGCCTTCAATAAAATCTCCCGGCATAGGAAGGGCTTTTTGCCAATTACCGATAAACCCGCCCCGAGGCCCGGCAAAGTTTTGATGATAACTTTCCGCCCATCGGTAGGAAAATTTTGCTTTCAACCCGCCGACAAACATCCCAGCTCCGAATATCAAGCCGACCACTACGAAACCAGCCAATCCGATAATGACCCATTTGAGTACGTCTTTATTTATATTCATATGAAATTAAATAATTTAATAATAATCTCTTTCTATAAAGAAATAACCTTAGGGTGAAAACGGCAATCCCCAGGCTCGCGGCAAAAGCTATCATTCCCGTCAGGGGCAGTGATTCAAGAACAGCTAAACTGAAATCCTGCCAAAGCGAAAAAAAGGTGCCCAAATCGCCGACAGCCGCGGAAATGAAATAAGAGATTCCGGAGCTTTCTATCTGATTTACGAGCATATTCCAGGAAAAAGGAACGGCTGCAAAAGAAACAACCAAAAGACCGGCAAAACCGAATACCAGTCTCCTCGTGCGCCGTAATTCCTGCTCTCTTTTAATCGCCAGAATTATCCTATCAAAAAGACCCGCGGGCGGTTCTGCGGGTTCAGAATGCAATAAAGCTTTTTCAAAATCATTGCGCATAGCCTCTATATTACTAATACGACTAAGCTATGCGTTTTGGTGCATTCAGGCAAGAAGCTTTTTTAATAAGGATATACCTCGCCTGTGCCTGCTTTTTACCGTATTGATAGATTCTCCGATAGTTTCGGCTATCTCCCGGAAAGTAAATTGATCGTTATAGTGCAAAGACAATGTCGTGCGATATTTAGACGGTAATTTCTCCACGGCCATGCCCAGCAGAGGTTCCTTCGGCGGGATGATGAAATCTGCCAATTTATTAATCAACGAATTTTCACCTTTTTCGTTTTCAAAATTAGAGAACGGTATCGCTTTTTTCTTTTTGAGATGATCGAAAGCTGTATTTTTTGCGATGGCAAAAATCCATGTTTTGAAGCTTCTGTTTCGGTCGAATTTTTTAAGATTCCGCCAGACTTTAATAAAAACCTCTTGCGTAATATCTTCGGCTTCCTGATAATTCCCGACATATCGATAGGTAAAACCGAAAATCGGCTTTAAATACCGCTTAATTAAAACCTCTAACGCCTCATCGTCACCGGCGAAATAGTTAGTTATAAGTTGTTGATCCGAACAATCCATGCGCCTATAAAATAGCAGATATTTATAAAAAAGTCCATTTATTTTACTATTTTTATCGCTTTTCCTTCTATTAAGGCTTCAGTAATTTTTTTATAGGCCGAAGACAAAATTCTCTGAAAAGTACTCTGGGAGGTGTCCATTTTTTTGGCCGCCTCTTCTTGTTCCAAGTCTTTGATGTTTCTCAATCTCAAAGCCTCTGCTTCCTCGGCAGTCAATTCCACCACCTCTAAAAGCCTCATTGGTACTCCTTGAGGCTTAAAGTAGGTTATGTTCGGATTGAATCTAATTCTTCGGCAGAGTCGCGGTCTGACCATATTTAATTATTTTAACCTAATCCTTCAGTTCGGCAAGCCTAGTTTTGACAGCCGCCAATTCTTCTTCCAGAGATTTGGCTTCTTCTTTTAATGCTTCTTTTTCTTCCTTTTCGGTTATTTGAGAACCGAATCTCCAAAATCTTCCGAAGCCTCGTCCGCATCCCCTTCTGAAACCCATTCCGCCACCGCAAGGGCCCATTCCCCATCCGGTACGAGAACCTAAGCCCATGGGGCCGGTTTTGTCGTATTTTGGCATAGTTTTTGACGATTGATCTTTATTAATGAGGGGCGACCGTTTACCATTCCCCTCTATTATGAATATACACCCATAACTATGCCGTGTCAATACCCGACTATCCTCAATTAAAAAACCGCCGAAATGGCGATTCTTTGGAGTTTCTCGGTCCCGGATATGCGTTGGTCTACGATCCTTACGGGCTTATATTTATGTTTTAAATCTTTTAATCAGACTCGTGGCCATCTCTAATCGTCTTTTAAAATTTGGTTGCGTAGGACCATTGCCAATTAAAAAGGGGGAAACAACGTATTTCCTACCCCTAATCAAAAGCGGTTTTCCGTTCTCAATTACAGAAGCGTAATTTTTAGTTTTATCTAAAAGACATAGTGGCAATGTCCCCAGAAGAATAATCAAGTTTGGATTGCAGAACTCTATTTCGGCTTCCAATAATTCCTTACTTTTTTGCTTATCAAAATCCCTATCTTTCCAAGAACCTTTTTTGTAAACTTTCGCAGCATCGGTAATATATAGAAAATCAAAATCTATATTCCATTTAATTAGTTGAGTTTTTATTTTGTTCCAACTATCAAATGTAAATGGCTTTTTGGTGTCTAATTGATCAGTATATTCTTTATATTTAATTTTATTGTCTATAACAGGCATGAGATGAGTAAAAAAAACAATGCTTCTTGCGTCTTTAGTTAGGGAATCTTGACCTATTATCAAGGTGCGAAAAGCTGTTTGTTTAGTAAAAAACTTTCTACCCCACCAAGGCAAATCCGCACCTCTTTGACCAGGTTCATAATCTTGATAAGAAAGGAACGTTTCCAAGCCTTTGCTGTAATGATTTTCTGGAAACATTCTTTGAAAAGCTCTTACCGGCGAACAATCATTATAGCGAATTTGTGGATAAGTTTTATATTCAACAAAAAGTTTTGCTAATTCGCTTATTTTTTTCATTTTTTATTTTTCTACGATTTTTATTTCTTCGAGCACGCGGTTCAGAATACCAATCATGGCTTCGGTATCACGCTTGCAATAAGCTAGCATATTTTTCTCTAGCTGCAGTTTTTCTTCTACTGATGTTTTATCGCTTGTAAAAGCTGGCCAGCTGGCCGAGGCTTCCCCGCCCTCACGAATAGCAAGAGAATCATAAGAAAGCTCGGGGCAAAGCACGGGAAGAACTATTTTTAACGATGCTAATTCCTGAAACTCATTTTTAATATACATCTGGTTTTTAAATTGGAAAATCAGCATCAGGTCGAATATTCGGTTATTCACGGACTTTAAAAAATCAGCGTATCTGGGCTCCATCTGAGCCATCTCTTTATTACATCCGGCTTCAAATGGAGCAAACCACACAATAACGCTTCCCTTGGGCCCAAGGTCGCGCTTGAGTTGAGATAGAAGTGCTGATACAGGATTTTCGAAATTGCGCATGAGAAATTCAATGTGTCGCACGGGCGCAGTCGAACTCTCTTTTATCATCAAAGAATATTGAAACGGTATATTTTGATACGGTCTTGTGCCATCAAACGGTGGGATCGCTGGTCCATATGTTTCGTAATCAAGAAAATATAATGGGTACTGCAATTTATTAAATTCTTTGTGGATTGCCGAAACATCTATTTTTGTGAATTTTGTTTCCGGTTCATAACCGATAGATTTTAATAGATCAGGAGATATTTTTTCAGGGCTTAATATCTTTCGTTTAAGCAGCGCCAGGAGATGCTTTGGCGGAATCTTGCTGGCAATCAAGTCTACTCCGGGAATCCCTTCGCAATAGTATTTTATATAATCGCAGCGTTTAGGATTGCTGCAACCTTCAATTAACTGTAAGTCTGGCTCACTGTTTCGCCCCATAACCTCAAGCGCCTTTTCAATCTCCTCTTTTATTTTCGGCAGCTTTTCATTGACTTCTTTGGTAATGTCTTCTGATATAAATAGTTTATCTAGCTCTATTTCGCCATGACGAATATAATCTCTATTGATATGAACAAGATTGGTACGGCCGATTTTTATACCGGCGTTCTCAAAACAGATACGTTGAAACCCAACGTCATAAGGGTAATCTTTTTTAACAGTTGTTGCCATCTTAACTTCATTAATATCCCACGCATCAGCTTCCGCGCTCTTTGTAAGAATATCAGCTCGACATGTAAGAGGATCTGCAACAACAGTCGGCTGGAATAAAACCTTGGCGTCACCCTTCATTGTCTTTTGAGTATTTGACCAGCCCTCCTCATTATAGCCCTGGACCCCTATACCTTCTGGAAACAACTTTTTAGACAATTCATCAACCTCCCTACCCATAGCGAAAATACGCTCCTTTTCGGGCGTATTTGGTGGAATTAAATCCGGCCTATGTTTCGAAAGCCACAAGTATATGGGGCATTCGATATAATTCATGAAGCCCGACTTAGTAAGCATAATTTTCTAACGATGGATCCACAATAATTATTTCTCAATAATAGT
>JBDRKR010000009.1:0-23948 GCA_043813805.1 Candidatus Nealsoniibacteriota bacterium | reverse complement strand
TTAGTGGCAGGAACCCTGGTGGCTATGTTTTACGGTCAGGACCTTATTAATTGGTACATGTCTTATTTGAACATCTAAATCAATGTTTAAATGCTTAAATGTTAAAATGTTAGAATGTCGCGGATTTACTCTCCTGGAGCTCTTGGTGGTGGTTTCTATTATTGTGCTTATGACCGCTTTCACTCTGCCTAACCATAGGTCGGGCGACAATCAATTGGCGCTTCAAAGATCGGCTCATAAAATTTCCCAGGATTTAAGACGGGCTCAAGGGTTTGCTATTTCGGTCAAAGATTTTAATGGGAGCACGCCCGGAGGCTACGGCATCTATTTTGATTTAGACGAGAATGACAGATATATTATGTTTGCCGATCTTGATGGTGATCAAACATACTCCGGGATTAACGAAAAAGCAGAAGAGATTCTTCTTGAGGGCGAGATAAGATTGGTCGGATCTTCCCTGACTGTATTTTTTACTCCGCCCAATCCGAATGTTTATTTTTTTCCTGATGCCGCGATTGCCACAATCAATATCGGAGTAGAAACTTTGCAAAAGACCATTAAAGTTAATAAGGCCGGTTTAATCTTCGTCGAATAAAACATGAAAAAAAGAGGTTTTACTTTAATTGAAACAGTCGTCGCTATTTTTTTACTGACCGTGGGGACGGTGGGTTCTTTTTCTTTGATGCAAAAAGTAACCTCTTTCGCTTCAATCTCTTCTTCTCAATTTGTTGCTTCCTATCTTGCCCAGGAGGGCATCGAGATTATAAGAAACATCAGAGATATCAACTACCTTCAAAAAATCGCGTGGGATAGTGACATTGCGGCGGGAACGAGCTATCGGTTAGATTATCGAAGCTTGAAGTTTCCTGATACAGACAATATAATTTGCGGCGATTATTTGAAGCACGACGGCAATTTCTATATTTGTTCCACGGATTCGGCCGGCAAGTTTCAGAGGGAAATTACCATTGGAAAACCGGTTTTAAACAAAATGGTGGTTTCGGTCGAGGTGAGTTGGTCAGAGCGCGGTAATCGACACCAAGTCTTAGCTCAAACAGAACTGTATAATTGGCGGTGAGCGTCAATTAAGCATATAAACATTTAAGCATATAAACATGAACGTATTTCACGAACAGTTGAAGATAAAAATGGATGAATATGTTCATATTATTTATAAAATAACGAGAGATTTTCCCAAAGAAGAACTATATGGAACAACGTCACAAATTAAAAGAGCGGCTTTGTCAGTAATTCTAAATTATATTGAAGGTTTCGCTCGCGGTAGAAAAGCGGTAAAGCAAAATTTTTGGGAAATTTCTTATGGCTCACTTCAAGAATCAAAATATTTGCTTCATTTTTCTTTAACCGAAAAATACATTAATCAGAGTAATTATGATGAATCAATCAAGTTGGGCGAAGAAATTGGCGCTATGCTTTGGCGCTCTATCCAATCATTAAAATAATGTTTAAATGCTAAATTGTTTAAATGTTAAAATGAATAAAGGTTTTACTTTAATCGAAATGGTGGTGGCGGTGGCTATTTTTACCTTATTGGTTGGAGCTACCTCCGGTGTTTTTGTTTCGAGTATCAAAAATCAAAAACATGGATTGGCCACCCAGGAAATTTTAGATCAGACCTCATATTTAATGGAATATATATCCAGAGCCCTAAGAATGGCGGTGAAAGACGATATCTCCAGCGGAGGCGTTGTCAAAAATTGTCTTAGCGGTTCCAGGGTGAATTATGAATTCGACGCCATAAACCAATGTCTGAATTTTAGAAATTATCAAAATGAATGCCAGCAATTTTGTTTAGAAGGCACTCGCCTGAAAGACGAGAACGGCGATTATTTAACCTCAGAGAGCCTGCAGGTTTCCGATTTTTCGGTAATACTTAGCGGAGAACGTCAACTTCCCTTTGATTCTTTGCAGCCCAGGGTGACGATTTCCCTAAATATCACCGGACGAGAGCAATCGTCGGTAAAAATTCAAACAACCATTTCCCAGCGAAACCTCGACGTACGAAGATAATATCATTTAAACATATAAACATATAAACAAATAACAAATAAACAAACGCTACGATGTTAAAATGCTTAAATGTTAAAATGGAGTCTGGCTCGTCCTTGTATCTTGCTTTAATGATGATGACAATCATGCTGGCCATAGCTTTGGGTTTGAGCAGTATTTTTATCGGTCAAGTTAAAATGATAAAACAAATAGGTAATTCAGTTATTGCTCTTTGCGCGGCTGATAGCGGCATCGAAAATATTCTTTTACTGCGTAATAATCCGCCCCTCGGAACAGGCCCGGTGGTTAATTTGAGCAATGGCGCGACCTACCAGGTGGATGTGGTCGCTTGCGAAATATGGGAAAACTGCAATTATCGCATTAAATCTATCGGCGATTACTTGGAAACCAAAAGAGCTGTCGAGATTATTTATTAATTATCAAACATCAGATCGCTTGAACGTTTTGTTTAAGCGCTTTTTTGTTAGAGCGAGCTTTGCTCGATGTATCGCTGCGCGATATAATGTTAATATAGGCATATGACAAAATCTGAAGCAAAAAAACGCATTGAAAAACTCAAGAAAGTCGTCAACCACCACAGGTATCTTTATCACGTGTTAGATAAACAGGAAATTTCCGATGCGGCTTTAGATTCCCTTAAAAGCGAGCTTTATCAGTTGGAGAAACTTTATCCGGAGTTTTTAACTTCGGATTCTCCCACTCAACGGGTGGGAGGAGAGCCCTTAAAGGGTTTTAAAAAAGTGGCGCACCAAGTGCCTATGTTGAGCATTGAGGATATTTTCTCGCAAAAGGAACTTGAAGATTGGGAAGCTTATATAAAGAGGCTGGCCCCCGATGAGAAAGCAGATTATTTCTGTGAGCCGAAGATTGACGGTTTTTCCATCTCACTGATTTATCAGGATGGTGTTTTAAAACTTGGTTCAACCAGGGGCTCGGGTACAGTGGGGGAGGATGTTACTCAAAATCTTAAAACTATCGAAAGTATACCCCTTCGACTCGCTCCGCTCGCTCAGGGCAAGCCTTCCCCAGATATCGTAGAGGTTAGGGGTGAGGTCTATATGGAGAAGAAGGATTTCGAAAAATTTAATAAAGAACAGATTAAAAGGAGCTTAGCTCCTTTTGCCAATCCCAGAAATTTGGCTGCGGGTTCCATCAGGCAGCTGGATCCGAAGGTTGCGGGTCTGCGGCCTTTGAAGTTTTTGGCCTACAGCCTAATTACCGACCTCGGACAGAAGAAGCACTCCGAAGAGCATCAAATCTTAAGGGAGTTGGGGTTTAAGACCTATCCTGGCAAAGAGTGCCAAAACCTATCCGATATACTTGATTTCTGGCGAGAAATAGCCAAAAAAAGAGATAGTTTACCTTTTCAGGTTGATGGTATTGTGGCGTTGGTTAATGGTAACGCGCTTTTCCGGAAGTTGGGGGTAGTCGGTAAAAGTCCGAGGGGGATTCGGGCGCTTAAATTCTCACCCAAACAGGCTACCACCCAAATTAAAGACATAAAGTTGCAGGTAGGAAGGACCGGCGCCGTAACCCCTGTGGCTCTGCTTGAGCCGGTGACAGTCGGCGGAGTGGTTGTTTCTCGAGCTACTCTGCACAACGAAGATGAGATTAAAAGATTGGGAGTTAAAATCGGAGATACGGTTATCGTAGAAAGAGCCGGCGATGTTATCCCGGCTGTGGCTGAGGTTGTGAAGGGTTTAAGAACGGGTAGGGAAAAGGAGTTTAATTTTCCTAAAACGTGCCCAATTTGCAGCTCGGATTTAAAAAAGCCGGAAGACGAGGTGATTTGGCGTTGCCCTAACCCCAACTGCCAGGCTCAAAAGCGGGAATTTTTATATCATTTCTCATCAAGAAAAGCTTTTGATATTAAGGGTTTAGGACCAAAGATTATTGATCGATTGATCGATGAGAGCCTGATTTCTCAGCCATCCGACCTCTTTGGATTGAAGGAGGGAGATCTGGTAGTTTTAGAAAGATTTGGCCAAAAGTCGGCATCTAACCTTATTTCAGCTATCCGATATAGTAGGGAGGTGCCATTAAGCAGATTTATTTATGCTTTGGGTGTTCGTCATGTGGGTGAAGAAACGGCCATGGTTCTCGCTCAACGATTCGGTACAATCAGGAAACTCAAAGAAGCCGCTGAACAAGAATTAGAGTCCTTGTCTGATGTGGGCGTTGAGGTTTCAAAAAGTATCTATAGTTGGTTTAGCAATAAGAAGAACGTTAAGATGGTTGACGATTTGCTTGAAGCCGGAGTCAGGATACTGCCGCCAGATAAAGTGATTGGTACGGGCAAGTTGGCCGGCAAAATATTTGTTATCACAGGTGCTCTTAGTGCTTTAACCCGTACCGAAGCTCATAAAAAAATAAGATTGGCGGGCGGACACTCCACGACCTCCGTTTCTAAAAAGACTGATTTTTTGGTGGTGGGAATCAATCCAAGCTCAAAATTAGAAAAGGCTCGGAGATTAGGAGTTGAAACCATCAACGAGGCAACATTTATTCGCATGTTAGATTAAATATGATACCTATTCATTTAAAACGACTCGATTGGCCGATTATCATCTGTTCAGTTTTATTAATAGTTATTGGTCTTTTGGCCCTGTATAGTTCTTCGGTGGGTCAAGCTGATTTTTTGAATTTTAAAAAACAGATTGTTTTTGCCTTAGCCGGAATTGGCTTGATATTTCTGGTTTCCTTAATTGATTGGCGGATATTGAGGAATCAGCCATATCTAATCACGATTTTATATGTCATTGGGTGTCTAAGCTTGGTCGGACTTTTCTTTTTTGCTCCGGAGGTTAGGGCGGTTAAAGGCTGGTATAGAATAGGGCCGCTTTCCATCGACCCGGTCGAGTTTACTAAGATTGTTTTAGTGCTTTTACTGGCTAAATATTTCTCCGTGCGCCATGTAGAGGTATATCGGATAAGGCACATTCTCTATTCCGGCCTATATATCTTAGTGCCGTCTGTCTTATTGTTCTTCCAACCAAACATGGGACAAGTTTTAATATTGGTCGCCCTATGGCTGGTGATTCTACTTGTTTCCGGTATCAGGATTAGAACCTTTTCTGTGATAATCTTGATTTTACTGATGTTTTTGGCCCTGGGCTGGTCGGTTATCTTAAAAGATTACCAAAAAGAAAGGATCGCGAGTTTTGTCTTGCCCCAATTTGAGCCGTTGGGGGTGGGTTGGTCCAGAGACCAGGCTCAAATTGCCATTGGCTCCGGCGGTTTACTGGGTCAGGGTTTTATGCAGGGTTCTCAAACCCAATATGGCTTTTTGCCGGAAGCTCAAACCGACTTTATCTTCTCTGCTATTGCCGAAGAATCAGGACTTTTGGGCATATCGGTTGTCTTTATATTGTTTCTGATCATAATTTGGCGCATTATCAAAATTTCCATTAAATCTCAGACCAACTTCCCCCGACTTTTTACTGTCGGATTTGTTATTTTATTATTCTCGCAGATTTTTATTCACATCGGGATGAATCTCGGGATTTTACCGATTATCGGCCTTCCTTTGCCGCTCGTCAGTTATGGGGGGAGTAATCTTCTTCTGACATGTATCGGTTTGGGTATCGTACAAAGCATAAAGAGCCACTGAATAAAATAGGGGATATTGGTTATCCACAGCCCTGTTCTAAAAAGGCTTGACAGGGTTTTTTGTTTACGGGAAAATAGAGTAATCCTTACATACCTATATATCGGATAGCAAAATCGCGCAGAAATCAGTCCTGAAAACAGACAAAAAAGAGAAAATTTAAAATAAGAAATAAAAAAAAGAAGAGCCAAACGCTATCCGACCTAAATTGCAACATCGTGGAGGGATTTTTGTTTGGACTCTTCTTGTTCTATTTTACGTAAATCAGAGTAATTGTCAAGCGGAAAATTAAAATGCTTGGGATCAATAAAAACAACAATAACGACAATTTAGAATACATTTCTTTACAGAATGCAACCAAATTTTGTGTTTATTCGCAAGAGTATTTATCGTTGAGGGCGCGGCAAGGAAAATTAAAATCAATGAAGTTGGGTAGAAACTGGGTGACCACTAAAGAGTGGCTGCAAGAATACGCGGGCAAGGTGGATGAGTACAACGATTCGATCAATAACAACGGTCATGAAAAAGAAAAGGCGGGAAAAATAGCTCGCACTGAGCTTAGCCGAAGTGTCAAAGAAAAAATCGTCAAAGATCAAATTATTCATTCGCCGCCGGAGAATCTGCCGATTATTCGCTACCCCAAATTCAGGTTTAGTTTGGGGACTCTAAGGCCGGGCTTTGCTGCGGCCTTGGTTTTAGTTTTAATGGTTTCTTGCGGAGTTTTCGGCAAAGAGAGTTTGTTTAAAACTTATAACGATGTCGCTCATTCCGCCGAAAAAATAGTTCGAAATATGGAAACTGTTTCTGACGATGTTTTTACGGCAACGGTAAATTATAAGGGAACCTTGGGTTCAATGCCCGGCATTCTTTCCGATTACAGCCAGTGGGTCAAAAACAGCTATTTTGCCGCCAACGAAAAAGTTGAAGAAAAAATCGGCAACGCTTTATTGTCTTTGGCACCCGGGGATGCGGGGGAGTGGACTGAAAATACTTATCGCGCTATTTCCCGAAGTTATTCTATTGCAAACAGAGCAGTCGAAAAGAAGATTTCAGATTTGATTAGTTTTAGAATTACCCCGCCTAGAATTACGATGCCTGAGATAGCGGTGTCCGATATTAATATCGGAGGAAAAATTTCTAATGGATTGAAATCAATTTCTACCGGCTATTTTGCCGCCAATGAAAAAGTTGAACAAAAAATATTCCAAAATTTAACAGATTTCAGGGAGGGCATAAAAGATCTGAGTGCCGGGTTCAAATCAGAAACCATGAGATTGGGGCGGGCTACCGCCAAGGCTTATCAATTTGTCATCCGGCCCTGGAGGGAAATTGAGCCAAAAGAGCCGGGCGAAAAAGAAGTCGTACAGCAAGGGTCCGGCGAAGGGGTTGTTGTTAAAAGAATTGAAGTTTCTAAAGTTGTCGAACCGGTCAAAGAAGTGACAAGAGAAACGATTCAGCAAATCACCAAAATCGACGATGCGGCTTTAGCCCAAGTCAGAGCCAATATGGTTTATTTGGAAGAAGAAATTAGCAAGCGTCTTTATGCTCCCGGCGGAGTGGTTTCGCAAACCATTTATGTAACAGAGCCCGTCAGTTCTCCCAAGATTTATCAGGAGAACGGAGAAATTGTTTTACAAACCCTGGGTTCGGGCAATGTTATTTTAACAGCAGCAACAGGCCTTCAGCTTTACGGCCAGCAAGTTGTGATTGAATCAACCAGCAATTTGAATCCTTTGATTTATCTTGCCAGTCCCACCAGAATTAACGGCGCGGTCACAGTGGCGGGGGATATAACCGCCGGAAATATTCAAGCAACTGATATTACGGCTAGTGTCTTCACCGGCACTACTCTTAATCTTTCGGGCAGTATTTCCGCTACGGGTGCTACTTCTACCTTTGGCGGGATAGAAACAACCGGTCTGAAAATAGCAACCGGCGCCACCAATAACTACGTCTTAACATCAGACGCTTCGGGTTATGCCACTTGGCAGGCAGCTACCGGCGGCGGGGGCGGGGGCACGAACTGGGTTATTGACGGTTCGGTGATGTATTCTACCTCAACGGTTACCACTATTGGCGTTGCGACCACCACCCCAAGATATCTCTTAGATGTCTGGGGAGATTTTGCAGTTGGAACTTCAACTAATTCTACGACCCCAATTTTATATGTTAATTCGGGCATGGGCGGCCAGGTTGGAATTGGCACAACAACCTTGGGCACTAATTTATTAACTGTTGGCACAACCACTCCAGCGTTGGTCATAGCTAACAACGGTTATATCGGCATTGGAACAGCGGCGCCTGTTGCGAGCTTGGACATAGCCACAGCTACTGCGAATGGCGCCAAGGTAATTAATTTTGGAATAGACGCGAGTGCCGATGGAAGCACAGTCTATGGGCAATATTCCACCATTGGTACGGGTGCGGGCGTTGTTGATAGTGACCATCGATATGCCTATGGTTCTTATAATGATGTTTCTGTAGCCGCCAACAAGGGCGCGACTAATAAATATGGGCTTGCGTACGGGACGTATAACAATCTAAATGTAACCGGATCAGGAGGATATATAATCGGTACACAAAATTATTCAATAGGAACTCTTAGTGCGGGCACAATGTCTGGCATGAACAATTACTTCTCTCCGACAACGCTTACTACGGGCAGTACTTTATATGGAGCTTATAATCAAATCTATACACACAATTTAGCTAGCGGGACTGTAACGAGTTTTGGTGTCAACAATGATTTTTATAATCTGGGATCAGCGGGAACTTCAACGAATTATGGCGTATCTAATAACGCAAGAACAGAATCCGGAGATACTGCTTATCATTTCTATATTGATAATGGTTGGGGTGAATCTACCGGTGGAACGCAATATGGTTTTTATTCAAATTTCAGCGATACCGATGTTGCCTATTATCCAATTTATGAAGCATCAAGTTTAGGATCGAATATTCTTTATGCTAATACTCGGATTGGATCAACAGCCGATCCAGTAAGCGCTCTTTCCGTCACAGGAAGCGCTGATTTCTCCGGCAACGTCGGCATCGGGACGACAACGCCTAGATACACTCTTGATGTTTGGGGAGATTTTGCAGTCGGAACTTCAACTAATTCTACGACTCCAATTTTATATGTTAATTCAGGCGATGGTGGTCAGGTAGGCATCGGCACGACAACTGTAGGCACTAATTTATTTACAGTCGGCACTACCACTCAAGCTTTGTTTATTGATAATGCGGGTAAGCTTGGAATCAATGGAGTTACTTATTCCTGGCCGTCATCTCAAGGTGGAGCGAGCACCGTTTTGACTAATGATAGTTCCGGCAATTTAACATGGGCAGCTGCTGCCGGCGGCACCAACACCTGGGATTGGATTATTTCAGGAACGACGATGTATTCTAGTTCAACTGTCACAACTATTGGAGTCGGAACGACCACTCCGAGATATTTACTTGATGTCTGGGGAGATATGGCTATAGGCACAACTACCGCCACATCTTCCGACGGATTAAGCATACCGCTTCTTTATGTTGATTCGGGAAACGGAGCCGGAAAAATAGGCATAGCCACCTCTTCGCCTCGTTATAGTCTTGATGTCTGGGGTTCTTTGGCAGTCGGCACTTCAACTTCATCCATTTTCTTGGCTGATAGCGGCGCTACCGGCAATACTCCCGGAATAACAATCGGAGCTGATATATCGCTTGGTTCAATTCAAATAGCCTCTTCTTCCGGCGCGATTACTTTCGTCGACACAGTGGTTGAGGCATCAGCCTCGTCAGGCACGGAAGAAAGTTATTCTTTCCAGATAGATAGCCAGGAGCTGTTCAGGATTTACGCCGAATCTAACGGATCTGGCGGAATACAAAACAAAAGAGTATTTTCTCCTTCTGGCGTTAACTTCGGCATCGGGACGACAACGCCTAGATACACTCTTGATGTTTGGGGAGATTTTGCAGTCGGAACTTCAACTAATTCCACAACGCCAATTTTATATGTTAATTCGGGCATGGGCGGTCAGGTGGGAATTGGAACGACAACCGTAGGCACTAATTTATTTACAGTCGGCACTACCACTCAAGCTTTGTTTATTGATAATGCGGGCAAACTTGGAATCAACGGCGTCACTTACTCCTGGCCATCGTCTCAGGGCGGAGCCAGCACTGTTTTAACCAATGATAGTTCCGGCAATTTAACTTGGGCCGCTGCCGCCGGAGGCAGTAATACTTGGGATTGGATTGTTTCAGGAACGACAATGTATTCTTCAACGACCGTTTCAACTGTTGGAATTTCTACTACCACTCCTCGCTATACTCTTGATGTCTGGGGAGATTTTGCCGTGGGTACGAGCACTGATACCAGCACGCCTATTTTATATGTTGATTCCGGTGACGGCGGTTTTGTTGGGATCGGAACTACGACGGTTGGCAGAAATCTATTGACAATAGGCACGACCACACCCGCCTTAGTGGTTACTCCGCAAGGTAATGTTGTTATTGGGAATACCGCAGTTTCTGCAACTACTGAACTTTATGATTTATATGTCGGTGGTGGTAATGCGTATTTTTCAGGCGGCGTCACGGCTAATGGGAATCTTTATGTCGGCACTTCTCTTACGGACTCCGTTGGCGACCTTAACTTGTACGGCGAAGATAATATCTATCTTGATATGGATTATACGGCTAATGACAGTGCTTCAAACATCATCTTTACCAAAGATGGTAAAGCAACCGAATTGATGCGTATTACTGAACTGGGTTATCTCGGTATCGCCACCTCTTCCCCCCGGAGCAAACTTGATGTCTGGGGCGATATGGCGATAGGCACATCAAGCGCCGGAAAGTGGAATACAGGAACTACTACCCCAGCCCTATATGTTTATTCCGGCAATGGCGGCCAGGTGGGCATCGGCACCACTACCCTAGGTACCACTTTATTAACTGTCGGAACAACGACTCCCAACTTAGTCGTAGCTAATAATGGTTATGTGGGAATCGGGACAACGGATCCAGGCTGGCCGCTTGTTGTTAAATCAAATAGTAGCGGTGATAGAGCGATTCAGGTTCTTGAAACAGACAGTGTAAATTCAGCCATAACCTTACAAGGAGGGGCGGATTACGGCACAATGCAAATATTCTATAATGGTGCAACGACCAAGGGCATATCTTTAACATCTGCTGCTGGTGCACCGAGTTATTTTAAAAATACTGGCGGTCTTGGCATTGCCACTTCTTCTCCCAGATATCTGCTTGATGTTTGGGGAGATATGGCAGTCGGGACGAGTACGGGCGTCAGTGCTCCGATGAATTATCCGCTTTTGTATGTTGACTCTGGAGGACCTACCGGTAATGGCGTGGGCATCGGCACTACCACAGTGGCTGGCAGTTTGCTGACAGTCGGCACGACCACGTCTGCTTTGGTGGTGGCTAATAATGGCTATGTCGGCATTGGCACGGCCGGACCGGACAGAAAATTAGATATTTTAGATACCAGCAACCCCCAGCTTCGTTTAACTTATGCCGACAATAGTATTTATACCGATCTGCAGACTACCGCTTTAGGGCATTTATACATCAATCCTAGTGGCGGCAATGTGGGTATTGGCACTTCAACGCCTTACTCCAAATTGACTATTAATGAATCAAGCGATTTTGCCTTCGGTGATTTTAATGCCTCAACCGTAGACACCATGGAGGGAAGCCATTTAAATTGGCACAGCAACAATACTATATATGTAGGCACTTCCACTGAAAGTACGATTGTTAAAACCGGCGGTCAATCTTTGAAAATTTATGCCTCTACCACCCCTGAAGATGTGGTCGTCAGAAAAATTTTTACCACCAGCCAGAATTTTTCCAACGCTATGGAGAGATTGAGTTTTTGGATTTACGCCGACAAGATTGCCACTTCATCAGCCACCACCACTCAGCTTATTTCCGTCGGTATTTACAGTTCAGCCAATGCGAGCAACGCCACGACGACCAAACAAATTTATATTCAGGAAGAGGACAGATGGCAGTATGAAGAGTGGACGATTGCCGGATTAGCCAATGCCACTTCGGTTGACGAACTTTTCTTCCGCATTGATGTCAACGATATTTCAATTATTAATTTTTATATCGACCAAATCCGTCTCTACAACGCAGCCGAAAGAAGCGGCGAGATGTTCGTGGGCAAAGACGGTTCTTTGACTATTATGGGTCGAGGGTCGGTGGAAATTCTCGGGGCTGACGGCTCAAGCAATTTGCCGGGAATCAAAGTTGATTCAGCCGTGGTTGAACTCGGCCAGCCTTTATCCGTCAACACCGGCGGCAATGTGGGTTTTGATTACGATTTAGAGTTTTTGAATACCGGGCTTGCGCAAATTACTTCGGAAGGGCCTTTAAAAATTATGGCGGGCGATTCAAACCACGCAGAAAACTTAACTTTGGCGACTGGCGGCACGGGCGACGTGATTGTGGAGCTTACGGCCAGTTCTTCAACCTTTATGATTAATCACGGGTGGAACGCTTCCAATACCATTCCTTTCATTATTAATTCAGAAACTTACGCCACGACCTCTCTTGATAAATTGGGAGTGCTGTTTCAAATAATCAGCGACGCCAGCGCTACCGACTCGACGAGTCAGGATGACGAAAATGTCGTTTTTGAAATTGATGCCTTTGGCGGTTATTACTACGACGGCACATCTCATGCTTCAGCTGGTGATGTGGCGGAAAACTATTACATCGAAGACGAAAATATCAGCGGGGGAGACGTAGTCTGCTTTAGCGGCGCGCCGCTGACCATAGAAAAGTGTTCTCAATCTTATCAAAACAATTTAATCGGAGTGGTCTCCACGCGCCCGGCTCTTTTAATGGCGGCTGATTTTGAAAAATCAAGAGCCGTGGCCCTAGCCGGAAGGGTTCCGGTCAAAATTAGTGCAGAAAACGGTCCGATTGCCATCGGCGATCCGTTGACTTCTGCTTCTTCGACTCCGGGAACAGCGATGAAAGCTACGGGCGCAGGCAAAATTCTGGGCTATGCTTTAGAGCCCTTTAATGCCAGCTCCGCTGATATGATTCTGGCCTTCATTAATTTGCAGGAGCGGGGTAGCGGGGGTTTGACCGTTTTCCAAAATCTTGAAGGCAAGATAGAGGTTCAAACATTGATTAATAATAAATTAGCCACTCTCTTTAGTATTGATGAAGAGGGAGCTTTGGTCGTGGATAAAATTAAAACCCAGCAGCTTTGCGTAGGTTCTGTCTGCGTAACTGAAAGCGACTTCATGAAAGTGTTTGGAGCGGGTGTAATTAGCGATGTCGGACTTCCCCAAAATCCGATATCAGGAAGTCCGACATCCACAAATCCGGTTTGTGAAAACGGCGCTAACCGGTCTTGCAGTTCTGAAGTGGGCGCTTGTCAGATTGGCGTTCAAATTTGCGAGCAGGGAGTGTGGGGCTCGTGCATCGGCGCGGTTTTCCCGACAACTGAAATCTGCGATGAGGTGGATAACGACTGCGATGGCGAAGTTGACGAAGATGGCGCATGTGATGGGAGTCCGACACCCCTTATTGAAGAACCGATCACTACTTCTACAGAGCCGATTATAACCACTACAACTACGCCGGATATTTCAACCAGTACCGCGACAACCACGTCGTAAAATGAATATGATTATGCTAAATAATAGAGCAAGTAAAAATCAAAAAGTCCCGACTTTTCAGCCAAGACCTTTTGATATGGACCCGGCGAGACTTGCACTCGCTTCGTCAGGTGCTAACGCTGACATGCTACTTTATACACCACAGGCCCGGGTCCACAGATTTATCATAACAAAAAAGGCCCCTTTTGAAAGGACCTTTCTGTAGCACCCGACTTTGGTCCGTGATATACGAACCTATCAGCGTCTACTTAAATTATAGCAAATCAAGAAAGCGTGTCAAGTAACGGATATTTGGGCAGTCCGACTTCCCCCGTAATTTTGGGGGAAATCGGACTGCCAGATATTGTAAAACATTAAAACCGTGTCTAAAAAAACATTTGTCATTTTAATAACAATAACGACGGGAGCAGGGTTGATTTGGTGGATTTTAGATGGTTTTATTTTGGCTTATAATACAAAAATTTCTACTTCCAACCCGCACACTTGGACTGACGGCCTCGTCGGCTACTGGTCGTTTGATGGAAAATATACGACTTCCACTAATGGGACGAGGGATGTTTCTAATAACGGAAATTGGGGGACTTTTAACGGTGGAATTACGCCCATCGCCGGCATCTCCGGCCAAGCGCTTTATTTCGATGGCGCAGATGATTATATGAACGTCGGCGATGTGGGTAATGTCAGAACAATAGAATTTTGGATTAATGATGCCAATACTGCCGATGGCGTTTTGGAATTAATTAACAATGCGTCGTATGTATCAATTTCAGGCAGCGCCATTACAGCTACCGGTTTTACCTCCCCCGCAATTTATATTAATGGCAGTTCCGCTTCAGCTTCTTTAGCTAGCGGTTGGAATCATGTGGTCGTCACCGATACCGCAGATGTGGCAGCTGCCAGCTTTTTAATTGGTGAAGCTGATACTGACTACATAAGTGGTCTTATTGATGAAGTCCGTATTTACAACAGGGCGTTGAGTGCTGACGAGGTTAAGCAGCACTACGACCAGACCAAAAGAAACTTCGTTGTGGCAAGTTCTGTCCCAAACAACTGGTGGACTGACGGTCTTGTCAGCTACTGGTCTTTTGATGGGCAATATACGACCTCCACCGCAGGCACCAGAGGCGTTTCGACAAGCACCAATAAGTGGGGAACTTTTAATAATGGAATCACTATGACAGGAGGCATTTCGGGACAAGCAATTTATTGCGATGGCGTAGATGATGATTCAAGTAATGTGACCATACCTGCGACAGGAATGACAACAGTCAACGGGACG
Source organism: Candidatus Nealsoniibacteriota bacterium (assembly GCA_043813805.1). Lineage (GTDB taxonomy): Bacteria > Patescibacteriota > Minisyncoccia > Minisyncoccales > MHMH01 > 2-02-FULL-43-13. The sequence goes on along the minus strand of JBDRKR010000009.1, from coordinate 9,382 downwards.
ATATCTTTCTGGTTTAATACAAAAACTACGTCTGGGATCGGTAAATATATATTTGGAGGAATTGGCGCAAGCATCCAAAGAATCTATTTTTACATACCCGTCAGCACCACTGTTATAAATTTCGCTTTGAGCAATCCGGAACAGAGCATAGGCCGATATACTATTAAAGCAAATGAGTGGTATCACATAGCAGGCACTTGGAATGGCACTCACGCCGCTTTATATGTAAACGGAGAAGTTGCTTCAACATCTGATTTTACCGGACTTTTATCAGTTCCAACCACGATGAATGTTTGTATTGATAGTGCCTCCTCCGGTGCTTACACGGGCAGCGTTGATGAAGTGCGGCTTTATAACAGAAAATTGAGCGCCGATGAAATAATGATGCAATACCGGCAAACCCGCCGCAACCTCGGGATATAAAATGACCGAGGTTAAAATGAAAGAGGCTAAACCTCTTTCACCCTAATAAAATGACAAAAATTAATAGACAGAAACAATATTATATTCTTATTGATGAGTCGGGAACATTACCCGATTCCAAGGATGAATTTATTATCATCGCCGGTATTGCCACCGATGTAATTAAAAACGCGAATGTCTTGGTCTCTCGTGCGTTAGAATCGTTGCGTCAGCGAAAAGTTAAAATTAAAGAGGTAAAATTTTATTACGCCGGGGATCAAACCAAAAGACAGATTCTTTCAGGTATCGTTTCGGAGGGTTTAGGAGTTTTTCTTATCGCTATAGATAAAAAGGGGAGGAAGGTTTCCGATAATCCTGAAAATTTCGCTCTTTTGGTTGGAGAATTAATAAAAGAAATAAATCTTTGGCAACAGGAGAAAGAGTTAAAAATATTTATTGACAGGCATTTTAGTAAAAGACGCGATGAAAACGATTTCAATAAATATCTTCACAACCAATTAACGAGTAAAAATTTAAACTATACTATTCAGCACGTAGAAAGTCAGCGTAATTTTGTAATAAATTTAGCCGATTTCGTGGCCGGCGCCGCTTTAGCTAAATATAATAGGAATAATTTAAAATTTTACGATATAATAAAGGAGCACATTTTATTTGAAAAGATTATTAGTTGGCCAGAATTAAAGAGAAAAAGCTTAGGGAAATAAGAACCCGCTCGTTTTACTCGCAGAATCTTGATTATCGCTTCGCTTAAATAAAAAATTCCCTGAACCGGCGCAAGCGCCCATCCAAGGGAATCTACTGTTAGTATAGCAAACCAAGAAGGTATGTCAAGAGCATAAATTTATGAATTTAACCGAGTTGAGTATAAAAGCAAAAGGATGGATAATCGATATATTGTGGCCGAAAATGTGTCTTGGGTGCGGCCGGGAAGGCATATATATATGTAAGGGCTGCGAAACCTTCCTAAGCGAAGTTGACCCGATAATATCAGGAGGTCCGACCTCCACCAAAATTAAGGGGGAGGTCGGACCTCAACGAATCGTAAGCGTCTGGGAGTACGAAGGTTTAATGGAGAAGCTGATTTTAAAAATAAAATACGACGGTTGTTACGATATCATTGACGAACTTGTGAAAAAAGCTTTTGAAAAAATAGAATTAAATCTGCCTGAGAATACATATATTACTTTTGTGCCGATGTATAAGAAAAAGGAAAAATGGCGGGGATTTAATCAGGCGGAGTTGATTGCCAGAAAAGTGGGTGAGATGACGGGCCGGCCGGTAGTAAAGCTTTTGGAGAAAATTAAAGACAATCAATCGCAAGTCGGTTTGGGTCCGCAAGAAAGAGCCGAAAATGTGAAAGATGTGTTCCGAGTAACGTCGGATGTCAGGAGGTCCGACATCCCGCGGATGTCGGACATCGCGAATATCGTCGTGGTAGATGATGTTTATACGACAGGATCAACGATGGGCGAATGCATGAAAATATTAAAAAAAGCCGGAGTAAAAAATGTATGGGGATTCACACTATCCAGGAAAATGAATATCCAAAATTGCTGAAAGATATTGGCAAAGACGCGCCAAAGCAGTTGTATTATAAGGGGAAATGGGAGGATATTTTTTCCGCCCAAGGCGGACCGGCCTCGGGCCGGGAAAATTGTTTGGCGGTGGTAGGTTCAAGAATGATGACAACTTACGGCAAACAGGTGGTGGAGAGAATTGTGGGCGAGGTTGCGGCGGCGGGGGTAACGATTGTTTCCGGATTTATGTACGGGGTTGATGCCGAAGCCCATAAAACAGCATTGAGAGTTGGAGGAAGAACGATTGCCGTGATGCCTTGTGGGATTGATTTGATTCATCCCGAATACCAGCAAGACTTATATGTGGAAATTTTAAATAATAATGGGTTAGTGGTTTCAGAATATGAAGGAGCGATGCAACCGGTTACCTGGACATATCCGCGCCGAAATCGGATTGTCGCCGGGCTTTCGAGAGCAACCTTAGTGGTAGAGGCGGGCGAGAAAAGCGGTTCCTTAATCACCGCTGGATTGGCCAAAAAATATAAAAGAAAAGTTTTTGTGGTACCGGGACCCATCACGAGTGAAAATTCCAAAGGGATTATGCAGTTAATTAAAGAAGGGGCGGAAGTCGTTAGTTCCGCCGAAGATATTTTAAAATATTATGGACTTAGAAACTTAGTTTCTAAGAAAGAAGAAACTAAGTTTCTCGGAGAGAACGGATTTGAACGACAAATACTTAATCATTTACAAAGAGAAGCATTGGGCATAGATGCGATATCGCGCAATCTCGGTATGCCAGCAGCCAAAATAGGGACGATTCTTTCGATGATGCAGTTAAGAGGTCAAATCAAACAAGAAGGCAATAAATACTATATCAACTAATAATTTTTAATGACTCAATTACCGAATAACTACGCCTTTATAGACAGCCAAAATGTAAATCTGGGTATTCAAAAACTTGGGTGGAAATTAGATTATCGGAAATTCAGAGTTTATCTCACCGAAAAATATGGCGTCAAGAAGGCATACATATTTATTGGTTTTGTGGCATTAAACCAGTCGCTTTACGATCATCTTCAAGAAGCGGGTTTTATTTTAAAATTTAAACCGACAATACCCGATGCCAGCGGTAAAATCAAAGGAAATATTGACGCAGATCTTGTTTTAAGAGTGGCGCTCGAATTAAATAATTTTGATAAGGCGATTATTGTTTCCAGTGATGGTGATTTTTATTCGCTTGTGCAGTATCTGTATGAAAACAACAAACTAAAACTTGTGCTAAGTCCGAATAAAGAGTATTGTTCGAGTTTGCTAAAACAAACCGCGAAAGAAAAAATATGGTTTATGGATAATTTGCGGGATAAATTAGAGTATAAAAAGAAAAGCACCGCTTAAGGACGAAACCCTAAGAAGTGCTTTTCTCTATAAATACAATTTTATTATAGCAAAACAAGCGAGCATGTCAAGGAGTTTAAAAATAAAAATTGATAATTGTAATTTTATGTTAATTAAAGTTCGATCGGCGACAAATTCCGGATTAAATACAATCGGCGTTGATGTGGAAGTTAATGTCGCAAGCAGGGGATTACCCGGTTTTGATATTGTGGGCTTGCCCGACAAAGAGGTGCAAGAAAGCAGGGAGAGGGTGAAAACGGCGATTTTGAGTTCAAAAATAGAATTTCCGCAAAAAAAGATTACGGTTAATTTAGCGCCGGCCGATGTGCCCAAAGAGGGCTCTGCTTACGATTTGCCGATTGCCGTCGGAATTTTAGCAGCTTTGACAAATTGTCCGATTCCCGAAAAGTCTTTGTTTTTCGGCGAGCTTTCGCTTTCGGGTGATTTACGGCACACAAAAGGAGCATTGCTTTTAGCTCTTTTTGCCAAAGAGCATAATTATAAAAATGTTTTTGTGCCTCGGGATTCGGCCAACGAAGCGGCGATTATCAGGGGCGTTAATGTTTATCCGGTAGAAAATTTGCAACAATTATTGGCGCATTTTGTGGAAAGAGAATGTATCTTACCTTTAATTTATCAGCCGGTGAAAGAAGTATTGTCCGATGATTTGACGGAGTTTGATATGAAAGATGTTTTAGGCCAAGAGCAGGCGAAGCGTTGTATGGAAATCGCGGCCGCCGGAGGACATAATATTTTATTGGTCGGTAATCCCGGTGCGGGCAAAACCATGCTGGCTCGAGCTTTGCCCGGCATCCTACCACCCTTAAATGAAGCGGAATCTTTGGAAGCGACGAAGATTCATTCGGCAGCGGGTGTTATTCCTCCAGGCGGAGCGCTATTGGTAACGCGGCAATTCCGTTCGCCTCATCACACCGCTTCGCAGGTTGGTTTGATCGGCGGGGGAACGCGGCCTCATCCCGGAGAAATCAGCTTGGCGCATCGGGGAGTGTTGTTTCTTGATGAATTTAATGAATTTCCTCGCTCTGTTTTAGAATTATTGCGTCAGCCGTTGGAAGACGGTTTTGTGACTATTTCCCGAAGCCAGGAAAGGGTTTTATATCCGGCGCGGTTTATGCTGGTGGCTTCAGCTAATCCGTGTCCGTGCGGTTATTTGAATCACCCGAAGAAAGCGTGCGTTTGTTCTGCGCAGCAAATTAAAAAATATCAGAAAAGAATCTCCGGGCCGTTATTGGACAGAATTGATTTGCATGTTGATGTGCCGCCGGTGGATATTAAAGAGTTGTCGGAGAACCAAAAGGCGTCTGAATTTTTAGAGCCGTCAAAAACTATCAAAGAAAGAGTGATACTCGCCCGTAAAATTCAGCAAATACGCTTTGTTGAAGATTCAATTCACGTCAACGCCGAAATGAAAAACAGCCACATTAAAAAATACTGTCTCCTGAAAAAAGAAGTGGAACAAATTTTACAGCAAGCGGCTGTGAAGTTTCAGTTGTCAGCCCGTTCCTATTTAAAGATGATCAAGGTTGCGCGCACTATTGCTGATTTGGAGGGGGTGCCGGAAATAGCAGTTTCGCATATGGCTGAAGCTTTGCAGTATAGAGCAAAAAGCTATGAAGGAGTTTAATCTACAGACCGGAAAAATCGGTGAAGAAATCACTAAAGGATATTTGGAAAAACAGGGTTATAGGATTTTGGCGCAGAATTTTAAAACGAAATATGCCGAGATTGATTTAGTGGCAGAAAAAGATAAAACTCTCGTTATTGTGGAGGTGCGGACGAAAAGAGGTGATTTATTCGGCACACCTGAAGATTCGCTCGACAAAAGAAAATTGCGGAAGCTTTGGTTGAACGCGCAGGGTTATGTAAATCAGGCGCGCTGGCAAGGGCCATATCGAGTAGACGCTATATGTATTATTCTGAAGAATGACAATACGGTTGACCGTTTGAACCATTACCCTAGCATTATTTAAAAAAATAAGCAGAAAGGAGCTTAGCTCCTTTAAAATAATGAGGAAGATTCAATTTTCCAATAATCAATATTATCATGTTTATAATCGGGGAGTAGACAAACGCGATATTTTTATAGATGAAAAAGATTATCAAAAATTTTTGAGAAATTTGAAAGATTTTAATAATAAGTCGTATTACGAACAAAGGGCGCGGGTTATAGAAGAAAAAAAGGAGCTAAGCTCCTTTCTGGAAGGATTTGAAAAGGTGGTTGAAGTTATCGCTTATTCGTTAGCGCCAAACCATTTTCATTTAATATTAAAACAATTAGTAGATGGTGGTGTATCGAATTTTATGCATAAAACAGGCACTAGTTTCACTAATTATTTTAATAAAAAATATAATCGTTCTGGTTCTCTTTTCCAGGGTACTTATAAAGTAATCCAAATCCAAAACGATAATTATCTTTTATGGTTAAGTGGCTATATTAATGGCAATATCGAAATCCATAAAATTGAGCCAGCAGAATTTTATAAATGGGCAAGTTTCAAAAACTTTTTGAACGGAGAACGAGATGGTATATTGGGAGATATAGATATTATTCTATCCCAATTTAAAGATCGGCAAGATTACAAGAATTTTATTAATCGAGTAATCCAGGAAAGTAGAAGCAAAAAAGAGATGGAAAAATATTTATTAGAGGAGATTATTTAAACAAAATTATGGTTCAGTATAAAAATAAAATAATAAAAAAAGGAGCTAAGCTCCTTTCGAGTAAAAGGAGGGTGTTGATGGTGCCGGTGCCGATGGCGGTGGTTTTAGTTGTGCTGGTGCTCGGCGGCATTGGGATTGTGGGCGCTTTGAACGGCTGGTTCGGGGGAGGTAGTTCGATTCCTGAAGATACGATGACCCGCGGTTTAGTGGGTTATTGGGGTTTTGACGAAGGTTCGGGTGCGACTATCTACGATGCTTCAGGTAATAATAATAACGGCACCAGTTCCGGCGCTACTTGGGCTAACGGGAAAGTCGGCGGCGCTCTGAATTTCGATGGCGTGGATGATTATGTTGATGTGCGAGATTCAGCCACTTTGGACATTACCAACGCCATTACTATTGAGGCCTGGGCAAAAGACCCGCCCTTATCAAAAGACCAATACGACCAGGCGACGGAAATCAAAGGCAAATATCAGAATGACGGAAATTCGCTTAAAATAATCGCCAAAGATGACCCCAGAGACAGGATAGAAATTACGATAGGGGATAAAGACGAGGCGGAATTTACGCCCAAAGTGAAGATAGCCCGGTGGGACGATGAAGTAAATATGACTTTAGTCCCTAAGGCGCTGGCTGGCGTGGCGGAAAAAGACAAAAATTTAAAATTTGAAGGCGAAAAGATAAAGTTTGAAACGCCCGAGGTAGATTACCATTTGTATGATTTGCCGGTAAGCGCCGGTTTACCGGAAGGCGGTTATGAATACGAGGTGATTCTTAAATCAAAACCCGCCACCAACAAAGTGGAATTCACCATTGAAACAAATGGATTGACTTTTGATAAACAGCCGATGGAGCTTCCGCAAAATCTAAAAGACGCTGGATTTAGGATAACTGACGATGAAAAGATTTGGGGTTCGTATGCTGTTTATGCTTCCGAGCAAAAGACTAACTACGAAGATGGCAAATTATACAGGACGGGCAAGGTGGGGCAGATTTATAGACCAAAAATAGTAGATAGTATCGGGACAGAAACTTGGGGCGAATTAAACATTGAAAACGGAATCTTGTCGGTAACAATCCCGCAGGAATTTTTGGACAAAGCCGTTTATCCCGTTCACCACGCCGCAGGTCTAACGATTGGATATACCACCTATGGAACTTTTGGAGATTTTAGTTTCGCAGGAAATACTTACTGCAGCAGTTATGATTTGACCCATACGGCCGCATCGGGTGAAACAATTATCTCCTTCAGCGTTTATACGAACAGTGATGGCAGTATGAAAATGGCTGCTTATGACATAACTTCTGACGCTCCTGTAAACCAGTTAGCTTCTCCAGTAACATTTGATACATCTGGGGCAACTTGGTTTACATCAAGTGCTGTTTCTCAAAATTTGGTTAACGGAACAAAATATGGGGTGGCAGCAGCGAGAGTTTCGGGAACTTATAATCTTGGATACTATGATTATTCCGATGGAGGAGGAGCAGCGAAATCTACGACCTCTATGCCTAACCCCTGGGCTAGTCAATCGTATAACGATAGTTCTACGAAGGTAAGTATATATGCCACTTATGAGGTTGCGGTACCAGCAGCAAAAACAATTGCCGGCAAAGGGAGAGGCGCTTATGCCTTAGAGATGAGCGCCGACGGGTCAACGCTGAACGGCTATATTAACGGCGTGACAACGACCGCTTCAATTGCCACACCTTTAGCATGGCATCACTATGTCTTCACTTATAACGGCTCAGAGCAAATATTATATATTGACGGCGTTCGAGTCGCCGCTTCCTCCACGAGTGGTTCCATTACCGCCAACTCCACTAATTTAAAAATAGGTGATAAATTTTCCGGGCCGATCGATGAAGTACGCATTTACAACCGCGCTCTTTCGGCCCAAGAAGTCCGCTACCACTACAACCGCGGGGGACCGGTGGCCGAGTGGAAGATGGATGAGGGAGAGGGGAGAACGGTTTACGATTCCACCGAAAACAACAACGACGGCACTTTGGTTTTGGCAGGGAGCGCCACTTCGTCGGCGTGGGTTGCGGGCAAGTACGGCGGCGCGATAAACTTTGACGGCACCGACGATTATGTCAAAAGCAATAGTAATATTACGGGCGTCAGTTCTTTTTCTCATTCTTTCTGGTTTAAATCCATTGACGGCAGTTTTGCGTCTGACGAATATCTTTTCTCCCAAGGCACTAACGACCCCTCGGTTTATTTGGAATCCACTGACAACAAAGTTAAAGTGATGGCCGACAACGCCCTTAAACTTTCTTCCAATACTATCGTCAACGATACCAAATGGCACCATTTGGAAATCACAGCCGATGGGGCTAATCTCAAGCTCTATTTAGACGGCATTTTAGAAGCTCAAAAAGCCTACACCGGCTCTTCAGCCACCGGATTGTTATATATTGGCTCCAACGCCACTCCCGGAAGCTATTTTGGAGGAATTATTGATGATGTCAGAGTTTATAATTATGTAAGAACACCGGAACAGGTAAGACAGGATTATAATGCGGGATTGGCAGCGTCTTTCGGGCCTTCTTCCGACTGCGACCGCGACCCGGGGAGTTGTATAACTCAGGGACTAGTCGGCTATTGGGGGTTTGATGAAGGAACGGGTATTAGAGCTTATGATACTTCGGGCAACGGCAACAACGGTACTCTTGGCACCTATATGGCCACCGGTACCCCTTGGGTTGGCGGTGTTGTCCCTAGTTCTGGAGGCAAAATTGGAGGTAGCGCTTTGCAGTTTGACGGCGGAGATGATTATATTCAAATGAATTCGGCGGTGTCCACACCCTCTGCATTTACATCTCTTGTTTGGTTTAAAAGAAATGGTTCTTCGGGCGGGGCAGTTGCCACCTCTCATTCATTACTTATGAATCTTAATGGAGGATCTAATAACCGATTATATATCAATTCAGCCGGAGATACTGTTTATGCGAGAATTAATTATACAGATGATTTTTATCGTATTGCATCGCAATCAATTCCAACTGGCGAAGAAAATATTTGGCATCAATTAGGTATAATATATGATGGCGGCAATGTGTGGCCGATTGTTGATGGAGTATTGGGGACTCCAAAAAATACCACAACAACATTGTCTTCGGGGTCATCGAAATTATTGATAGGACAATTAAATTCTACAACGTGGCTTGCCAACGGCATCCTTGACGAAGTCCGCATTTACAGTCGGGCCCTGTCGCCGGAAGAAGTCCGCTATCACTACAACCGTGGAGCTCCCGTGGCTTATTGGAAATTAAATGAGGGCGAAGGCAGAACGGCTTACGACTCTACTGACAACAACAACGACAGCACTTTGGTTTTAGCCGGCAGCGCCACTTCGTCGGCT
>JBDRKR010000008.1:0-25055 GCA_043813805.1 Candidatus Nealsoniibacteriota bacterium | reverse complement strand
CCGCGGCAACCCCTCGGTGATCGAAGGCAGAACCAAACAATAACAATTTTTCATCCTGTCTCTCACTTCGGCCAAAGATAATTTGCCTTCGGCCAAGCCCTCGCCCACTAACGATAATTTAAAGCCCGGGAAATCTTTTTTGATCAACTCAAATGCTTCAACTAAATACTTTATTCCCTTGACCCTGTCATCTCTGCCGACGAAAAGGACGTAACTGTCGAATTTAACGTCGTTTTCCGCCAAAAAATCGTCCAGTGCGGTAAAGGTCGGAAAAAGGAAGTAGGGCTTCCTAGGGGCGTGTTTCTGGGCTTTAGCGACCAAATAACCGGCCACTCCCCTGATCTTATCGGCGCTTCGGAGCACTCTTTTGGCAAAAAAAGTAAGCACCGCCTTCAAAGCGGGTAAGCGCTCCTCCCAGTCGCCGTGAATTTCAACAATCAGTTCTTTTCTAAGCAGTATTTTCAGAGCCATGCCCAGCATGCCTTCAAGTAAAGGACCCTGGACCACAATAGTATCGATTTTCTTGGTCAAACAAAGCCAAAACGCCACTACTGGCGCTAAAAACCAGAAAACGGGCCGGGGTAAAAGATAAAAACCGGCTCCCCACACCTCTTGATGGAAGGGTTTGCCTTTGGCTAAAACATAGGGTTTCACGCCTCTGCTCAAACCTTCGTACTTCGCTTTCAGATGAAGGTTTTCCTCCAAATTAAACTTAGTGACTCCGATGAATAAAACTTTCTTCATGTTCTTTGATAACGTCTTCCCACGACCTTTGCGTGGAAATCCTTTTTATTTTTTCGACGTAGCTGAAGTAATTTTTTTCGTCTAAAAGATAAATTATTTTATCCTCCAGGTCAATCTCGTTTTGCGGATCAATAAAAATAAGATCGTCCTTAAGGGTTTCGAAATACTCCGTTTCTTTGGTCAATAAAATCGGCTTCCGGAGCTTCAGGCATTCTAAGGCAAAATTGGGAGTGATTTCGGTTAACGACGGCAGGACGCAAAGATAGGCTTGCTGAATTTCTTTCCACAAATCCTGCTGGGAAATCGCCGGACTGAAAATAATGCTCTTATCGGCTTTTAAATTTTTGCTTTCCGGCCCCTCGCCGATGATTTTAAGGGTTAATTTTTTGCCGGTTTTTAATAAGACGTTATGAAAAACCCTGATAAGAAAATCCAAGTTTTTCAGTTTGAGCAACCGGCCGGCATAGAGTATTTGATATTTTGTATCTTGCGCGTTGTCTGCCGGCAAACTGATTTCGGGGAACGGGTTTTGGATGATGACGGTTTTATGTTCATCAACGCCGAAGTATTTTAAATAAATATTGCGCTGAAACCCGCTGGTAAAAATTATTCTTCCCGCCTGATTAAAAACCTTCTTCATCAGCCGTATCCAAAACCTCTCTTTAAATGTTTTGGAATCTTCGTAATATTCTCTCAGCGGTTTTTGGGTACGTCCGGCTTCCACGGCCCTTTCCCACAAAAAATCTCCGCCGATTCTCACAAAAAACCGGGTGCTCAAGATTTTCGAAACGCAGCAAGCCGGCAACCCGCAGCTTGTCAGATTAAAAGAATAAATCAAGTCGCATCCTTTGGCGCTTTTCAAAAGTTTTAAAAAATAAACAAAAATCCTCAAGGGCTGGGGATATGCCCTTAAGTCCCGATAAGACACGATGTTTATTTCGTGCCCCATTTTCTCCAGCCCCTCTTTCAAGCGCTGGCTGTAAATGGCGGGACCCCCGATCTCCGGCGGATAAATTGGCGTAGCTAAAACTATTTTCATAGCGAATAGTATATCCTATATATCGGGCGCATGCCCGTTATATGACTTTCTGATAAACTTGGCAGACCCTGTCGGCGATATTCTGCCAGTCGTATTTAATCAGATTATTTTTGGCATTTTTAACCAAGGTTTCGGACAATTCCGGCTCCGATTTAATTTTGATAATCGCTTCCCGAATCTGCGAAGCGTTTTCCGGCGCAACCAAAAGGCCGGTTTGACCATCCTCAATCAGGTCTAAAATACCGCCGACTTTCGTGCCGATAACCGGGATCCCCGCCGCCTGGGCTTCTAAAATAACAATACCGAATCCTTCCTTTAACGACGGCAAAACAAAACAATCGGCCGCCGCTAAATATTCCGGGACTTTTTCGTTGGGGATCTCCCCTAAAAATTTTACCTTATCCCTTAGACTTAATTTTTCCACCAGGCTCTCTAAATTTTTTCTTTCCGAACCGTTACCGATGATCGACAATTGAAAATTGGAAATTTGTAAATTGACAATTGCTTTAATTAAATATTCTATTCCTTTTACTTTTTCTAATCTTGCCACCGTCATTACAACAAAGCCGGCGTGCGGTTTCCGTCCCAGTTTTTCAAATCTCTTTAAATCAATGCCGTTGGGAATAACTTCAATGTTTTTACAACCGATGGCCTTAAAATACTCTCCGACGGCGCGAGAAGCGCCGATGCAAACAGCAGCTTTCCTGTAAATAAAATTCTTCAGAAGGTTCCTTTTCCCTTCCAGCCGCTGAACCGTGACGATGTAAGGAGCGCCGGTTATCTCGGATAAGCAAAACCCTAAAAAACTGCTCAAAAATCCCTGGCAGTGCAAAACATCAATTTTTTCTCTTTTCATCAAAGCAAGCGATTTAAAGAAAATGAAAGGAAGCAGGGATAAGGTATAAAACAAGGGTGAACGCGACAAATTATTTAAGGTAAAAAGTGAAGTTCTGATAATCTGAAGCCCGCCCCTCTCTTCTTTTTTGGGCTGATTCTTAACTCTGCCGGTAATGACAAAGACCTCGGCTTTCTTGGAAACCATCTCGGCGATATTGCGCGTCCATGTTTCAATTCCGCCGACGACCGGATAATAATGAAGGGCCGGCATTAAAATTTTCATAAGGCAATGATTACTTTTTTTACGGCTTCAACCATCTTCCTGATATCTTTTTCCGTATAGTGGTTCTGCAGCGGGAAGTTGATGATTCTTCCGGCCGCCTCAACGGTGTTGGGAAAATCAGCCGGATTGATCTGATATTCTTTTTGAACGTCCTCGTTTAAAATGATCGGGGCGTGCCAAATCCTGGTGCAAAAAACTCTATGTTTCTTTAGTTCTTGGACAATCTTGTCCCTTTGGTCCCGCATGGCTTTGGGAACTAAAACCGAAAGATAGCAAAAAACATTCTCGGCCGATTCTTGCGCCTCAAAACCCAATCCCTTAAGTTCTTCCTGAAAAAGCTCGGCCAGTTTTTTCCTGTTCGTTAAAGAATCCCGGGCATCGCCGAAGAAATCCGAAAATAGGCTCAAAGACGCCCGGTTGATTCCTCCCAGCTCTTGCCGTTTTTCCTTTCTGGGTATTTTGATGGCCACTTCCGAACCGAATTTTTTGAAAAAGAAAGCGAACGGCCAAAAATAATTCAGAAAAGATATGAAGTCGCGGAAATTAAAATAAGTTTTGAGCAGCTTAACGTCCCACTCTTTGGGACAAGCCAGCATCCCGCCCCGAAGCGCCGGAAACTGCTTATAAAGACTGAAGAAAGAAATATCGCCCGCGTTTCCCGCGTAGACACCGCGTTTCTGAGTAAAAAAAGAGTGGGCGCAGTCTTCGATGATGGTTGCATTCTGCCCCACGGCCTCGCGGATTGCTCCCACGTTAAGCGGCAAGCCGTAAGTATGGCAAACTAAAATCGCCCTGGTATTTACGCTTATTTTTTGTTTGATTTCCGACGGTTGAATATGAAAAGTTTTCAAATCAATATCTAAAAAAATCGGCTTGATATTGTATTCTTTTAAAATGGGATGAAAAATATCGCAAATGTAGGCGGGCAAAAGCATTTCGGAGTTTCGCAGATTCATTTTCTCGATTATTAATCGAAAAGCCGTCCGGCCCATGTCGGTGAAAATAAATTGTTTTTCCGGCAGAAAAGGAGAAAGCCGGGTCGCGATTCTTCCCAAACTGATGGGCTCCATTAAAGACAACCCTGCTTTAATTACCTTATTTAATTTTATCTGCGGATGGACGAAATACATAATTGATTTATGGATTTACGAAATCCTCTCAAATTTGAGTGGATTTCGTAAATCACGAATTTTACAATTTATATTTTAATAAACGGGGGCTGATTTTCTTAATCGCAAACGACGGCAAATAGCTCCAAACATCCCTCAAAAAGCTGTTTTTCAGCTTGGATTCGCCGGTATAATTTTTCAATTCAAAAACAGGAAAAACTCCGGCTCCCCAGCGATTTTTAAAATCGCCGATGGACGAACCTTTTCTGACAGCTCCAAAATCAAACGTTTCAAAACCCTCTTGCTGTTTCCATTTCAACTCCGACCATAAAACCAGCGTATGGGCTCCCAGCTTCCGATACCTTTCATCAAAGCCGCACAAAAACGAGTGGACGCTCTTGCTATAGGCAAGAAAGATGTTGCCCCCGACCGCCCTTTCCCCCTTTTTCACCAGCAAAATTTCAGCTTGAGAATTTTTAAAAAAGAATTTGAAAAAGGAAAAAGGATAAACCAGAGCTTTGTGCTTTTTTAAAGATTTTACGTAAAAATCATAGAGAATCTTCAGATCGTTTTCGGTTTTACATTTTTCAACCGTCAAACCGCTGTCTTGCGCCTTATTTTTCTGGCGATGGCGATTTCTGTCGCCAACGGTTTCTACATTTAACTTGCTGAGATTTTGGAGCAAATACGTTTCCCGCAGACTGTCTTTTACGTCAAAACCCTTAAAATAATTCAGAAGATAGGGGTGAAAACTGATCTTAAGCGGCTCTTCGAATTGTTCAAATAAATCTTTTTGAAAAGCCCGGCCGTCAATGTCTTGAATAAGCGGCAGGGGGCCGCCGTATTCGCAAAACGGATGGGAAATCAATTTTTCTTTGCCCGAAATCCTGGCTCTCGCCAAACTTAAAAGCGCTTTGTCTTGCCAGTTATAGCGTTCGAATTTCAGCCACTTGAATTCTTTTTCCAAAAACTCTTCCCACTCCCGAGAATGAAAAAAAGTCTTGAACAAGACTTTGCCCAGTAAATTTTGCCATTCTTTTTTATCTTCGATTTTTTGAAAATTACTGACCATTAATGAGATCGAAAATACTCGATGGTTTTTTGCAGGCTTTCCGCTAGAGCTAGCGGCTGATAATTGATGGCTTCTTTAATCTTGGAAAGATCGGGCTGGCGGTCGCGCATATCTTCGAAGTTTTCGCCGTAGACCCGGGCATAGGGGATAAATTTGATTTCTGATTTGCTTTTTGCCGATTCGATGATTTTTTGCGCCAAAGCATTGATGCTGATTTTTTCATCCGATCCCACATTGAAAATCTGGCCGTACGATTTTTCTTTATTTCCTATAAGCTCAATCAAAGCATCGGCCACGCTGCCCACATAACCAAAGCATCTGGTCTGATTCCCGTCGCCGTAAATCTCAAGAGGCTCGTTGTTTAAGGCTTGTTTAATGAAACGCGGCACCACCATGCCGTATGAGCCGGATTGTCTGGGGCCTACGACATTAAAGAGGCGCACAATAACCACAGGCAAACCATTTTCCCGAAAATAGGCGAGTCCTAAAAACTCATCACTGCCTTTTGACAGGCCGTATCCCCAGCGATCGTGATAGGCCGATCCGTAAACCCTGTCGTCTTCTTCTTTAAAGGGAAGATTTTCATTCTTGCCGTAAACCTCGGAAGATGAAGTAATTAAAACCGGCGTTTTGCGGATATCGGCCGCCTCCAAAACGTTCTTCGTGCCGTCAACATTGACCAAAAAAGATTTAAGGGGTTTTTCAATAATAGTTTTTACTCCCACTGCCGCCGCCAAATGGTAAATTTCGTCAACTTTAGCCGCATGCTCGGCCACCAAGTCTCTGTCTAAAATCGAACCCTTGATAAAATGAAATTTCGGGTTATCTTCTAAATATTTGATATTTCCCAGACTGCCGGTAGACAAATCGTCAATCACAAAAACCTCTTCGCCTTTTTGCAGAAGTTTTTCCGCCAAATGAGAACCGATGAAACCGGCGCCGCCGGTAATTAATATCTTACTCATTTTCTAAAAGTTTCTTTATGCCTTCTTCAAGCGTAATTTCCGACTGCCAGCCAATCAATTCCTTAGCTTTGATAATGTCGGCTAAGGTATTTTGCATTTCGCCGGGCCGCGCGGGAATATGGGAAACTTCACCGCCGACCATCTCGGCAATTTCATTAACGCTGTGATTTTTGCCCGCTCCGATATTAATTACCTCTCCATGGCCAACTTTATCAGATTCCACGGCTAAAATATTGGCGCGAACTACGTCAGCGACGTGGGTAAAGTCTCTGGTCTGTTTACCGTCGCCGGTAATCGTCAATTTCTCTCCTTTCTTTTTCTGTGTCAGAAAAACGCCGATAACCGGCACATAACTTCCCTCTCTCGGCTGACGAGGTCCGTAAACATTGAAATATCTTAAAGCGACCGTCGGCAATCCGTAAATGCCGAAAAAAATCTTGCAATAAAGCTCGCCGACATATTTTTGCAAAGAATAGGGATTTAACGGATCGCAGGGAGCATCTTCTTTCATAGGCAATGTCGCTTTAGCTCCTAGGGCCGATGAAGAAGCGGCGTAAATCACCCTCTTCACGCCGGCTTCTTTAGAAGCCACTAAAACATTCAAAGTGCCCGTGACATTGATATCGTTGCTTTCCTGCGGTTTTTCAATCGACAAAGGAATGCGGGGCAAAGCGGCCTCGTGAAAAACAAAATCAACGCCTTCGAAAATAGGGCGGATTTCATTATAGTTTCTTAAATCAACTTCAAAAAACTTGGCACGGGGATTGATGTTTTCTTTTTTGCCCGTGCTCAAATTGTCGATAATTAAAACTTCGTGCCCTTTCTGGATAAGAGCGTCAACGAGATTGGAACCGATAAAACCGGCTCCGCCAGTGACTAAGATTTTTGACATGTGTAGAAATTAAAAACCTGGCCGCATGCCTTTTTTCTCCGGGTCATCAATCCCCTGCATGCGCATCAGTTCGTTATTGATGACTTCCGCGTCTTTGTGGATCTTTAAATCAACGCCTTTGGAATCAGCCAATTGGATCAGAGCCTTGATGTCTTTGGGCAGACACTTGCCACCGTAGCCTCTCGCGCCTTTGTGAAAAACATTAAGGTGTGTCCGGCCGATTCTTTTATCAGCGGCGGCCGCTTCCACCATCCGGTCGTAATCTATGCTTAAAGCTTGGCATAAATCGTACATTTGGTTGGCAAAACTGACTTTGACTGAAAACCACGTATTGCCGAAATATTTCACGGTTTCAGCTTCGGTCGACGGCAAAATTCTCTCAAAAGAAGCTAAAGGCAATAACTGCATGACATCTCCGGCCACGGTCTGGCTTTGTGCGGTAAACCCCACAATCTGCCTGTCGGGATAAAGCATATCCTGATCGGCGGTTTCTTCGGTTAAAAACTCCGGATTCATTAAAATCTTGTGTTGCGGATATTTTTGCTGAAGCATTTCGGTGGTACCCGGTAAAACAGTGGATTTGATGACCACCACTTTTTCGCCCTGAAGCATGCCCAGGGTTTCTTCAACGTAAGACAAATCAAACCCCTTGCCGTCTTTCAAATAAGGCGTAGGCACGCAAATAAAAATAATCTCCGCTTTATTTATCTCTTCAGGAGAACCTAAGCCCTTCCCCTTGTCGTACAAAAAAAGCTCCAAATCTTGCTTTTTTTCAAAATACCGCTGCATCGCCCCTCCCACCATACCAACGCCGACAACGCCTATTTTGGTGAATCTTTTAAACATATAATGTGATTCAAATAATTAATTAAAAAACTCCATATCCCATTATAAGCTTATCTGTCCCTAAAAGTCAACCCGCAAGCGTAGAATGTCTTTCTTGACATAGCAAGAAAAATTTGCTACAGTCTTACATTGCACCTTACCAAAATTTGGCAGAAAGATTGGAGGAAAAATGAAGATTATTCAGATTGGCAACGGCAATGTAGCAAAAATGCATCGGGAGTGCTTTACCAGAGAATCAATGGTAATCGCGGTTATCGAAACAAACCCTGCCAAACTAAAACGTGCGAAAGAAGAGGGTTTCTCCGCCTTTCCGGACATCGCTTCTTTACCTCTTAGGCTTATGGAAGAAGCTGACCTTTGGGATATTTGCGCCCCGGATGAAAACCATTATCCGATGATGAAAAAAATTCTGGAAATGGGATTTAAAAAAATATTGGTTGAAAAACCGATATGCCAGCCGAGCCAAATTCAAGCGATGAGAAAACTGTTAGCAAATTTTCCAAATGCAAAAATCTGTGTGGAAGAAACATACGCTTCTTCGCAAGTAGTAGCAACAATCCGGGAGATGTGTGAAAAGTATCGCATATTCCATCCCAAGATTTTAATGGAGCAATCTAAAAACCGGATGCAGGATATCGTCAATGGACGATTTGTTGACAAAGAACTTGGGGTTTTTGCCCTGGAGGTCCCTCACAGCTTTACGGCCGTTACTGCCACCGGTATTAAGAGATTGCCATCGGTGATCCAAAGCGTCTTGTTGGATGATATGAAATTACCTTCAGGAGAAATACTTCCGCGCCAGGGCAAAGGACGCATTGCCTACATTACCGAAGACGGCTGCGAAGTGATAATTCTTTCTGCAATGGATGGAAATATCCTTCATCCCTTGCCGGAAATCAACGCCCCAGCCACTATTCCTTTCGGCAGTCCCGTGAGATATCGCATAATAGTTATTGAAGAAGATCCTTACAAAATCATCGGCCAGTTTGAGCCGATTCCCGGCTGGCCGAGGTTTATAGGCAGAGTTCTTGTTTACAGTAAGGGAGTTTTAAGAGATGAGTTTAAAATCGAAGATAAGTCCATGAACCAGCACATTGCTAAGGCTGTCCGTTATTTCCGAGGCGAAGAGAAAAATCCCGCCCCGCCGCTTGAAGCTCTTTCACTGGTTATTTTCTTAAATAAAGTCATACAAAGGCTGGGGCCATAAACCCCGGCCTTTTAAATTCGGCAATTTTCCATTAGGATAAAACTATATGTGGTTTATTTTAGGAATTTTAAGCGGACTTTTCTTTGCCCTCCAAAGCATGATCAGCAAGAAAGCCCTGGAAGGTGTCAATCATTATCTGGTGGCTTTCGCCTACGCCGCCTTTTCTTTACCCTATTTTCTTGTCGCTTTATTTTGGATGGATTTATCGCCCCTTAATCCCAACTTTTGGTGGGCGGCTGCGGCTACTTCGACGTTAAATGTCATCGCCATAGTTTTACTGATGAAGGCGCTGCGTATCGGAGAACTTTCGCTGACCATGCCTTTCCTTTCTTTCACTCCGATATTTCTGATTTTAACTTCCAATTTGATGCTGAAAGAATCCCCGGGATTGATGGGCATCGCCGGAATAATCTTAATCGTTGCCGGAGCTTATGCGCTTGAGGTGAAAAGAAGCGGAGGAATAGCCGGCCCCTTCCGGGCCTTCCTGAAAAACCGGGGCGGACAGCTTGTTTTATTAGTAGCTTTCATCTATGCCATTTCCTCAAATCTCGACAAGATTACCGTCCAAAATTCGGATCCCTTCACCCGCAATATTGTTGTTCTGGCGCTAATGACGTTGATGCTGTTTCTGTTAATTCAGTTCAAATCCGAACAAAAGCTGACTGCCATAAAACCAAAACTTGGGATTCTCTTGATAGCCGGCTTGTTCGCGGCTCTTACTCTTTTAGCCCAAATGACCGCTCTCACTTTGAATATCGTCCCCTATATCATCTCCCTGAAAAGAACGAGCGCTTTATTCTGTGTTATTTTAGGATTTATCGCCTTCAAAGAACGCAATATCAAGCCAAAACTCCTGGGTTCTATTCTGATGGTTATCGGAGTAATCCTAATTTCTCTCTCTTAACTCAAAATAAAAGCCTCGATCAAAAGTTGAGGCTTTTTAGTTAAAGTGGTAGAAATAAAATATGAATAAAATCCTCTTTCTCGTCACCCAGTCGGAAATGGGCGGAGCCCAGCGCTATATTTACGAAATAGCGCGGCTTTTGGATAAAAACGTTTATGAGGTTATGGTGGCTGCCGGCGAACCCGCCTACGCCAAGGCTACGGCGGGCAAGGGTGACTGTGAATTCTTTAAAAAACTCGAAATAATAGGAGTTAAATCTATACAATTGAAGCAGATGAAAAGAACGCCTTGGCCGTGGCAGATAACAAAATCTGTCTGGGAAATCCGCACGCTTCTTAAAAAAGAAAAACCAGATATTTTGTTCCTCTGCTCCACCACCGCAGGACTTTTGGGTTCTATGGCTGGCTTTTTATGTAATCGACGTCCGACATCGATTATTTACAGAATCGGCGGCTGGGCATTCAGAGACCCGCGGGCTTTCTGGAAAAACTGGCTGATTTTAGCGGCGGAAAAACTGACCTCGCCCCTTAAAGATTTAATCATCGTCAACTCGGAAGTTGACCGGAAATTGGCTCTTAAATATAAAATCGTTCCTGAAGGAAAACTTGTTAAAATCTATAACGGCATTGACGTTAATTCGCTCGAGTTTTTCTCAAAAGAAGAAGCTCGACACTTGTTGACTTCCGATTTCAACAGACTGTTGAAATCGGAAGTCAACAAGTCTTGGATTGGCTGCGTGGCTAATTTTTATAAAACCAAAGGGCTGGAACATCTCATCGAAGCCGCGTCGAGGCTAAACCTCAAAGGAGAGAGGTTTAGCCTTATCATTATCGGCGATGGACGAGAACGTCCAAAATTAGAGATGCTTATTAAAAAATATGGCTTGGAAAATAAGGTGATTTTAGCCGGCCGGATCCCCGACGCTTACCGATACCTGAAAGCTTTTGATGTTTTCGTCCTGCCTTCCCTGAAAGAGGGATTCCCGTGGATAATCTTAGAAGCCATTGCCGCCCAAATTCCGATTGTTGCGACGAACGTGGGCGCTTTGCCCGAAATTCTTGATGAAGAATTTTTGGTGGCTCCCGGAAATGCCGAAGCGCTGGCAAAAAAAATCGGCCGGGTGTTGGAATACCCAACCGAACCAAAATTAAAACCGGAGTTTACTTCCCAAAAAATGCTCGCAGAAACCCTTGAAGCGCTCCAAAAACAGTTGCCGAGGACTGCCTAATAAATTCGTTTAATTTAATGATAAGTTCGTTGATTTGTCGCTGAATTTCAGCAATTTTTATTTGAATCGTTTCAAATAAACTTGGCTCTTTTTTAACCTCCTGAATCGCTATCGGCTCAGCAGGAACGGGTTCTGGCGCAACCTGTTCGACTGGAGCTGTTTTTTGTTCGGCTAAAGTCCGCACTGCCGGAAAAACTGCCAAGGTCGAGCCCATACTTTCTCCCCGGTCGTTAAAAGCCGCCACCCTTCTGCCGGAATATTCGGTATCGGAATTCAATCCTGTTTCGTCAAGATAAGAAAGATTACTTTCTTCTTTTCTCGCGACTGTTTTTGAGTTGCTGTCCAGAATCTTAAAACCGAATTCGTTATTAGATGCGTCAGTAAAATACCATCTGATAGTTGATGTAGAAACAGCTTCGCCATTTTTAGCTGTCGGAGAAAAAGGAACAGATGGCGTATTGGTCCCGGCTAAAATTATTCTCTCAAAACCGACAACTTTCTCGTCAGTAGGGCCGTTAAAAGAAGCGTCAGAAAAAACTGCCGCGCCGGTCGCCAATTCTGGCTTGATTGTTTTTCCGGAGTAGGTGTCAGAATTAATATCTACGGTGACAAAAATCCTTTTATTGGAAAAATCTCCGGCAAGTTCCGTATCAAAAAAAGGAGAAGATGATTTTCTCACCCTTTCTGACTCATCGCCATCCCAGCCGGGCGACGGACCATCTTCGTAAATTGAAATCTTAGAGAGATTGTATTGCTGAACCGTGCCGGCATTAAAAATTTTAATTGAATTTAATTTAGCGTCAGGCAGGGTTAAATCTAAAATTAAAACCTTGGTGCTGCCCGGCGGCACGGCATAAGTAGATTGATTATTAACCTGAAAATCGTTGGCCGTGGAGCCGCAAGCCATGCCCGGGATTAAAACCAATAGGGCAATAAAAAATATCTTTTTCATGTTTTTGATTTTGAGCTAAGTTATATTTTTATTGTAGCACACAAAACAGAAAACCGCCCTTTCGAGCGGTTTTCTGTTTTGTCTCTCGCGCCGTTTACAAGGAAAAACGTGAGAGAACCCGATTACTATTTGCTCAAGCTGAGAGTTGCAGTCTGCAAGCCAGAAACTTTGTAGTCTTGGCTCCAGTCGCTGGTACCCATTGAGTGGGTAGCTCCAGATCCAGATCTGTCTGACCAAATAAAGGTTGGCACAGTAGAAGTAACTGGTATGAAGTTAGCGCTGGTATCGTCAGTGCTGGTATTATAGTCCCAACCACCTCCCATAATACTTACAAAAGTATCAGTTGAAGTAGCTGTGCTTCTCTTGGCAATCTTGGTGGAGATTGAATCGCCAGCCAATCCGCCATAAGCAATAGATCCTCTTAATTCATAGGTCTTGGTAGCTCCGGCAGCAACTATCTGCTCGTTCTTAGCCACAAAGCCTACTCTCGCTCCTCCGGCCAAATAGTTCCAGACATAGTAACCAGTGTCAGTAGTGGTCGGCAGAATTTCATCTCCAGTAGCTACATCGTAAATATGCATACTGCTGGTGGCTATTAATTTTTTAGCCAAAGCCGAGACTGGTGAAGTGCTGGTACCCATATAAATACCATCGGTACTGGAAGAATCCGTACCAGGAGTTGACCCGGAAGGACTTGATCCAATAGTGAAGGTATCCGTGGAACCAATGTGAACTGAACCGGATACGTCAAAGACTACTTTCTTCCAGCCAATCGCGCCACTGCTATCAGCTGTTACTGTCCATCGATAGAGCGTCTTTTCGCCAGCACCAAAAACAGTGCTTGGCAAAGAAGCTGCCGCTAAAGTGGGTTTGGACTGATGAAGGATCTGTGGGTTACCACAAATCGCTGCTGATGGTTGAATAGAATGAGCAATGCTTGCGCCGGAGCTTACTCCGACAGCCGCAGTGCTTGACGCCAAGCAAAGTATCGGATCATCACCAGATGTCGTACCAGCCTGATCAACTGTTTTCACTCCGCTGAGGTTGGCTTTGACGGTTAAGGTCTTGGTTGTACCCGCTGGTATTCTCCAATAACCCGACACCGGCAAACTGAACGTAGAAGAAGACCAAGCTTGACCGGAGTTAACCAAGTTCTGAGCTACTCCTAACTGCGTAGTCCCGTCCCATAAAGTAATGGCTGTGAAGTCATTATCCTTAAGAGATGACGTACCTTGTCTGTCAATGGTAATGGTTTTAACATCCACATCTTCTCTGGAAGAAGTAAAGTCAACCTTTAAGAAGACAACATTAGACCTGCCTATGCCACTTGCACCAACCGTCACAATCGCTGAATCTGGAGTATCAGCTGAAGCGGCAACAGCTAAAGTGCCTGCTGCAGCTAAAGTGATATAGCTTATTGCAGCTCCTCCATCAGTGTTGGTGGTAAAGTTTACTCCACCGATCGCGGTAGAATAATTCAAGGTAGTGGTCGGGGTGGTGTTAGAACCAAGACCGGTAAAGACAACATCCCTCGTTCCTATTGCATCATTGGTCATTAGGGTTAAGTCAGAAGAGCTGGCAATACCTAAGGCAATCGTGTCACCGCTGTCTGCGGTTGACGGGATATCAGCCTTAACGGTAATTGTCTTTTGCTGACCCTTGGTGATGGTAATCCCTAAAGAGTTCAAGAAATCGGAAGCAGAGAATGTCACCGTGGTGGCGGTAGAAGAATCCCAACCTTTCTGGGTGGTTAATCTTTCCGCACCGTCATAAAGGGCGATGTTAGAAAGGTTGTCCTGATCTCCAAAGTGCGCACCATCGGCACCTTGAGTAGAACATGCGGTTAATTTAACCCTGGTTACTCTGACATCTTCTGCAGCACCGGCTGTCATCATCAAACCAACTACTGGAACCGCGGTGGCGCCAATAATAATAGTCTGATCGCCGGGAATAGCCGCACCTGAAATGCTCAAAGAACCTTGGCCAACAGCCATGGTCTTACCTGTAGCCGTGCCAGTTTCAGTAATAGTCGCCGATGAAGAAATACCGGTGACAACTACATCAGTACCTGCAGTGAGCGAAACATAACCTCCGGCAGCCGCCAACCCGGTAGTGGTTGGAATGTCAGCTATCAATTTCAGGGTAACGGTCTGTGAAGCAGGTATTGTCAGATTAATGCTGAAAGCGGCTTCGGTAGAAGGACTGGTTACCGTAGAACCTATCTGAGTGCCATCTGAATTCAAAAGCTTAACATTGGTGAAATCACCGGAAGCAGCAACTGCGCCGGTTGATTTTTTAAGCTGAAAAGTCAAAGATGAAACACTAAGATCTTCTCCGGAATCAGCCGTCAGGTTCACTCTGGCCATCTCCATTGCGCTGGAACCTTTAATGTAGGTTTGAGCCGCTGGAGTGCCGGCAGATAAAGAAAGCGCCAAAGCACCGCTCGCGGTTATAGTGTGGAGATTGCCGTTGCCTGAAGTCAGAACAATATTGGTTGTGTCTTGGGTAATGTCGTATTTTGAATCCAAGCCATCAATCCAAATGTCGCTGTAGGCGGCAATATCCAAATCTATCGTTCTGGTCGCAGTAGATCCGCTCGGAATATCGGCCTTAACCTGAATGGTTTTGTTGGAAGATTTGGCTACATCAAATAAGCCTGTTGAATCGTAACCGATGGTGTTTGAGCCAAAAGTGGCGTAACTGCCAATCAACGAAACGGGACCGGCAATTTGCGTGCTTCCATCCCAAAGCGTGATATTGGAAATGTCAGTCGCAGTGCCAGAACCATTGTTGAGTTTTAACTTAAGTTTGACTACTCTTACTCCTTCTCTTGAACCGGTCGTGAACTTGAAAGCCGACATTAATCGGTTAGCAGTTCCTTTGACATAGTTTTGAGAAGAAGGAGCTACAGCAGCGTCAACATTAACAGTTAAAGTGCCTTGCCCGACAGTCATTATCGCGCCAGTCTGTTTAGCGAAAGCAGCTGTATCGCTGGCCGCAGCTTCAATTGCTCCGCCGGAATTAGCTCCATACGCTGTAACATCAGTGTATTGAGTAATTTCAAACTGAATTGTCCTTGCGGTCCAGATTCCGGCAGCCACGTCGCAGTAAGCGTAAAGAATCTTGCTTGCGCCGGCTAAAAGCTCAAGCGGGGTGCTTGATAAATCAAACACAGCTTGATTCTGGGAATCTAAAGTTGCGATAGTGCTGCCGACTTGCGCGCCGGCATACTTTAATTTGATGTTGGCAATATCGTTAGCCGCCGCTGAACCTACGTGAGTGATGGTAATTTTATGAACACTTACCGCCTCAGAAGAGCTCGCTTCAAATGTAAAAGCGGCTATTTCTTGCTCGGTTGCTCCGGACAGGATGGTTCCTGCCGCTGGAGAAGCATTTTTTACAACAAATAACTCACCGACGGAAATTCCGGCAATTGTCAAAGCCTTTCCATAAATCGGGAATGTTCCGGTCAGTGTGGCAGTTGAAGTAATGTCAGCAGCTGATTCTATTCCTAATACGATACTGTCACCAACCGTGGCCGTTCCTTTGGCCGCAATGCTCGTCTTTACGGTCAAATATTTGGTTGCCCCTGCTGGGATTGTCCAATTAAGACCGGTAAAGGCTGCTTTGTGCGTATTGGTGTTTAAGGCCTGAGAAGAGCCGAGCTGTGTTGCGCCATCGTAAAGTTTGATAGACGTAACATCAGAGTCAGCCGCTACTCCTCCTCGCCTTATTGTGATTTGAGAAACCGTGTAATCCGCCGTGCCACCGGTGAATTTAATCTTGGTGACAACAGCGTCTGTCGCGGCTAAAGCCACTTGTTTAGCTTCTGGCGTGTTAGCAGCTAAAGACACGGTTGCTGTCGTGGAAATCGGATCGGTCGGTGTTGTTGGGGTGGTCGGGGTTGTCGGAGTCGTCGGAGTTGTTGCGCCGCTAATCATCGTGTTTAATTTCGCGATTGATTTAGCACCAACAAAGCCGGTACCGGCAGTTAATCCCAACGGGGCTAAAACCTCCGGGGCGTATTTGTCCTGAAATTTGACAACAGCCGCCTTGGTCAAAGGACCAAAGTAAAGTGTCTCGCTTCCGGAAGATCCTACGCCTGAAGCAGCAACCTGGGTAACAGCGTCAGAGTTCAAAATGATTTGTAAACATTTGACATCTTCACCGCTGGAACCGATTGTCAGGTTTCTGCTGAAAGAGGTAATCGAACAACCCGAAACGGTCGTGCCGCCTGTGGTCTGGTTTAATAGAGCTTGTAATTCCACAATCTGAGCCATAAAGCTATCAATCATAGTTTGTATCTCAGCATTGGTATAAGCATTAGCCACGCCCGGACCCATCATCCAAACAGCACAAGTAACGGTCGTTATAATCGCTACAATCTTTTTAGTTAAATTATTCATTTTTATTTTTGTTTTTCGTTTAACGATGAACGAAAACGAACGTTTTGTTTATTTTAATTGTGATTTTAGTGATTATTTATGGCGTCGCATCGACCTATCCTCTGCATCTTATGAATATCAATAATTATTTGATGCCTTAGGGCAATATTCAAAAGTGGCTGGGATGACGACCCCTGAAAATTTAATATTGTTAATTAATTATTGTCACTTGTTAGACAATATCCAGATCTTTTCTAACGATGTCGCGAAATTACCGGCATTAAAGTCGTCTCTCGCCTGGTTCAATAATTGCACGTCGCTTTCCTGCAGCGTCCTTTTTTCCAAATCGGCAATCAAATAAGCTGCGGTTTGCTTCTCTATCTGTAAAATAGCGTTGTCTAACTCGCCCGTGTCACCGATAATCGCGCCCAAAATCGTTTCTATTTTTTCCTTATTCTCGGTCAATTTCTTGGTTTCAGCCAATAATTCCCTGATTACTAACGGATCCGAGCTTGTCACATTAATATCGAAGGCAGCCAAATCTTTGGTGGCCTGAACGATATTCAATTGGAACTCCTTGATGGCCGGATCAAGATTTCTCACCTGATTGTTTTCAGCAATCCTGCTTAATTCTTCCAAGCGCCTGTTGGCCAGCTTCAGCTGAGTTTTCGGTTTTTCAACGCCCGAAGAAAAGGTCAGCTGGGCGTTCTCAGTCATCTTTTTTACGGAAAACAGAAAATCCCCGGGAATCGTATTCTGGGTAAAGCCGAAAAGCCCGATCAAAACCAGGACTGAGATTATCGGAGCTAAAGCTAACTTGTATCGGAAGACCGGGAAAAATGACAGAAACCCGACTCTCAAACCTGTCGGTTCGGGCTCTGCCGCAAAGATTCTTTCTTTAGTAAAAGAAACCCAGTTATCACTGGGTTCGAGCTCGCGCAAACTTTTGAGTTGGCGAACGAGTTGGCTTTGTTTCATTGCACTTATTATGACGCGAAAGAAGCTGTGTTGTTACACTCTCTATACACAAAGGAGCTTAGCTCCTTTTTTAACGTTTTCAGGAGCTTAGCTCCTTTTTTAACGTGGCTAAAGCCCGATGGATAAGCACCCTGACCGTAGGCTCGGATTTGTCTAAAATCTTGGCGATTTCAGGCACCTTAAGTTCATCCAAATAGTACCAAACGATAACCTCCCGATAGTCGTCGTTGATATTGACCAAGGCCGCTTTTACCCGCTCCATGTCCGACTGGATAAACGAAATTTCTTCCAAATCCTGCTTCGAGTCGGGTAAAGGAGGCGCATATTCCACGGAAACCAATTGGACTTTGGTTTCTTGCCGATAGTGATCGGCCAAGAGATTCCGGGCAATTTGGTACAAAAATGCCTGAATGTTCTCGATTTTATCAGACCCCTGCCCCTTAAACGACTGCCAGCCACGCATAAAAACCTCTGATGTCAAATCTTCAGCTATTTCAGCAGAATTGACCTTTAATAGGACAAAACGGTATATCTTTTTGACATACTTGTCGTAAATTTCACTGTAGGTCTTGCGTAAATTGGACATTTTATAATAAATTGGACATTTCTACCTATAATGTCGCATTTCTAATAGTATAGCAAGCGCCCCGGCCGCTGCCGTTTCGCTCCACTGCCCCGGAGTGGCAGAAAGCGTCCATGTCGCGCAAAATTGTCCGGCGGTTAATGTCGGGAAAAGACTTGATCAAATCACCGATTCTTACCTTGCTGTTGTTTTTCAGAATGTCTAAAATAGCCCCGCGCCGTCTTTTATTTTTCCCCACCCCCGCATCCTCAACAAATCCGCCGACCTTGGCGTATTCTCGGCGCAAAACCGAAAAATTGCGGGGATCGGCTAACCCGCGGCTTTCAGCCAAATCAAAGAGTTTTTGAATAAGTTTGATGTTTTCCGAACACCCCTGATATTCATCACAAAGCAAGCCGGCTAAAATTTCATCGGCAAGAGTTCTCAGATCGGTTTTCAGCGATTCTTTCTCCGGGAACAATTGGCTTACTTTGTACACACCTAAAGTAAGCCTAATGTAGAATTCCTTAGACATTGATTTATCTTATTAATTGCGACATTTTATGTCAAGTTTATATAAAAAATGACCAAGGCCGAACCTCAGTCATTTCTTTACTTAACTTCCGTTTTTAAATCTCTATTTTGGCCCTCATTAGTATCTCGTCTTCGGCCGATTTGGTTAGCGTAAAATCCGGATCTGTGAGCAAGCTTTCAAGCGCTTCCACCCAACAGGGATGACGACCTTCTTCTGAGATATGCGCTCGGCAAACCTCATTGCCCTTAACCATCAAGTGATATCGGCAACTCTCTTTTAGTTTTTGTATCCCAAACTCTTTCGGACACACCCGGCCGAGTTCTTTGTAAGAAACATTGGCCAAACCGCACCAGGCTTTTTCTTCATCAATGATGCGCAGGAAATCACAGTAAACGCAGGCCTTTTCTTTAATGGTGGTATCGGGCACGCATCTAATTCCTTCCCGCAGCTCGGTTAAAACCGAAACAATCTCCCTATTTTTGCGATACTTATTCGTAATAATCCTATCGTCTATCAATGACAATATCTGTCTTACCGCATGCTCTACCGCTATATCACCCTGAAGACTCATAATCCCTCCTTTTCACTTTTCAAGGTTCTCCTCCTTTTCTTTCTTTTCTACGATTTTTCATTTTACCACATCATTGCCAAAAATCAACCCCTTAAATGAAAGGGGCTGAACCTCTTTCACCTAGACTCCAATAATTAAAAAGCGGCTACCCAGCTAAACATAGCCAGGCAACCGCTCGTTGTTAATCTATGAGCTCAATAAACGGGCAGATCTTTCGCTTTTGGGCTACCAGAAACTGCCAAACCAGACTATCTTTCAGACTTACCTTTTTCCCCGCGAAAAATGAGACCACTAAGTATATCAGCAATATTACCAGAGCAACTGCTGCAATGCCAATCAGCACCTTCCACCACCAGCCGATCAGAAACAGTCCGTAAAAAATAACTGCGACAACAAGGCACATAACACCCCAGAACAGGACCTTATTGAAATAATATATCTTTACCCAGATCGTCCAGAAGACTGTCTTCACGGGCAGGCCTACAGAATATTTAAAGCCGACCTCCGACACACTACCTGCTTTCTCGATATACCGACGAAAGCTTGTATCCTCGGCTCCTGTCCAATCTGAAGCCACTGTCTTTCTCAGCACCGGGAGATAAGCAAACAAATAGAAAATGACGGTCATGAAAAGGTATGCTAAGAGCCAACCGTCGTGAATAGTGCGGATCAGAACGACATTTATCGCCAACACCAGCAAAATCAGAACCAGATAAGAGAGCGATTTGCTCTTCTTATGCAGCCATACGGCCGGGGTAAAAATGAATTTCAGAGGCGCCCAGAAGAACACTGTCCGGCAGTAACTGCAAAGATCAATGACGGGGGGCAGTTTTCCTTTATTGAACCAGTTATAGATTCGCCAGTGCCAAGACTTTTTGTTGACCTGTACCATTTCGAACCTCCTTTACCGTTTTTTTATCGATTATTAAGCTTAGAAATATGACAAGGTGCTATGATGATGGATTATAGAACAGAACAAAATAAATGTCGAGGACTAATTTACGGAACGCAGTTTAAGCATTATCTATATATTCCTTGACGGTGGCCAATACGAATTACGAGAACATTCAATTCTTTTTTATAAATCCCGTAAATGATCCGGTAAACGCCGATTCGTAAAGAATAATGATTCTGGAGCTTTCCTTGAAGTTTTTTACCTAAAAATGGATTTTTTCTTAAATCAAATAAAGCCGCAAAAATATGCGGCTTGTATTGCTGACTGACTCCATTTAAATCTTCTCTCGCATTTTTCGACAGAACGACGCGGTACATGATTATTTTTTGGACTTATCAACCATCACAAATCCTTCTTTTATCAAAACATCCTCTAGTGTTAAATAATCACCCCTCTTATACTCTCTTTCGGCTTTTTTGATATCTTTTTCCAAATCAGGAAATTCGTGAATAATCTCTAAGGTTTCCTGCCAAGATTCAAACTCTTCAGCCGACATCATCACCGCCTTGGGCTTGCCCTTTTCAGTCAAAGTATAATGAGTGGCCGGTTTTTGTACCTGCTCGACTATCTTAAATATTTTTTTCCTCGCCTCGGAAATAGATAAAGTAGTTCTTGTGTCCATATGTGTACATTATAACGTACATCAAGCGTATTTGTCAAGGAGCAACGCAGCTCGACGGGAAAACATTCGCAGAGTTAGCGTTTTCCCTTGCTGAATATTGCGCCTGCGGGTCGTGGACGACATTAAAACCTATTTTTATTCACAGGCATAATAATCAATTGAGCATTTGAGATTGCCAACATAATTACCGAAGTACCCTAAACTATCTACGCACCAAAGAGAACCATCGGGTAATAAGGCCTTACCGCAATATTTATTTCCATCCGGACTCACATAAACTGCAAAATCTTTACCGCTGAATTTTAATACTTGCTTTTCTATTATTTTAACATCAGATGAATTTTCCAATCCGATATAGGAATTATTCTTTGTATTATAAACTTCCGCAAGGATCCGCATATTCGACATGGTCATTTTGACATTTGCCGTATTTGCTATTATTTTTCCTTCTGGACTGGGAGTCACAATGCTGACCAATATATAAATTGAAAAAACTAATATCAGAGAGCTTAAAATAATTCCACTTAAGACGAACTTTTTATTTTCTTTCTTTTTCCAGCCGATTATCGCGAATATCAGCGCCAGAGCCGGAAAAATAACCATAGGAAATGCTTGGGTGGGCAATAGAAACGATAAACCGAAAATAACTATAAAAATCAAAGAAATTAAAGACCACACGTATTTTTTTCCTGAGTTTTGCTGAATATTTTGATCCATAATTTAATGTTGAGCTAAATTTTAATCTTCACTTATTATACCAAAAACCCGCCTCTTATGCGAAGTGGCGGTGTTCGACACCGAGTGTTGCACATTGGTGGTGTTGCACATTGGTGTTGGATATTATTGTTCGAGGCTAAAATGAAAGAGGCTAAACCTCTTTCATCTTACGGAGCGCAGCTCGATGGGAAAACATTCGCAGAGTTAGCGTTTTCCCCGCTGCCAAACTCCACTTTTAATAAATCGGGACAATCCCCGGCTTCTATATATATACCGTGTTCGTTCTTATTAAAAACGACGTTCTTGAGAGTTGTTGTTGCATTAATCAACTCTAAGCCGGCGTACAAATTGCTCTCAAAAAGCGAGTCTTTAATAGTTAATGTCGTGCCGTCCACCTTGACCGCTCCGCTTTTAGCGGCTGCCCCGCCCTGAAAAACGTTATACCACCCGCCGTATCTGACAATCACATCCTCTAAAACCGGATTTTGACTTGATGGGGCGAAATAAACATAGTGCCACCTCCCCGCCACGGGCTGCGTAGCAGCGCCGTCGTTATTGGTATCGCCGCCGTATTCATCGTCTTGGATAGAAGTAAAAACTATTTTATTGCCTGCATTTCCTTTGGCCTCAAAACTGCCCTCAATATTCAATCGGCTGTTATTCAAAAACTTAATAACCACCCCGGGCTCAATTTGGAGCGCCAGTCCAGGAGCCAAGGTTAAAGTATTGATAATATAAGGAACACCCACCTCTTTCCAAACCATTGAAGTTTGCCCCTCGGGCAAGGAAAGACCAATCACATGAATTCCGTTATAACTGTTATTGTTAAAAGTATTATTGGAAATCGTCGGTAAAAGAGTATTAATTTGAACCGGGATTTGATTATTATTAAAGATATTATTTTCAATAATGGGGCTGGCAAAATTTTCAACCAAAATGCCAATATTATTGTCCGTAAAAGTCGAACTGCTAATTGCGGGGCTGCCGCTTTCAATATAAATTGCGGCTGCTTTTTCCCAATCTCCTGTAAGATTTGAAAATTCTACGCCATCAATTGTGGCTAAAGCGGAATTTACCAGCCAGATTCCCAACGTTTGGCTTTCTTCAATTTTCGAATTACTAATTTCAATATTTCCTCCATCGACGTAAAGCGCTCCTCGGGTAAACGACGAAGAAAAAGGCGGATTACCTTCGCGTTTTCCGGCATACTTTATAATTACATTGTCTAATTTCACTTGAGCATTTTTAAAATAAAGCCACTCCCAATCGCCGGCTACCGGAATGGTC
This sequence comes from Candidatus Nealsoniibacteriota bacterium, assembly GCA_043813805.1. Lineage (GTDB taxonomy): Bacteria > Patescibacteriota > Minisyncoccia > Minisyncoccales > MHMH01 > 2-02-FULL-43-13. The sequence goes on along the minus strand of JBDRKR010000008.1, from coordinate 2,365 downwards.
CCGGTGGCATCGTAAAAAGACGTAAAAGTAATTTTTTGCTCCGGATCATCTCCGCCAATTGCTTCGAGCGCCCCTTCCACATTCAAAGCCGACTTCCAATCAGAGCGATGTTTGAACTTAATTATAACCCCCGGCTCAATGGTTAATTTCGCGCCCTCTCCAACTGTAATTGAGCCCTCGACAAGATAAGGACTGCCAATCAAGGTTAGGGTAAAATCCTCCGCAATTTTCAAACCACCGACGATCTCGGTAAAAGATTTTGCAACGCTGTTTTCCGCCCCCGGAGTGCCATTAATCAGATTACCATCGGCGTCTAAACCATTTTTAGCCACCAAATTATTGCTTGCCCAATTTTGCGAATCAACTCCGGAAGCGTTAGTAATCCTTTCCATCGAAATATAATTAGGACTCGCTTCGCCTCCCGGCCAATTATTCCCGGAACAGACAGTTTCATCTATTAAGTTACCGCTGCTATCGTAAAGATATAAAATTTCGCATTTAGTATTCGATAAGCCATTACTAAAGCTGCCAGTCCAATCTGCCGAAACGTCACTGACTGCGCTGTCATCCGTCCTTTCTATCAAATAAAATTCTTGAGCGGGAATAGTAGTTATTGCTGACGTCGAAGTCGAAAAGGTTATATTTATTCCATCGGCCTCGGACGAATTTAATCGCCACCCATCGATATCAATACTTGATGTAGTATTATTATAAAGTTCGATCCATTCATCAAATGAATTGGCTTTCGTACCCGCCCAGGCGATTTCATTAATTTTCACCGACAATAAATCGTTCCCTGCCTCCTCTTTATCGCTCTCGTCTTCGCCGACAATTAAGTTCTGGTTTTGAGCTCTAGGAGTGGGAATTTGAATCTCAAAATCTTCCTTATAATTTTGGGTGGTACTTGACCACTTACGGCCATAACTTTTTCCGGCGGGCGGATTATCTGTAAAAACTTGATCGATAATTTCCTGCTTTGGATCTTTTAAAACTAAAGTATTGTTTTTCGTCAAAGGATAAGTAGTCACGACATCGGCTGAAGTAGTAAAGGTTGAAGAAGCGTTGGCGATTAAAAAATAATCTTGAGGTTTGATTATTTTTTCTGCTAAAAGTTCGTGAGAGACATAAGTAGAAAAATCTTGAGCGTTTTCTGTTTTGCGCTGAATATAGTAATCGGTTAAATTAATTACTTCTGAATTGGGATTATAGAGTTCGACAAAATCGTTTTTTTGATCACCCTCGCTTCCGATGTATGTTTCTGTAATAAAAATCTGCGGGGAGGTGAAACTGGAAGAAGGTGTTGGTAATGGAGCCGGAGCGCTGCCAGAAGAACGAACTACCGGAGGAGAACTATTTTCACTTCCGGGAGTACTGACTCCGGCATACCAATCTAAAACATCTAATCTCGCCATTGGTTTTTTGAGCAAATTGTCTCCGGCCGGCCAATTTGGATTGGCTAAAACTTCGTCCTCAATATTGCATTGATCATCAAAAAGATATAAAGCCTCATCGGTATTGCTTAAAGCGCCAGTATAAATTAAATCTGCTTTTGCATCCGGCATTGAATTATCGTCTGTCCTCTCTAAAAGATAATAACCGCCGGCGGGAATAATATCTTCTTCATCAAAAATTATTTTTATCTGCCGATCTTTATCCAAAAGCTGCCAACCATTCAAGTTGACCGGAATTCCCCAAACGTTTTTTAATTCAATCCACTCGTTGTTGGGAGAATTTACTGTTCCCATCCAAGCAACTTCGTTAATCAAAACCCTAAAACGCTTCGGATTGCCGCTATCTCTCTCGCAAAACACCAGTCCGGGCGCCGACGCCAATTTGGGTGCTGGCACCGGAGGCGATTCGGGTTTGGGCAACGGCACGAGCTCGGTCGTAGATGCTGACGATCCTATAGTTGTCGTTGATTCTGGAATTATTAACTCTGTGGTTGTCGCCAATAACCCTTCTCGCGCTAAAATTTCTTCAGCTCGCGGAGAACTGTTCTCCGCGGATTCAATTTCTGGTTCGATTATTTCTTCGGGGACATCTTGTTTGATAATTTCAACTTCCCCGAAAGGTCCAGCCTCTATCGGTTGAGGATCGGGTGGAGGATCATCCTCAACCCAATCCTCGGATAGATTAAGCGCGACTCCGGCCTTGAATGGGTTAATTTGAAAAATTAGGGCCGTAACCTCATTTTTTAACTTTTCCAGTTGATTGTATAATCTATCGACCAAAGATGGTTTGAATTTTTCACCGGCAACAGTGCTGATTTTTAAAGCGGCGATAATGGTATTACTTAATTCTTCCTTCACTTGTTTTTTATATTCCTCGCTTATCCCGAAAGGCGTCACGTATGGTTCCCAATTAT
>JBDRKR010000007.1:0-30283 GCA_043813805.1 Candidatus Nealsoniibacteriota bacterium | reverse complement strand
TTTTTAACTATCGCCTGAATAATATCTTCTTTGGTCATACGATTTAGAGATTTACGAAATCCCTCAACGACGGATGTCTGGATTTCCGATATCCCCCTTAATTTTGGGGGATATCGGAAATCGGCAAATCGGGGATTTCGTAAATCCAAATATCATTAATTGTTAATTTCGAAGAAATCAAGGTTCTTGAGCGAAGCGAAAGGTTCTTAGCCATAGGCCAAGGTTCTGGCGAAGCCAGGTTCTTACTTCGCGTATTCTATTACCCTGCTTTCCCTGATGACGTTAACTTTGATTTCACCGGGATATTTCAATTCTTCTTCGATCCGCTTTGCAATTTCTTTAGCCAATTGATGCGCAGCCAAATCATCAATCTGTTCGGGTTTCACAAAAACTCTGATTTCCCGGCCGGCCTGAATAGCATAAGCCTTTTCCACTCCTCCAAAGGAAGTGGCAATCGCCTCCAGCTCTCCCAATCTTTTCAGGTAATTTTCCATAGTGTCCTTTCTCGCTCCGGGACGCGCTCCCGAAATCTGGTCAGCGGCTTGCACTATGACGGCCTCGATGTTTTCTGCCGGATATTCTTCGTGGTGCGATTTCATAGCCGACACAACCTGTTTTTCTATGCCGAACTTCTCTAAAATTTTAATGCCGATGTCAACGTGAGAACCCTCGATCTGCTGGTCCACGGCTTTGCCGATGTCGTGTAAAAGCCCGGCTTTTTTAGCAAGCCCGATATTAGCTCCGATTTCAGCGGCCAAAGCCCCGGCCAAATGACTGACCTCGATAGAGTGAAGCAAAACGTTTTGGCCGTAACTCGTCCTAAACCTCAATCTCCCTAAAAGCTGCACAATCTTCGGGTCAAGGCCGATGATATTGGTATCGTAAATAGCGGCTTGTCCCGCTTCTTTGATTTGAACAACAATTTCATCCTGCGTCCTCTGGACGATTTCTTCGATTCTGGTCGGCTGGATACGGCCGTCATGAATAAGCTTCTCCAGCGCCGTTTTTGCAATCTGACGTCTGATGGGGTCAAACCCCGAAATCACTACAGCCTCGGGCGTTTCGTCAACGATAATTTCGACTCCGGTCAACTTCTCTAACGTCTTAATATTTCTACCCTCTTTACCGATGATTCTGCCCTTGATTTCGTCATTGGGTAAAGCAACGGTGGTGGTCGTCATCTCCTGGACCTGAGTAAGCGCATATTTTTGAATGGCCAAAGCGATTATTTCCTTGGCGCGGTCTTGAAGCCTTTCTTTGCCGTCCCCTTCCAACTTTCTGAACTTTTGCATGATTTCCAATTCAAACTCTTTTTCACAATTGGACAGCAATTCTTTTTTAGCGTCGTCCCGGGTAAGCCCGGAGGCTTTTTCGAGCTCTGATAAAGCTTCCTGTTTCAAAACTTCCAGATTTTCTTTGACCTCTTTAAGTTTAGCCGCCTTTTCCTCAAAATCATTTTCTTTCTTTTCGTGGTCAAGAAACTTCTGGTCTAAAATATTTTCTCTTTTAAGCAAAAAACTCTCTGCTTTGAGCAATCTGTTTCTCGTTTGGTCTTCTTCTCTCTTGACCGTGTTGAGAATGGCCGAGGCCCTATCCTTGGCCTGAGATATGATAGTTTCTTGCTCCTGCTTAGCGTGAGCTATCTTTTCCTGAAGTTTTTGTTCTACAGAACCGATTCTTTTTTTCGCAATAGATTGACGGGCCAAATATCCCAAAATTGAACCCGAGGCCAACGCAATAAACGCCACAACAAGTGGAAGTAGTAAGTCCATAAATTGTTTTGAAATTTTGACAGGTCAACATGTTCTTGTATTTTTATGTTGAAAATCGCAAAAATCCAATGTTATTTTACTGCCTCAACTATATCAAAAATTCTTAAAAAAGTAAAGTCCGTCGATAAGACCGGCGAAGGCCACCAGCGTTTTTTTCAACCAAATAATCGGCGGGATCTCCTTGTATTCTGGCAAGGGATATTCGGCGGTTATTTCTATCGGCTCAGGCGATTCGCACGAGTACCCGTCATAATCTGTTACTTTTAATTCCACTGTATTATCAAAAGTTAAAAACTTAATATGGGGTGTTTCATCAAGAATATCCGTACCGTCAACAAATTGATAGCCCGTGCCGGTAAGTCTATTAATAGTCCAGGCGTATTCATCGATGCCGCTTTGGTCGGGGGTGAAAACCACCACTTCTTTCTGAGTCGGTTCTAAAGGATCCCAAGAGAACCCGGGATAAGGATAGGCGTGGAGGGGGGTTTTTTCATCAAACTTAATCGCATTTGACCAGTTCGACCAATTGCCATGATCGTCTTTAACCCTGACTATCCACCAATAATTACTGTCCCAGTTCATCCAAACAGCCCATTCGTCCAAACGATGGGTGGGTGTGTAAGATTTGCCCGAGCCCGAAACCGAATCGAAAAATTCGGTCGGACTAGGACTGGAAGGAAAACCAGCATTATTTCTTATCCTAATTTCGTAAGCGGTCTGGGGATCCGTTCCGGGAGGAATATCGTCTGGGTCGGAATATGTCCAATTAAAGGTGGGCACGCTTTTCCCTTGAAAAGAACAATGGTCCCAAGTTATGCCATCGGCACCCCCGCTCCCCCCCGGAATCGGTTGATAGGGAGGCGTGTTGGGCGGCGTAGGAAGCGGCCAAACTCTCGCCCCTCCGCTTGACGGAAACTTTATCCAGCCAAGAATCATATCTCCCCAAGCAAAGCCGGAAAGAGCGCCATCTGCCGGATCTACTTTTACGCCCCAGTTGCAAAAATTATTATTATCGTAATCATTATCTCCGGTGCATGGAGGAGCAACCGACGCTCCCCCGCCGGCTAGCTTTATCCAGCCGTCCCAGCCGCCTTTCTCGGCGTCGGATTTCACCGTATTGCATGATTCCCCGCAATTACAAACGTCTTGAAGAACCGAACAGGCTCTCGCCCAGCCATCTATATTATAGTCTCCGATGCCGTCGCAATTTTGAACCGTCGCGCCCGGCAGATCCAGACAAGCCGAATAAGCCGGACATTTTGTGTAGGTTGCCGGACAAGCCGGGTAAGGACCGACTGGCGCAAAATTAATCCAGCCGATATTTTCAGACCAGGCATATCCTGAAAAATTTCCGGATGGCTCAATGTTTACGCCGTAAAGTCTGACCGGCCCGGAAACGGGGCAACCTGCAGGCGCTGGGACGTCTTTTTCGCCCGCTCCTTCATATGTCAGGTCTCCATCAGTATCGCAATTCATTGAATTAAAACTAAGCCAGCCCATGCCTTCTTTTCCGCTATCGGCCATATTTGACCACGCCCAGCCTTGAATATTGTCGCCGGTTCCTGCCCGAACGCCATAGGCGAACCAAAAACCAAAAACAACCAAAACCCCGAAAGCCAGAAATATAATTTTCGTTGAAATTTGTTTTGACATTGATTTAGAAAATCTAACACTTATTCGATCCAAGATTATTTAATTTTTCTTGCACCAAACAACCGTAACATAAGGCGGTAAATTGGTGCCAGATCCAGTCGTCCTCTGCTGATAATACCAACCGCCCACAATTGTCGCAGGATCAGTGTTCTTATACGACGAACCGGCCATAAAGGTTACACTAGCCGGTCCGTACATAAAACTACCAAACCCCGCCGGCACTTCGTAGGTATGGGCGTGAGTAGAAACGCCTCCAGTTGCGCCATAAGATGCTCCACCATATGGAAATTTATTATCCAAAGCTGCAAAGCGCGTCCAACCGTCAGGACAAGAAGTGTCAAACATAGCAATCATCCCAGAAGGTATGCCAACTCCTGTTGTTTGCCAGGTTCCTAATCCTGAAGCATCAGAAGTTAAAACCTTACCGGTTCCTGCGCCGGCTGGCATGCTGAAAAGATCACCGCTAGCGCCTGATATGCCCAAAGCATTAACCACCAAATTGCCTGTTTTAATCTGGCCTGCGCTGCTTATATTCAGAGGCGTCGCCACGTTGTCGAGGGGCGGGCTTGAAGTGGGCTCGGTCCAGGCCACCACGTAAAAAGCGACGGCAAAAGAGATGACTAATATCCCGAAGGCTAAAGCGACTATTTTAGGTGAAACTTGCTTTGACATTTTTAATTATTTACTGCTCTGCGCAAAATAAACGGCCCGAATCGGCGCAATTAAAGGCGCCTGTTGGCGATACCGCCCAACCGCAAACCTCGCGTCCCCCCAGAGAATGATACCAGCTAGTCCAAACAAGCTCATCTCTTGCTAAAGCCATCTGTCCCATAGAATAGCTCTTTGTAGGCGTGCTTGGATTAGGGATAACGCATCCAAAATCCTCGCCGCAATTATAAGGATCCCCATAAACGTCATAGGAGCAACCTATTGTAGAATCGTCAGTGCCATAAGTCCAATTTTTGCAGGCATTAAAATATAAAGATTGATACCCATTAACGCAAGTTCCCACAGCACCCTCACAGCCAGAATTGGGACAAGCTCCAGCCGTCCCCATAGAGCAATAAGCCGAAGTTAAAGTTTTTAAACTCTGCGCCCAAACACGAGGCGGAACAGAAAATTTAATAGGAAAATTGTCGATCAGTTTGTCTATATTTTTTGCATAAACCTCGTAGCAAGCAACTCCTTCGGATATTACGGGGGTAGGATTAACAAATACCCCATCATTAATGCGGCTTATTCCTATAGTCGCGGTATCACCCAATAAAGCTTTCCAAGTGACACCGTTGCCTCCCTCTGCCTGACATTTGGCGTCGGCTCCGGTCAATCCTCCTAAATTGCCGTTCCATGCGCCACTGCTCACAAAGAACCTTTTAAAATATGGGTCGGGAAAGGTGATGGGGACATAAATTTTATTCGTTTCTATGGTTAATTTGGCGCACGCCACTGTTGCAGCCGGGCTGGCCAAGGCAATCCAACCATAAGTATTATCTGTTTTCTTTTTGCAGATATATAGGCCGTCTTCTGTGCCAGCCGGGCTTTGAAGCAAATACATTTTTCCCCGCTTCGTAGAATCACAATCTGAAACTAATAAAGATGCTCCGCCGACAATAGTAACGGAAGGAAATCTGGATTCGCCGGAATTAACTACTATGGCGTTCCCCGAGGTAGCTGATGTGCCCAAAGCATTAACCACCAGATTGCCTGTTTTAATCTGGCCTGCGCTGCTTATATTCAGAGGCGTGGCCACGTTGCCTCCGGGCGGGGTTGAAGTGGGCTCGGTCCAGGCCACCACGTAAAAAGCGACGGCAAAAGAGATGACTAATATCCCGAAGGCTAAAGCGACTATTTTAGGTGAAACTTGCTTTGACATTTTTTAAAAAATTAATTTTTATTTTGTTGGTGCGCTTAAGCTTTTTAAAACATCTTCGGCAATTGTCGGACTTTGTTTTTTGGGAGCGCTTAAGGACTCAAGAATCTGCGCCGAAATCTCGGTCCCCTCTCCTTCCGAAGGAGCGGTCAAACTTTGCAGAATTTCTTCCGCAGTTTTTTCTCCCGTTGGGACCTGAGGAGGCTGTTCGGTTGGTTTTTGAAAAAATAAATAATAAAGAATGACTCCGCCAATCAAAACGATGACGAAAAGAGAGATGATTAAATAGAATAGCAATGTTTTTTTGTCCGGCATATGAGGTCTTCTTTAATAATACCACAAACAGAAAGAACAAGAACAGCCGCTCAAAGAGGGCGGTGGATAAAATTAAATTTAAAGAGATAAGAATTTAGCATTCATTATTTAAGAATTTCGACCAGCACCTCGCCCTCAACAAGCTCATTTATCGGCATGCCCAAAAGCTTCATAATGGTCGGGTATTGGTCAACGAACTTTATCGGACTTTCTATTTCATAGCCTTTCTTTACCCCCGGACCCATTATTATGAAAGGCGTCCACATGCTTTTTTCCTCTTCCGGATGTATAGCTTGTTTATATCCAGTTTTTAGCGGTGTTGAGAATATTTCTAAATCTTCTGTCATTTCTTCATTCCATCCGTAGCCCACTTTGTTTGCTATTATTAAATCTCCTACTCTGTCGGCCGGCAGGTCTAAGAATTCTTCAACGTCCTCCCATTTAGTTACTGTCGCTACCGGTTTTGTTCCATCTTCATCTTTTAAATCTGACAATATCTTTATGACCTTGTCTCTCAAAGCTTCGTATTCTGACCCCGAAGCACGGTACCAATCGCCGGCCAGTCCATCGGGGTTGATGTAAATATTATCCATTTTGAGATAAATCGCTTTTGAATTCTCCCAATCAATTATCGGTTCGCCGGTTTCTTGATTTATAGTAAATTTCAAAAGCCCATTTTTTGCCAAAAGATTGTTAACTCTCACCCATTTATTCAAGACTGCCGCTCCATGGTCAGAACTCAAGACAACCAGGGTATTTTCGTCTACATTATCTAGAATTTCCCCGACCATATTGTCCAGATTTACATACATATCTTTTACTTCTTCCCAAAGCTTCCCTCTCTCTTCGTCTGTTATATCATCGTATCTTTGACTGGCTGGATCAATGTAACCTAACCACCAACGACTAGTTAACATTTGGTTTGGGCTGTATATATCATGAATAACAATGTCTGGCTGGTAGTTTTTCATAACATAGGGTATGGCATTAGTGTGCCAGTCAAAAGACATTTTTAGTTCATCTAAAAAAGTACTTTTATCTTCCGGATAGTAGATTAACTGAGGTGGAAAATTATCTACAAAATCAACCATCGGCCCAACGCCCTGAGTAAGCTCTCCGGCTGCCGTAGAGGGCTGGGTGACATATTCGTTGATGTTATTGTAAAGAAATCGAACTCTAAAAAATCCGTCGTCTTCCAGAATAATTATATGAAACATTGCGTTGGATTCGATATCTTTTTCTTGCCATTTTAAGGTTGTTTCCTGCCAAGAACTCCACTCGCCCTGTTTTAGATCGGTCAGGATCTCTTTTTTGTCTTTTGAGAAAATTATTCTGTCATAATTTGTTTTTTGATCATCAGTGCTGTCATAAATAAAAGCATAAACGGTTAACCCCCAACTGGTCATTTCAACTTCCAGGGCCGGGCTAAAAGAGCCGGGAATATTTTTCCAACCTTCAGCAGTAAAAGTTTCTAGATATTGGGTCAGTTGAGGTCCGAAGTAAAAGAGCCTTGAGCCTCTCCCCTGCTTTTTTCTTTGAGACATATCTTCTTCGGATTGAAAATTTATTGCATGGAAATCAGCTCCCCAGCCGCCCCAGCGTCCTCTAATAACCGTTCCCTGGTCGATCTCTGGAGGAGTGGATCCTGGTATTGATAAAAGGAACACATCCTTTCCATTTTCTTCTAAGGTTGTCCAGATAGCCGGTATTTTTCGAGCTGTTGAGCTAAAACCGCCTACAGCTACTTTATCTAATGGACTACCCTCAACATGCATTGGTCCATCGGCTACTCCATGAGTTTTGGGATAAGCCCCGGTTAGCAATGTGGCAAAATTAACAGGGGTGTGAGAAGGATATACTGGTATCGAATATCCATACGCACCATTGTCCATCATTTTCTTGATATTCGGTAACTTGCCCTCTTCGGCCCACTTGTATATTGTAAACAAGTCTGGTTCTACGCGCATACCATCGGGAATAAACCAGTAAAGTTTAACTGCCTGCTTTGGCTGTTCTGTCTCCCGATTGAGAATAAAGAAAAACCCCGCAATTAAAACTAAGACAATTAAGATAACGATTTTTTTACCCATGACTTTTAAAAACTCGCTTATTGCGTTTTTTAATTATACACCAAAAAAGCAAAAAAGAAGAAACAATTCATTGTTGATGATCAGAATTTACCAATATCCGTGCTGCTTTGCCGCATCAATTATTTCTTGAGGCAATAATTGTGGAGAAGACACATTTTGTGTTTTGTAACTCTCGGCTTCCTCTTTCCATCTTTTCAATACGTCTTTTAATTCCTTTATTATGTCGGGCAACTCCTGCGCAAGGTTACGCAGTTCGCCAGGGTCATTTTCAAAATCATACAATTCGTACGCTTCTTCTTTCGCCTCTCCTTTTTCATCAAGTATTATTTCGTGAATCAGCTTCCACTCTTTACTTCGCACAGATTCAGCTATGCTTTTGAGAGGAAATATTTCAAATACAGGATACGCTTCCGGAAAGCCGAACTTTGACCCGGCAAACACATATTTATTTATTTCTTTTTTTTCTCCGTTTATTAAAGCAAGCAAATCCTTTCCCTGTGTCTGTTTTGGCTGGGGCAAATCCAGTATATTCAAAAGAGTCGGCATAATATCTATAATTTGAACTAAGCCATTTACCAACTTTTCTTTTAGAAAGGGTGTTTTTATAATCAAGGGCACATGAATTACATCGTCATACAGGGTCCCCCGGATCCCGCCGGCCCTGCCGAATCTTCCATGTTTTGCAAACATTTCTCCATGATCGGAGAAAACAACAATAATGGTGTTCCCGGAAATTGTTTTATCTAATTTGTTCAAAAAATTCCCCACCAGTGCATCTACGGACAAAATCTCTTCATCATAGAGGTCTTCCAAGTAGTTGATGTCATCTTGTGTCAAAAGAACCTTTTCCGGGCCTTGCCTGTAAGAATAGGCCTCGTAGGTTTCACCCTCTGAATTTTTAAATCCTCTTAAGCAAAGCTTGCTGTCCACCGTAATATTCTTACCGGTCGTGGTTGAAAATGCGCCCCGTAGGTGTTGGGGCGGATCAAACGGACAGTGTGCGTCATAGCCGTGGATAAAAAGAAAAAACTTTTCATTCTTGTTTTCTTTTAGCCAGCTTGCGGCTTTATCCAAACTGGGGCCAAAACCGGCAAATTCCATGGCTGTGTAAAAGTCGGCTGCTTCATCAAGGTCTTCAAAGCCCCTCATGTGTCCGAAGCTGTTACTGTAATCAAGGCCGCCGGTAAAGGCCGCTGTTTTGTATCCCTGGTCTCTCAAAATTTCAGGCAAGGTTTTTATATTTTCGTCCAAAATATTATCAATAAATCTATCCATTACCCGATGAGAATAAGGATACAGAGAAGTAAACAACGAAGTTGCTACCGGAAGTGTCCATGAGGTTTGGGTGAAAGCGTTTTCAAAAACAACGGCATCTTTCGCCCATTGATCTAAATTAGGAGTAGTCAATCGTTCGTAGCCGTACAAGCTCATGTGTTCAGCCGAGATATTGGAGAGAGAAATCATTATCAGATTACAGTCTTTGCACTTTGCCGCCCCGTCTATTCCCCCACCCGTCTTATAAGACCATAAAAAATACCAAAAACCGGCGGCAATACCGAAAACAAGGAAAAGAATTATTATTAATTTTTGACTTTTTTTAGACATAGCCTTATTCTTTCCGCGTATCCTCCGACCATTCATCAAGGCGCCGCTCCAAATCATCCAGGATGTCTTTCTTGGTATCGGCCAAATTGTAGAGTTCCTCTTTGTCGTTTATCAGGTCATATAATTCCAGGGCGTGAGAAGGAGGAACTTGGGAAATGATAGTTTCTCTGATAAGTTTCCAGTATTTGGTTCTAATTGCCTCCACTCTGGTGTTTTCCTGAAAGTAGAGATTACCCGTCCCCGGGTGGAATTCTACTCCGGCAAAGATGTATCGATTAACTTCTTTGTTCCTCAAAAGAAGAGGAATAAGGCTTTTGCCCTGAAACGAAAACTTTTCCTTAATCCCGAGAAAGTCGAGGAGAGTCGGCGCAATATCAATATGCTCTGCCAACCCTTCTAAGCGCGCTGGCTTAAGTTCTGGATGTTTTATCATTAGAGGGATATGGAGCACATCATCATAAAGTGTTCCCCGGAGAGGTCCTCCTCTCATAAATCGGCCGTGTTTTCCGAGCATGTCGCCGTGCTCCGAGGTGAATATAATAATTGTGTTATCTTCAAGCCCCAACTTTTTTATTTCTTCAATAAAAGAACCAAAAAGCTCATCGCTCAACGTAATGCTCTCGTCGTAGAGCGCAATTAAATGGCTTATATCTTCCTCGCCAAGAAGAACCGACGCTTTTCCTTCTGTCGTCGGGGAGTACACGGGATAATATAGCTTACCGTCTATAGTTTCGGGTTCAGATTTATCAAAAGTCCATAAGCAATTACTGTAATCCACCGTTCCCTTATAATCTTTATCATACATAAATCCTCCCTGCTGGCTGAAGGGACAGTGGGCATCATATCCCTGAATCTGAACGAAAAACTTTTCATCGAGATGATTTTTAATCCACTCCAAAGCATTGGGCATGGTGCAACCGATCTTTCCATATCCCGAAACTTGTTTTTCCCCTTCAGTGCATTCTTGATACTCTCCAAATCTGTTAGTCAGCCCGAATGCCGGATTGTAATCAAACCCGCCGGTAAAACCGGCAGTCGTGTAGCCGCTATCACTCAGAATATCAATCAAGGTAGGAGTGTTTTCCGAGAGAACGCTTCCGTCGTATCTGTTCATTATACCGTGCTTGTAGGGGTAAAGGGAGGTAAAAATAGAAATGGCTTCGGGCAAGGTCCAACTGGAATGACCAAAAGCATTGTCAAAAACCAGACTTTCCTTAGCAAAAGCGTCTAAGTTTGGCGTGGTGGGCCGGAAATATCCGCTGCCCGAGAGATGGTCATAGCGAAGATTTGTGAGGGTAATTAAAATAACGTTGCAGTCTTTGCAATAAAAAGAATCGTTAATTTCAGCTTTTCTAAAAATATCAAATTCCCGTCCGAACCAAATAAAAAAGAAAGTCGCCAGAAAAATGAGAATAATGGTATATTTTTTCAGAGATTGGCGCATTTAAATGATCCGATAATTGATCCGACGTCCTTTTCTTCTTTGGAGAAGATGCGAATTTCAAAAATCCCTTTTTTGGGGCAGTCAAAAATGCCATAAGCGGAAAAATAAGCAACCAGATCTTGAGCGCAAACGCCGTAATTAAACCGATCGCCGGCAAAAAGAGCATAGACTGTCCCGTTCTCAACCGCTTTTACTTTTGGCCGAAATTCTTCGGGACACTCTATGATATTAGTAATCACTCCCGGATAAGGAGAGGTGGTCGGCAAAAATAAAGAATTGAGAAGAAAATTTTTATCTTCTATGTATTTTTGAGGGGAGACTGTTTTGATTTTGGTTATTTTTACAAATGCGCTCCCCCGCCGCGCATCCAGCACTTCTTTACTCACCCCGCCGCTCTCCTCGCTTGAAAAATTCTCAATCAAAAATCCCTCAATATTCATGCCTACCCCCCATTTTTCAAGGTGCCGAGCCGCCCCATCTTTCTCAAAAGAGAAAATATAAAGAACGAAAAACAAAATAGCGCCGAACAAGAGAATAAAAAGAATCTTTTTCACTCCTTTAGAAGTTGTTTATCCATAATGGCAGAAGCTAAAATGAAAGAGGCTAAACCTCTTTCATTTAAATCTTGGTTTTGATGACTTCGTCAATCAGGCCGTAGTCTTTGGCTTCTTGAGCATCGAGGTAGAAATCGCGGTCCGTATCTTTGCTGATTTTCTCTAAAGGCTGGCCCGTGTGCTTGGCTAAAATCTTGTTCAGTTTTTCCCTGATTTTCAGAATTTGCTTGGCCGTAATTTCAATTTCAACAGCTTCGCCCTGAACTCCACCCGCCACCTGATGCAATAAAATCTGGGAGTTAGGCAGGGCAAACCTCTTTCCTTTGGCTCCCGCCGCGAGCAAGGTAGCGCCCATGGAAGCAGCCAACCCGACGCAAAAGGTTGAAATAGGACATTTCACATACTGCATAGTGTCGTAAATAGCCATGCCGGCAGTAACCGACCCCCCGGGGGTATTGAGATACACTTGGATATCTTTTTTGGGATCTTGCGAGGCCAAAAACAGCATTTGGGCGATAATAGAATTAGCCACCGCGTCATTAATGGGACCGGCCAGAAAAATGATGCGCTCTTTTAAAAGACGGGAATAAATATCGTAAGCTCTTTCCCCGTATTGCGATTTTTCGATGACGGTGGGTATGAGGTTCATAATTTTAAACGACGGATATTTTGATTTCCGATATCCCCCTTAATTTTGGGGGATATCGGAAATCGGCAAATCGGTAAAATTTATTTAATAAAACCTTCGAGAAGCCTGAAGGTTTTCTCATTTTTAATTACACTTTCAGTATATTCTCTGAGCTGATTTTTATCAAGATTGGGATTCTGCTTCGCAATTTTAGCCATTTCATCGGAAAGCTCTTTTTCGGAGATTTCCATCTTTTCCTTTTTTTGGATTTCCCTTAAAACCAGGGAGTTTTTAATCCTTTTTCCGGCCTCAGGCAAGAAAGAATCAAGCATCTCTTTTTCGGTTTTGTTGATTTTCTTTAAATATTCCTCAAACCCGATGCCCAGCATCTGCGGGACCTGCTCTTTGATGGTCGCCATCATCCGACCCTTCTCCGAATCGATCAAAACTTCGGGAATTTCCATTTTGGAAGCGTCAGCAATCTTGTTTAAGATTTCTTGCCGCAACTTCTCTTGTTCTATTTTCTCTTTTTCCTGCTTTAGTTTTTCAATTTCTTCCGGCGTTACCTTGACCTCCTTCTTTTTTATCTTGGACGTAATCTCCCGATAATCGGCTATTGTTATTTCCGGCAAAATGGCGACAACGGCCTTAAACTCAAGGGGATTGTTTGGGGCTAATTTTAAAACGCTGATCTCCGGCTGGCCCAGGGGCTCCAAATTTTGTTCTTTCACAACCTTAAGATAGTTTTCCCTGATGCATTCTTGGGAAGCGGTTTTCAAAATAGCTTCCTGACCCAGCATTTTCTCGATCGTTTCCTTAGGGGCTTTGCCCTTGCGAAAGCCCTCAACTTCAATGCTCTCCCCCAACTTTAAAATCGCTTTATCGATAAAAATCCGGAACTCTTCGGCCGTAACTTCGAACTTGATTTCAACTTGCGATTTGGCTAATTTTTGAATTGAATGATTCATATTATACTAAAAAGGCGACAATTAATAATGCAACAATATTCAAAACTTTGATCATGGGATTAATGGCCGGTCCCGCCGTATCTTTATAGGGATCGCCCACCGTATCGCCGGTCACGGCCGCTTGATGAGCCAAACTTCCCTTACCGCCCAAATTACCGTCTTCAATATATTTTTTCGCATTATCCCAAGCCGCTCCCCCCGAGGTCATGGAAATTGCGACAAATATGCCGGTAATAATACTGCCGATTAGCATTCCTCCCAAAGCTTCCGCTCCCAAGATAAAACCGACCAGAATCGGCGCCGCAATCGGAATAATCGCCGGCAAAATCATTTCTTTAATGGCTGATTTTGTAACAATATCAACGCATTTGCCGTATTCGGGTTTGGCTGTACCTTCCATTAAACCTTTGATTTCCCTGAACTGGCGCCTCACTTCTGCAACCACGCCCGAGGCCGCTTTGCCCACGGCCGACATGGCGTAGGAGGCGAAAAGATAGGGCAAAAGACCGCCGATCAGAAGACCGACCAGGAGATTCGGATCGTCTAAATGAAAATTGCAACCTGCGCCCAATCTGATCAATTCTTGGACGTAAGCGGTAAAAAGGACCAGAGCTGCTAATCCTGCCGAAGCGATAGCGTAACCCTTGGTCACGGCTTTAGTTGTATTGCCGACCGCATCTAAAGCATCGGTGACTTTCCTGATTCCTTCGTCTAGGCCGGACATTTCGGCAATTCCGCCGGCGTTGTCGGTAATCGGTCCGTAAGAATCAATAGCCACAATAATGCCGGCTAAAGAAAGCATGGACATGGCGGCAAGAGCTATCCCGTAAAGACCGGCCGACCAAAAACTGACTAAAATTCCCAGGGCAATCACTAAAATCGGCCAAGCCGTCGATCTCATGCCGACGGCTAATCCTGTAATAATATTAGTGGCGTGACCGGTCTGTGAAGCATTAGCAATTGATTGAACGGGTTTATATTTTTTAGAAGTGTAATAATCGGTGATTAAGAACATGCCTCCGGCAACAAACAGCCCCATTAAAACCGGCGCGTAAAGCTGTAAGAACGAAAAGTTTAACACCGGCGCCGCATTTTTGATAATCCATAAAAAGCCGAGACCCGCTAAAATAGCCGAACCGAAAGTCCCCTTGTAAAGAGCGCCCATGATATTCTTTTTTTTGTCGAGCTTTACGAAAAAGCTCCCTAAAATTGAAGCTAAAATAGCTACGGCTCCCAGATAAAGCGGCAGAGTCACGGCGATTAATTGGCCGGGGAAAATTAAAGCGCCGAGGATCATCGCCGCCACCAAAGTAACCACATAAGTTTCAAATAAATCAGCCGCCATGCCGGCGCAGTCGCCCACATTATCGCCCACCTGATCGGCGATCACGGCCGGGTTGCGCGGATCGTCTTCCGGGATGCCCTTTTCTATTTTACCGACCAAATCCGCTCCCACATCAGCAGCTTTAGTATAAATGCCGCCGCCCAGTCTCGCAAAAATTGAAATCAAAGAAGCTCCAAAACCCAACGCAATCAGCGACGTCAGGTTGCCGGTGATCATGTAAAAACCGGTGACAGCTAAAAGGCCCAATCCCACCACGAGAAACCCGGTAACCGAGCCTCCCTGGAAAGACAGCTTCAAAGCCGCGCCCAAACCGAGTTTCGCAGCTTCCGCCACTCTGACATTGGCCTTGGTAGAAACCATCATGCCGATAAATCCGGCTAACCCCGAGAAAAAAGCGCCGACCAGAAACCCTAAAGCATTTTCTATCCCCAAAAACACCCAAAGAACTAAAAATAAAAAAACGGCGACGAAGCCTACGGCCTTAAACTGCCTCTTTAAATAAGAGACGGCGCCTTCTCTGATGAAATTCGCGATGGCGATCATTTTGCCGCTCCCTGATGGCGCCCGCTGGATTTTTTGGATTAAAAATCCCGCAAAAACTAAAGCGAAAAGAGCAACGGCAAGAGGTAGATATAACATATGATTTGATATTAGGATTTACGAAATCCAACATATAAAATCCAACATATATGATGGGATTTCGTAAATCAAGTTAATCCGTTTTTTCTTTTTTAGTTGCCTTTTTTCTTGGTTTCTTCACAGATTCGGGCTCTTTCTCGTCTGTTTTTTTATCCCCTGCTTCATCTTCTTTTTCTGATTCTTTCTTGCCTCCGCCTTCATCAACATTGGCCGGAGATCTCACATCTATTTTCCAACCGGTTAATTTCGCCGCGAGTCTTACGTTCTGGCCATCTTTGCCGATGGCCAAAGAAAGCTGATCTTCGGGTACGACAACCAAGGCCTTGTTTCTTGGCAAAATTCTCACCTCAACAACCTTGGCCGGCGACAGAGAATTGGCCAGATACTTCTCCGAGTCTTCTGACCACTCAATAATGTCGATTTTTTCTCCGCCCAATTCATTAATAACGGCCGTCACCCTTGTGCCGCGCTGGCCAACCATAGAACCTATAGGATCCACACCTTCAACGGTTGAAGCCACCGCGATCTTAGAACGCGAACCGGGCTCTCTAGCCACTGATTTTATCACTACCGCACCCGAAGAAACCTCAGGCACTTCCAATTCAAAAAGCTTGGAAATCAGTTTAGGATATGCTCGAGAAAGAAAAACTGCCGGGCCCTTCGGGGTATCTTCCACCTTTAAGACAAAAACCTTCAATCTTTGGCCCGGACGATAAAACTCGTTGGGCACCTGCTCTTCCCTGGGCAAGATCCCCAGTATTTTCCCTATATCTAAAAACGCGGTCCGGCCTTCAACTCTCTGAACAATTCCCGAGATAATCTCGCCTTCTTTGGTTTTGTATTCCTCAAGAATGACGCTTCTTTCCGCTTCGCGGATCCGCTGAAGTACGACTTGCTTGGCGGTTTGCGCAGCAATTCGGCCATAATCTTCTTGTTCTCCCAGGGGAATTTCTAAGTCTTCGCCGACTTTTATCTTAGAATTTGATTTTTTAGCTTCATCAAGCATGACGTGCTTTTCCGGATTAAAACGGATCTTTTTTGCTTCGCCGCCCACTTCTTCAGAAATAAACTCTTCGGGTTTTTCCTCTCTTAGCTTCTCTAATTCTTCCTCCGAATAAATCATATCTTTATCCACCACCTGCTTTACCTGCCAAAACTTAAGTTCGCCGGTCTCCATGTTGAGTTTGGCTTTGGTAATTTGGCCCTTTTTGCCGTAATCTTTTTTGTAAGCGGCGGCAATGGCCATTTCGATGGTTTCGATGACCTTTTCGCGCGGAATGCCCTTCTCTTCAGCGATTTGCGCGATGGCCGACATGAAATTCTTTAGATCCATGCGAATATAATGAGCACCCCGCCCCCTAAGCAATAATTTTTGCCTTGAGGCTTATTTGGCGCTCTTTAATTTTAATTATTTTATTGCTTTAATATGTGCAACACAGGGGGCGGGGTTTCGCTCCGCTCAAATAAAATGTCCGCTTTCCAACGGACAAAGGTTTCCTTCACTTCCTAATCTAATTTGAGTTTAGCATCTTTAAAACAACTGTCAAGCCCTGGGAATATTAACAAAACAAAAAAGGACGGATTTGTTCCGTCCTTTTGTTTTATTCTATATTGCTTCGAGTTTTTCCCCGAAAACCTTCTTGATATTCCAGTATGTTAAATTTGCCACTTCTTCGTCGGTCACCCCTTTCTGTTTAAGCCAATC
The DNA here is from genome assembly GCA_043813805.1 of Candidatus Nealsoniibacteriota bacterium. Classification (GTDB taxonomy): domain Bacteria; phylum Patescibacteriota; class Minisyncoccia; order Minisyncoccales; family MHMH01; genus 2-02-FULL-43-13. Next base: position 13,695 of record JBDRKR010000007.1, on the reverse strand, counting down.
CAATAATACCTGATAAAGACCGTAAGCGGCGATACCCGAAAGATAAGGAGGGGTCAGTTTCTCCGGCACCGTGTGAGGAGCATAATCCGATTCAACCCAATCAATCTCGCCGGCTATCAGGCACTTTCTTAATTCAAGAACTTTTTCGATGTTTCTTAACGGCGGATCCACCTTGTTGAAAAGCCCCATTCCTCCTTTCAAGCGATCCGAATCCCAAAGAATATGATGCGGCGTTACCCCGCACGTGATTGCCATAACTTTTTTAGCGCGCGCAACTAGTTTAACCGATTCAGGACACGAAATATGGGCAATATGCAGCTGCCCTTTAAAACCAACTTCTTCGGCCTGCCATATTTGATCCCAGATTGAGGCAAATTCGGCTCCGGGCGGATGAGCTGAAGAATGAGTCCACGGCCTTAATGGATCCCAGAGTTTCGGATTCAGCTTGCTTTGCTTCTCGCAATGCACCATCAAAACTCCCTTATAATCCAGTTCGGTTAAAATCTGATAGACCTGAGATTGATCCTTCTCACGTGAAACGCCGGGAAAATTAGGCGAATCAATCGTCCGCATTTTCAAACCCACTACCTGGGGATAATCCTTCACGATCCTGACCGCTTCTTTAATCTGTTCCTTATTTGCAGTCAACCCCATATAAAAGAAGTAGGGAATCACAGGGTTCCTGCTTTCAGCTAAGCTTATCCTTGCTTTGGCGTCTTCTTCCGAGAAAATAGGACAAATATCCAAAATTGCGACAATCCCCTGAGCTTGGGCCTTTTCTGAAACCTCGCGAATATCCGCTTTATAAGCCTCTTTGTCGTCCCGGCAATGGACATGCGGATCAATATGTCGCATTTCCAAATGTCGCATTTCCAACCTCCTTAAAACCGTCTTCCAAAGAACAACCTTTTTCATCTTAAAGGTTGCGAACAAAAAGTCAACTTAAAACAAAAAATCCCGGAAACCAAAATAAAAGAGGCCGGACCTCTATCACCCCACATGTTAAAATGCTGGATTAAAATGTTGGATTTCGTAAATCCAACAAATCCAGTAATTGAGAAAATTGAGAAATAATCAACATCGTAAGTTGATTATTTAATCTATCGAAGGAAAAATGTTCTTCTTTATAGCAACTTGACAAGAGAATCTCGAAATGAGAAGAAAAGAGGTAGATTCTGCTCTTTAGGAGGCATTCAATGATTAAAGCGTTTTACGTTTCGGCTATCGCCCGTCTACGCCGATTATGGAATCTAACGTGGCGTTTTCGAAGTCAATGGTACTGCCGAATCTTTCATTGGCGTTACCGTAGACCGACGTTCGGAGGGTACGGCTGGGGAGGAAGGACTGACCGACAAACTGGCATCCACTGCTCTAAGTGTCATACCACTCGAGCTGTGAGTAATTGGCAAAAAGCAACCGTTGTGAAATCAGACGCCCAGATAATGGCTGAAATTGATGCGCACGGAAGTGAACAGTTGACGCCAGAAGGATATTGGCGCGATGGGAAATGGGTACCCCAAAAGGGTTAACATCTCTTAAGGGCTCGATTGATTAAATCGAGCCTCTTATTTTTTCAGTAAATGTCAGTTATTACTTATATCTTGTGGACCCGAGGGGAATCGAACCCCTTCTTCAGCAACCCGCCTACGCTAAATTTTATTTGTGGAGACACCGGGAATCGAACCCGGAACTCAGCAATGCGAATGCTGCATAATGCCGTTTTACGATGTCCCCATAAAAATTTAGCTACGGCAGGGCACAGTGCGAATGCTTTGCCCTTCGTAGTCCCGCTAAGCGGGACGAAGGAGGGCTGCGTAATACCGGTTTACTACGGGCCCAGTATTTGTTTTATCCTTGCTAGCTCTCTTTCTACCAATTCTCCGTCGTATTCGCCCGAATGGGCGGCGACTCCTTCGTAAATGGGCTTTTTTTGATCGAGGTGCAAATTAATTACGGCTTCACGGGAAACATCGTCAACTTTAACATAAATATGAAACCTTGGATAGCCCGATCTTGATGCGCCAAGCGTTCTGATAAACGAAAATTCGTCTTTTTCGGTCCTATCAAAAAAATAGCCGCACCGCCGCATGGTGCTTTGGATGTTCTCTTGGAGCTGGAAAGTAATTCTCATGGCCTTTAATCGTTGTCTTTTATCTTTCTGAAAAAATGCTTTCTGGTCAAGCAAATCTTTAAAATTTTAAGAAATCTGGTGAAGATAAAAATAGCCAAAACTTCCAAAGCGAGCACCATAGTGCTTTGAAGGGTATTAATAGATAATCCCTCGGCGGTCATGCTGAAATAATTTCGGGTCGCAAAATTGATGGCGTAAAGCCCCGTGGTCAAGCCGATCCAGGCGTAAACAAAAAGCTCGCCCTGCCTTTCAACCCGCCTTTCGCCCAACCATCTGACAATTTCTTTATGCAGGGAGTAAATCACCAAAACGCCGAGATAAAAAGGCGCTATTTGAACGGTAAAAAGGTTGCCCCGGGTGAAAAAGTCGATGAGCGTCATCACCATCACGACAATTGTCACAATTGCGCAGATGATAAATAAGTGTTTGTTAATCCCGGATTCTATAGTCCTGATGTACTGAAATCGTTGGTTCTGTTTCATAGTCATAATTAAAATGTCCAATTAAAATGTCCAATTAATTAGGGCGTCACCCTGAAATTAATCATAATATCGCCTGTATTGGCATTGCCTGCCGTGTCCTTACAACGGACAAAGAACGAATAATCAACACCGTTCTGCAGACCGGTTACCTTGGCTGTGTGAAGATTGGCGCTTTGCTTAGTAAAGCTTTTTTTCATGGAACTATAGGCAACGCCCTGCTCGGTACCGTATTTACAGGAAGCTGACTCATTCGTCTGGATACCAAGCTGAACCTCGGTTGTGCCGTAATATAAATCATCGTAGGGGTAAAGAACGGTGATAATCGGCGGCGCGACGTCTTCGGGAGCTTCCACTTTGAATGAAATAAGATAATCGTCGGTATTGATATTATTACGCTCATCCGCGCACTTGATATAATATTTATAAGTCTCCCCCTCATTAAAGCCGGAGGCTTCGGTTGAATGCAAAAGGTTATTAGTGCTGTCAAATATCTTCATCTGGCCGTAGCTTACGCCGGAAACCGTATCATAACGGCAAACGGCCTTTTCATCGGTTTGCAGGGTAATCTGGACATTTTTCGTGCTGTAAGGCATATCATCGTCCGGATATCCCTTATAACGGTAAGGCGGAGTGATATCCTGATTTTGCGGAGAAGAGGGCAGATAAGAAACTCCTCCCACGCCGAATTTAATCACGACATCGCTGGTATTCGCGTTGCTGTTCATATCTCGGCAACGGACAAAATATTCATAAATCTTATTATCGATCAGGCCGACGACGTTTACCGTGTGGGCGAGCTTAGCATTATCGTAAGAAAAACTTTTAGACATGGAATTATAGCTTGTCCCGGCAATAGTGGAATAGCGGCAATAAGCCGCTTCATTGGTGGAAACACTTAGCTGGGTTTCGGAAGTGCCGGCCGGCAAAGTGCCGGTGGGGTAGAGGTTTGAGATTATGGGCGGTATTTCCTTGAGCCCAACCGACCCGCCGGATGATCCGCCGGAAGAACCGCCGGGCAAAGACGTAGACCCAACGTTAAATCTGACAACAGCGTCATCAATATTTTTCACGCTATCCATATCGCGGCAACGGATATAATACGTGTAATTCGTGCCGGTTTCCAAACCCGTAACTTTAATGCTGTGAAAAGTTTTTTCTTTATTGTAAGTAAAACTGCCGGACATGGAATTATAGGCGGTGTCCGGGTCTTTATCGTAGCGACAATAAGCCGCCACATCGGTCGAAACGCTGATGATTGTCTCTTTAGTGCCTGACGGCAAAGTGCCGGTAGGGTACAGGCCGCTGCGCTGAGGGCCTACTGAGGAAACGATGGGAAGCGCCTCTTCGCCTTGAGCCGCCGGCTCTTTTTTTGAGCTGTCTTTTTTCCCGCCCAATACGCCGGTAAAATTAAGGGCGAGCAAAGCGCCGATTAAAACCAGTCCAAAAACAATAATTGCAATTTGCCCTTTTTCTTGTTGCATAAAAATGATTACTATTTATAGAATAACAGAGTATCTGAAAAAAGCCAATTTAAATGGCTGAAAAATTTAGATGAAAATTTGTCGGGGCGTCGAGATTCGAACTCGAACTAAATCCTCCCGAAGGACTCGTGCTACCGTTACACTACGCCCCGATAATCCACGTGAAACCCTTTGCTAACTTACCCAGTATTTTTGCTTGGTCATTTCGTCATGCTTCGTCACCACTTTTTCGCGCTCTTTTTTGGCCTTGGCGGCCGAATCCGCCAGCGCTTTTTCGGTCATCTTACCGAGCTTCTCAATTTCTTTTTCCAAAAAATCTTTTTTATTATTCTTGGGCTCTTCTAGAACATAGCTTAATAGAATATCAAGTATTTGTCCAACTCTTGGCCCGGGCTGAACGTTCAGTTGTTTCATGACATCATTGCCCGTCACCTTAAGCATTTTAGCTGAAATAGGGCCTTGCGACACCTTATCAATGACGTATTTCAAATGCCGTAATTTATAAGGCTCGGCCTTGGGCACCCCCGAACCGATCCGGTCGCACATTCTCACCTGCAATAACTCTTCCATGCTTTCTTGCCCGACCTGTCTGACCAAGCGCCTGACCGAACTTTCGGTCACCTCGTCAACGTTATAATAAAACAGGTGGAATCTCACGAGCTTCGTGATTTTTTCAGCGTCTTTCTGGGAAAATCTTAAACGGTTTAAAATCTGGGCGGCCATTCTGGCGCCGATCACTTCATGATTGTAAAAAGTGGCATCTGAGCCCTCGCCTTTTTTTGACTTGGGCTTGCCGATGTCGTGCAGTAAAGCGGCCATTCTGACATGAAAATTAAAGTCTTTTTTAGCGGCATATTTCAAGGAAAAAAGAGCGTGCTCGTAGCATTCATAAATATGATGCTTATTCTGCGTTACCTGAAAGCCCTCTTCAAGCTCAGGCATAATATGTTTTAAAAGGCCCAATTCTCTCAGCATCTCAATGCCCTCGGCGGCTTTGTCCGCCATAATAATTTTGGCCAATTCATCCCTGACTCTTTCTTTAGAGATTGCCTTAAGCAGTAAAGCGTTCTTTTTAATCGCAACGGCCGTTTTCTCCTCGATAGTAAAATCAAGCGTGGTTGCGAATCTTATCGCCCTCATCATTCTTAGAGCGTCTTCGGCAAACCGGTCTTGGGCTATGCCTACCGCCCTGATAATCTTGTCACTTAAGTCTTGCCGGCCATTAAACGGGTCAATAGTTTTGTTGAAATCCGATTTCAACAACTCAAGGGCGAGGGCGTTGACGGTAAAATCGCGGCGGGACAGGTCTTCCTGGATGTTTTTAGCGAACCTAACCTCGTCCGGATGGCGCTTATCCGTGTACTTCGATTCTGATCTGTAAGTGGTAATTTCCACCTCTTTGGTTTCTAAACTCTTGCTCCCGGTCTGCACGGTCACGGTCAGAAACTTATTTTCGTAGAAATTCTTGGGAAAAACTTTCTGGATTTCTTCGGGCTTGGCTGAAGTCGCCACGTCCCAATCTTTTGGGTTACCTCCGCTTAATAAATCGCGTACGCACCCGCCCACAACAAAAGCTTCAAAGCCCTGCTTCTTCAACTTGCTGATAATAAGTTTTATTTCTTTAGGAATTTCCATAAACCGATTTGCCGATTTCCGATATCCCCCAAGATTAAGGGGGATATCGGAAATCCAAACATCCGTCGTTTAAATTATCTTATCTTAAAACTTGATTTTTTCCAACCCGTTCGATTAAACTCAGGGTTGTCCTGAGCTTGTCGAAGGACAAATTTTTTGATATAATTCAAGCGTATCCCAGGGCGGCGCGCCCGCGAAATTAACACTTTAATTTCGCCCCCGTAGCTTAATGGATAGAGTACTGGGCTTCGAACCCAGTGGTGCGAGTTCGATTCTTGCCGGGGGCACTTTCTTTTATTGACACGATTTCTTGAATTGATAAAATAATGATACAGATATGGCCGAAGACATTAAAACAATTTTAGAAGAACACAAAAAGGATTTTGATAAGAAGTTTGAAGAAACCAATCGGCACTTTGATGTCGTGGCTGAAGATATTAAAAGTAAGATAGAAATGGTTTCTGAACAAGTGGCAACTAATACTGAAAAGCTGGAAGAACATGACCAAAGATTTAATAAAATTGAAGGTGATCTTGGTCAAGTTAAAGACGATATTGCAATAATCAAACTTGATCTTGAGGTCATCAAAAACGACCTAAAACAGAAGGTTTCCCGCGAAGAATTCGTTATTCTTGAAAAAAGGGTCGGCATGCTCGAAGCGAAATCTAAGAGATAGCCCCTTTTTTTTCTTAAAGACTTCATAAGTCCCGATATCAAGGGCTTTTCTTTTTTTTTAGATAATGTATAATCAAAAACAGAAGTATGAAAAAAATACTTTTAGTAATTTTTGTCTTTTTATTTTTGACCGCAGGTCAGGCTCAAGCTGATTTGCTTCCCTTGGTTCAGTGCGGAGGGGATGGGCAGTCCGAATGCACTTTTTGCAGTTTTTTTGACATGATTAGCAGGGCTGTTCAAATTATCATACTAATGGTTGTCCCATTAGTCGCTACCTTAATGCTGGTTGTCGGGGGGGCGATGCTCCTTTTCGCCGGAGCCGACCCTGGCCTGCTAACTAAGGCTAAATCGCTTATCAAGTCAACAATTATCGGATTGGTTGTTATCTTTGCCGCCTTCCTGATTATCGGTACGATTTTAAGCGCGATTGGCCTCGCCGGTTGGACAGAAAGTTTTTATAAGAATTGGTGGAGTGAGGGCTTCTTCCGAATACCAGGTTGTTAGGCAATTGCCCCTATAGCTCAACTGGCAGAGCAGATCCCTCTTAAGGATAAGGTTGTAGGTTCAAATCCTACTGGGGGCACTAAATAAAAATAAATAATATTATGTTAACCACAGACCAAAAATCGAAAATCATCAAAGAGCACAAAGTCCACTCAGAGGACACAGGGTCTCCTGAAGTTCAAGTCGCTTTATTGACGGAAGAAATCAAAAGGCTTCTTTTGCATTTGAAAAAACATGCCAAAGACCTCCATTCAAAGAGGGGATTACTCAAAATGGTATCGAAAAGAAAAAAACTTCTGGGTTATCTCAAAGACGAAGATCCGAAACGTTATAATAAATCGATCAAAGCTATCGGTCTTAAGAAGTGAGCGAAGCGAAACCCCGCCCCCTAGGCAGTATGTATTATGTTTATGTCCTGAAGTTAATAAAGAATGATGAATTTTATATAGGTTATACCGAAAATTTGAAACAGAGAATCAAACAACACCAATATAAAAACAGCGTTCAATTGATTTACTACGAAGCATATTTATCGGAAAAAATGGCACGAAACAGAGAAAGAAAATTAAAATATTATGGAAGTGCCTGGCGCGCTCTTAAGCAAAGAATAACGGCTTAGGGGGCGGGGTACTTCATTACATTCAGTATGTTTACCAGGCACAAAGAACAAAGAGTGGCTATTCTGATTGATATTCAGAACATGTATCACTCGGCTAAAAACATTTACAGTAAAAAGGTCAATTTTGCCGAAATTTTAAAAACGGGTGTCAGCGACCGAAAATTAATCAGGGCTTTTGCTTACGTCGTCAGAACCAAGACCGGCGAAGAAAAGCCCTTTTTTGAGGCTCTAACGAGCCTTGGTTTTGAAACCAGGGTCAGGGATTTACAGGAATTCTACGGAGGCATGAAAAAGGCGGATTGGGACGTCGGCATCACGATTGATGCCGTCAAAACCGCTCCGGGAGTGGACGTCATTGTGCTTGTTTCGGGCGATGGCGATTTTATACAACTTGTTGAATACTTAAAAAACCAGGGTAAACGGGTAGAGGTCATGGCTTTCGGCAAATCAACATCCTCTCATCTGAGAGAGGTGTGCGACGAATTCATCGACTTGGGAGAAGAGCCTCTTAAATTTTTATTAAAAAAATAAGGATCTTGAATTGGTATGGAAAAATTCAAATTAAATATCGCCGGCAAAGACTTGGTGGTGGAAATTAACGATTTAGCCGAACAGGCGGCGGGTTCCTGTCTTGTCAGATACGGCGATACGGTTGTTTTGGCAACGGCGGTCATGGCCAAACAAATGCGGGAGGGCATTGATTTTTTTCCTTTAACCGTTGAATACGAAGAGAAATTTTACGCTGCCGGCAAAATTCTCGGTTCGCGCTTTATGAGAAGAGAAGGCAAAGCGTCTGACGAAGCAATTATCACCGGCCGGGCGATTGACCGGGCGATCAGGCCGAGATTCCCCGAAAACTTCCGCAACGAAGTACAGGTGGTCATTACGTGTCTTTCCTGGGACGGCGAAAATGATCCCGACATCATCGGGATATTGGCGGCTTCCGTTGCTTTGGGCATTTCCGATATTCCGTGGACGAGCCCGGTAGCTCCCTTAAGAATCGGCCAGTCAAACGGGAAATTTATCATCAATCCAACTTACGAAGAAAGAAAAGAGGGAAAGCTTGATATGATCCTGGTGGGTATCCGGGAAAACGACGAACCCTTAATCAATATGATTGAAATGGAGGGGAGTGAAGCCCAAGAAGGCACGGTGATGGAAGCTTTTGAGCTGGCGAAATCCCATTTAAAAAATCTGATCGACTTTCAAAACGAAATCATCAAGAAAGTCGGCAAGAAAAAAGAAATCTTTAAAGATCCTCAAGCCGACCAAAATCTTGAAAAAGAATTTAAAGACTTTTTAGGAGATAAACTGGAAAAAGCACTATTCTTGGTCAAGAAAACCGACCGCGGCAATGCATTATATGAACTTGAGAATAGTTTAGCCTACTTTATTGAAGGCAAATTCCCGGGCCTGGGCAAGGCTAAACCCATTAAGGGTTTTTTTGAAAAAGAAATCTCGCGAATCGTTCATGAAAATGCCATCCAAAAAGGCAGAAGGCCCGACGGAAGAAAACTGGACGAAATCAGGGAAATTAAAACTGAAGCCGGCGTGCTCCCCAGAACCCACGGCTCGGGAATCTTTGTCAGAGGTGAAACCAAAGCTCTTTCTATCTTAACATTAGGCACGCCAAGCGATGTCAGACTGATGGAGGGCATGGAATTTAGGGGAAAAAAGAGGTTTATGCATCATTATAACTTCCCGCCGTACTCTTCGGGAGAAGTAAAACCGATGAGAGGCCCGGGCCGGAGAGAAATCGGGCACGGCATGCTCGCAGAAAAGGCGCTATTGCCGTTAGTGCCGAGCTTTGAAGAATTTCCATATACCATGAGGATAGTTACCGAAATCCTTTCATCTAACGGATCAACTTCCATGGCTTCGGTTTCAGCGGCGAGTCTCGCTTTAATGGATGCGGGAGTCCCCATTAAAAGTCCGGCTGCCGGCATTTCTGTGGGATTAATGAGCGATGGAAAAGGTAATTATAAGATTCTCACCGACATTCAAGGCCCCGAAGATCATTATGGCGATATGGATTTTAAAGTGGCAGGCACAAAAACCGGCATAACGGCCATTCAAATGGACGTCAAAGTCGCCGGCATCAGCGAAGAAATATTTAAAAATGTGCTCGAAATAGCAAAAAAAGCGCGCTGCCAAATCTTGGACAAAATCGAAAAAACATTGCAAAAACCCCGTCCGGAATTATCCCCTTGGGCGCCGAGGATCTTCACTTTACAAATCAAACCTGATAAAATAAGAGAAGTGATCGGACCCGGCGGTAAAATGATTAATGAAATAATTGAGAAATGCGAAGTTTCCATTGATATTGAAGATACGGGCAGAGTCTTTGTCACGGCCGAAAAGGAAGCGGCCGCTAAAAAAGCCATCGAATGGATTAATAATATTACCAGGGAGGTTGTCGTGGGCGAAGTCTTCCAGGGAAAAGTAAAAAGAATTTTAAACTTCGGCGCCTTCGTGGAAATCCTGCCGGGACAAGAGGGCATGGTTCACATCTCGCAGCTTGCCGACAGAAGAGTGGAAAGAGTTGAAAACGTCGTCAATATCGGCGACATCGTGCCGGTCAAAGTTATTGCTATCGACGACCAAGGCAGAATTAATCTCTCAATCAAAGAGGTTAGAAATGAATCAAGATAACAATCAAAAAAAAGCCGAGAACCTGACCGACCACAAGGAGGAGAAGGATTTTTTGGCGCGCGAAGAAATTAAAACCATGGAAAAAGACATATCGCGCCTCCGAGAAACTGAAGCGCGCCAGGAAAGAGAAAAAGTGGCCGGAATCAAAACTGCTGAAGAGATTACAAAACAAAAAGAAAGAGAAAAACTTGCCCAACAAGCGGCCCTGGAAAGATCTTCAGCGGAAAAAGAGGCCAAAGAAAGAGAAGAAAGGATAAAAAGAATGAGGCAGGAAAGAGAAGTAAAAGAAAACGCTATGACCGAAACAGGAGCCGGAAAAGAAACGGCCAACTCCTCCCAGTTCCAGGACGCGTTAAAAGAAACTCAAACAAGGGAAGATGAGGCAAGAAAAAAGTTTATGGCCAGAGTCGAAGCGAAGGCCGAGGGCAAGGAAATTGCCTCAGCCCCCTCCCCCTTGCCTCAAGTTATGCTCCCTCCCTTGCCGCAGGTTCCGCCCGTAATCCAAAAAGAAAAGATATCGGAAATTACCAAGACTTTTTTAAAAAGGCCGAGTTTCTCGCAAAAACTTTGGATTAGGGTTGTTTTAGCTTTACTCGTCTTATCACTCTTGGCTCTGATCGCCACTTTCTGGTATTGGTATTTTGTCGTCAGACCCGCCCAACCGCCGGCCGACGAACAGGAAACAACAGCTCCCAAAGAATTGATAATCCCGACACCCCTATTTTATACTGAAAGATCGCAAACATTAAAAATCTCTCAAAGCGACAACGTCCTTCTGTTGCTTGCCCGAGCCCTGGAAAATGAAATGGTCTCGGGTTCGATTGACCGGATATTGATTGAAAATACGGAAAGTGCCGAAATTTTAGGGTTGAAAGAATTTTTTGATTCTCTGGCCATAACCCCGCCGGAAGGTTTTTATAACAAACTCTCAAACGACGCTACTTTGTTTATTTACTCCCAAGAAGAAGGCAACCGCTTGGGACTCGTCGTTAAAATCAACGATCAAGAAGGGCTAGCCGACATAATGACATCTTGGGAGGGAACGATGGAAGAAAATTTCCAAAACCTTTTTGAATTATTTAATAAAAACGAGCCGGCCCTGATTTCTTACTTCAAAGACGCCGAATATCAGGAAGCAGGCTTCCGCTTCCAAACCTTCAACCGCAAAGATGTGGGCCTTGTTTATGCGATTTTTGACGATTATTTCATTCTGACGACGAGCTGGAAAAGCATGGAAAAAGCTTTAGATAAACTGAAGGAAGTCCCCCTATCCCGCTTTTCGAGCCCCCCCGCCAATAACGAAGGGGCTATATTTATTTTAGAAAGCATGGCTCTTAAAGAAAAAATCGGCCAGCTTTTTTTTATCGGCATTAACGGCACGACCCTTTCTGAAGAAACCGAAAAGCTAATCGCCAGCATTCAGCCCGGCGGCATCCTTTTGCTAAAAAAGAACATTGTTAATAAAGACCAGACCAGAAAATTGATCCGAGACATTCAGCAAGTTGCTTTAAAAAATTACGGCATCCCCCTGTTTATCGGCGTTGATCAGGAAGGCGGAGAAATCTCCCCGGTGAACTTCATCCAAGAAAAAACAGCCCAGTCGGCAATTAAAACCACGGAGCAGGCCTATGCCGTAGGACTAAGCAGGGGAAAGGAATTACGAGACCTCGGCATTAATCTTAATTTGGCGCCGGTTCTAGATACCGCCCAGCCCGGAGATTTTGTTTTCGGCCGGGCTTTTCAGGCAACCGATTTGGAAACTAACGCTTTTGCCAAGGCCCTGATCTCCGGCCAAAAAACAGCCAGCATCCTCACGGCGATCAAGCACTTCCCGGGCTACGGCGATATCACTTTTGACCCGGAGGATAAATTGGCGACCCTGGCTGAAACGCCCCAAATCAGCCTTTTTGAGACGGCGGCTCAAGCCAAGCCCGAATTTATCATGACGTCCAATGTGATTTATTCTGAAATTGACCCCGATTTACCCTTTAGCTTTTCTCCGGAAGGTATAAAATTATTGAAGCAAAGCGTGGGACAAGAGCCTCTCATTATGACCGATGACCTTCCCCAGCAATCACTAATCGATAAATTTTCTTTAAAAGGCGTGATAACCTTACCCATCCGGGCCGGAGCAGATATCCTGACTTTTTCCACCAATTGGGAAACGACGCTGCTGCCGGAAGCCGTCCGCATTCTCAATGAAGCGGTGCAGAATGGAGAAATCTCCCGGGAAGAAATTGACGATTCGGTCTTAAAAATTATAAAATTAAAGAAGGCCTACTATCAATATGAATAAACAAGAAATTAAAGAAAAACTAGAACAAGAAAGAGCCGCCATCGAGAAGCAACTGGGAACCTTTGCCGACAAAGACCCGAAGCTTAAAGGCGATTGGGATTCCAGGTTCCCGAAATTCGACGGCAACCTGGAAGAAGCGGCCGATGAAGTGGAAGAGTACGCTTCAAGACTGCCGGTTGAATTCAGCTTAGAGACCAGACTCCGCGACGTAAACCTGGCATTGGAAAAACTGGCTCAAAACAAATACGGCCACTGCGACAAATGCGGTAAAGATATTGAAGAAAAAAGACTGGAAGTCCACACGGCAGCCCGTTTCTGCATGAAGTGCCAGGAATAAAGCCAACCGTTAAAATGAAAAAACTCCCGCTAAACGGGGGTTTTTCATTTAACCAATAAAATTAAATCTAAAGATAGCCGAAAATTTTAGCTATACTATATACGACAATACCGGTAAGAGTAAACCAAATAACCGTAAACTCTGAAAACATATTATTGTGTTACTTAGCAAATGGGTTTTTAGCTCCGCTGACGCCGAAATGTACGTGGCAACCGGTTGAGTTGCCCGATCCAGGCATACCTAAGGCCCCGCCCATTAAAGCAATAATTTGGCCCTGAGAGACATAATCACCCTGGCTAACCAAACTTGCTTGAAGGTGACCGTAGCTGGTAACAACGCCGTTGGGATGCTGGATAGCGATAGTATTGCCCGCTCCCCCGAAAGCCCATTTTGAGATGGAGCTCGTTAATTTTACTTTCAGAACCTGGCCGGCGGCAGCGGCATAGATCGGCGTACCGCATTTGCTGGCGTTGCTGAAATCAATGGCATTATACCAGTGAAGGCCTTGAGTGATCACGGGTGAAGAAATCGGATAGATGAAATAGCTCGCAGCCATAGGAACTAATTGAGACACATAGGTGGTGGGAGGGGGCTGAATGCCATCGGGCACGATTAAAATGTCACCGATATAAATATCGCCCTCGGCGGTTAAATTATTAAAGACAGTTATCTTTTCTGGGGTTGATTTATAAGTTTTGGCAATGTCGCCCAAAGTGTCGCCGTTTTTCACATGGTGGATAACGCCCGAGGTGGGTAAGACCACTAACTTTTGGCCAAGCCTTAATAAAGAAGAGGAATTTAAATCATTAGCCCAAAGCAGGGTGTTTAAGGAAACGTTAAATCGTTCAGCAATTGACGAAAGCGTATCGCCGCTCTCCACCAC
>JBDRKR010000006.1:0-22996 GCA_043813805.1 Candidatus Nealsoniibacteriota bacterium | reverse complement strand
ATAACAATCGGCATAAAATCTTTAACCGATGTGGCTGATTTTTTTGAAGAAAACTCCCGCTTTTTGACGGAAACCGCTATTTTAAATATTGATAATCATCCCACTAACGAAAACTTCGGCGAAGTAAATCTGGTGGATGCCGCTTCCTCTTCATCTGAAATTCTCACCAATCTTATCAGGTTTATGGAATCGGAAGACGAAGCTTTTCTGGACGAAAACATCGCTACCAATCTTCTGACCGGCGTTATCTGCGCCAGCCAGAATTTCCGCAACCCCGGGACAAGGCCGAAAACCTTTGAAACCTCCGCTTTTTTAATTGAAAGAGGCGGCAACCACCAAAAAATCATCCGGCATCTCTATAAACAAAAGAGTGTTTCTCAAATCAATCTTTTAGGAAGGATTTTGGAGAAACTGAGTTTTAATGAACCTAAAGAATTATATTCGGCCTCTTTGTCTGAAAAAGATTTCCGGGAATGCCAAGCTTCTTCTCGCGATCTGGGCTTTGTTGTAGAAGAACTGAAATTTAATTTCCGGTATCTGCCCAATCTTCTGATTCTTTGGGAAAGCCACGCCTCACCGATTATTATCAAGGGCATATTTTACTCCACAAAAAGAGAGCTTGTCGAAAAAATACGGCAAAATTACGAAGGCGTTTCTCGGGGGAACGGAGTCTTGTTTTTAATCAGGGAGCCGGATCTGGATTCGGCTAAAGGAAACTTATTAAAAATCGTTTAATTTTATAAGAACCTGACTGCGTCAGAACCTTGTGATAATTATAGGAAAATTAACATAAAAATTATTATGGAAACTATCGGTAGCGACATCAAGGTTTCTTCTCGGGGGATAAAAAGCATCTCCGAGTTTAAGGAAAAAATCGAAAAAACGTCGAGTTTAAAAATCACCGATCTGCTGGATGTTATTTTCGGCGGGACGGTAGATTTGGACGCTTCCGACATCCATATTGAGCCCGGAGAGGAAAAATCAAAAATCAGGCTTAGGATTGACGGCGTCTTACAGGATATCGCCGAATTAGACAAGGCGACTTATCAAAGCGTCCTTTCGCGCATTAAATTGCTTGCGAAAATCAAAATGAACGTTTCAGATAGGGCGCAAGACGGCCGCTTTTCAGTATTGTTTTCTTCGAGCCAAAAAACCGAGTCCCCGGTCGAGGTTAGAGCTTCCACTCTGCCGGCCGAAAACGGCGAAACGCTTGTTTTAAGGATTTTGAACCCCAAAAATCTGATTACATTAGGAGATTTAGGATTAAGAAAGGACTTACTGACTCTTTTCAGAAAAGAAATTAAAAAACCGAACGGCATGATTATCGTGACAGGGCCTACAGGAAGCGGTAAAACCACCACCCTTTATGCTTTTCTGAAAGAGGTCCAGAAGCCGGAGATCAAAATCATCACCATTGAAGATCCGATTGAATATCGTTTACCGGGTATTTCTCAAACCCAGGTAAAAGGCAAAGAATACGACTTCGCTTCGGGGCTGAAGTCAATTATGAGGCAAGACCCTGATGTTATCTTAGTGGGCGAGGTTAGGGACCTGGAGACCGTAAATACCGCGCTACAGGCTTCTTTGACGGGGCACTTGGTCTTCACCACCCTGCACACCAACGATGCCGCCGGCACCATCTCAAGATTAATCAGTTTGGGGGCCAACCCTTCAAATATCGGGCCTGCGATAAACTTAGCCGTGGCTCAGCGGCTGGTAAGAAAAATCTGCCGAAAATGCGGCACCTTAAGAACGCCTTCGCCGGAAGAATCGCAAAAAATAAAAGAGGGACTAAAAAAAGCCCAGAAAGATATAAAAATCCCTAAAATAAAAGGATGCGTTTACTGTAATGGCACAGGATACAAAGGCCGAGTGGGAATCTTCGAAGCTTTTCTGATAGATGACGAGATGGAAAAATTCATAGCAACTTCTCCGCCAATTTCCGCCTTAAAAGAAAGAGCGGTTAAGGGAGGCATGATTACCATGAAAGAAGACGGGCTTATGAAGGTTTTAGAGGGGGTAACAACCCTCGAAGAAGTCGAGCGAGTGGCCGGAGAGGAGTGATTATTGTAAAAAAAATAGCCCCAGATCTGGGGGCGCTCTAGCTTGGGAACATAAAGTTTAGAATTTCTCCGAGGAACAACTTCGCTCGCGCCAAGATGTCCGAACTAAGAGACACTCCTGCCCCCAGATCTGGAACCGTTTTAATGTTCTATTATAGTCTATTATGAGAAAAATGTCAAGGGCCGCTGTTTTTACGGCGGTTTTTTGCTTAATTACTCTCAATTTTGTTTTTGCGGCGGAAAAAATAGATATCAATACCGCCCCCTTAGAAGACCTGATTAAGATTGTCCATATCGGGGAAACAAGGGCTCAGGAGCTGATTTCCTTAAGGCCGTTTTCTTCCTTGAACGATCTGATAAGAATCAAAGGCATCGGCGAAAAAAGGGTTGAAGATATTAAAAAACAAGCCCTGGCTTGGGTGGATTTATCGATCAATGCAATAGAAGCCGAACCTCAAATGGAAGAGGCTAAACCTCTCCCCAATAGCGAGTTGGCGGCTGCGGGAGAACCCATCCGACAAGCTCAGGGTAAACCCTTCAACGCGGTTCAGGGCAATCAAACGCCCATCTTGCTCGCTATCGCCATCGCCATTTCTTCGGGGATAACAATTCTTATCTTGAAAAAAAGGTTAAAATAAGTTACGATAAAAAAACATGTCGGGCCATTCTCATTGGAAAACAATTAAATTCAAAAAAGGAGCAGCTGACGCCAAAAAGGGCCAGGCGTTTTCTAAAATAGCCAGGGAGCTCTCTCTCGCGGCCAGGGAAGGCGGCGGCGACGTTATTTTTAACACCAGATTAAGAATGGTTGTTGAAAAAGCTAAATCTTTTAATATGCCCGCCGACAATATCGAACGGGCTATTAAAAAGGGAACAGGCGAATTAGAGGGAGGTATTTTAGAGACCGTGCTTTTTGAAGGTTACGGCCCGGGCGGAGTGGCTATTATTGTCGAAGGAATCACCGACAACAAAAACAGGACATTTAATGAAGTTCGGCAGATTTTAAACCAAAACGGCGGGAAGTTTGTCGGCGAAGGAGGGGTGCGATGGATGTTCAACAGAAAAGGAGAAATTACCGTCAGTCACGAAAACAAAGAAGAGGCGGAGTTGGCGGCTATTGAAGCCGGAGCTGACGATGTTTCTTGCGATCATGATTTTTTAGATGTATATACAAAACCCGAAGAAATTGAAAAAGTGAAAAAAGGGCTGGAAGAGAAAAATATGAAAATTGAAAGCGCATCAATCGGCTGGGTGGCAAAAGAAAACATTGCGATAAGCGAGGCGGATAAAAAGGCCTGCGAAAAGCTTTTTGAGGCATTGGACGGCAGCGATGATGTCCAGGAGATATATTCTAATTTCAAAGAATAATTTTTATCTTATAGCAGGCCTCTCGCCTGATATATTGAATTTTCACTATGATAATTTTGGGAATCGATCCGGGCACGGCGACTACGGGCTACGGCGTTATTTTGGCAAAAAGCCTGAAGAGTAAAGATAAAGACAATTTTCAATGCCTGAGTTACGGTTCGATCAGAACAAGCCCGGAGATGGAGATGCCTCAGCGACTTAAGAAGATTTACAACGAACTCACCCAGCTTTTAAAAACGCACCATCCGAAAATAATGGTGGTAGAACGTCTCTTTTTCTTTAATAATATGAAAACGGCTATGCCGGTGAGCCAGGCCAAGGGAGTGATCTTACTAACCGCGGCCAAAAAGAACATCCCGGTTCACGAATTTACTCCTCCCCAGGTCAAAATGCTGATAGCCGGCTCGGGCAGGGCTGAAAAAATCCAGGTGCAGAAAAAAGTTAAAGCGATTTTCGGTATGAAAGATATCCCCAAGCCAGACGACGCAGCTGATGCTTTAGCCATAGCCCTTACCTATGTTTTTGCCAGAAACGCTTGACAGGACTTCTTCAGACATTATAATACCCCTTGTAGAGTCAAAACGGGCAAAGGTCGATATAATTTATAATGAAAAAATAAAAAACTAAACATGGTTTACGAAAAAGATCTAGCTCCTTTCTCTGGTGAGGATGAAACTGAGGAAGAAGAGGAGGAGGAAAAAACCGACGAAAAAACCGACGAGACCGAAGAGGTCACTGGTGACGAAAAAGGAGACAATCTTGAAGAGTAAAACGCAAAAATCCCCCGCTTGGGGGATTTTTGTTTTACATTAAGCAATTTTGGCGAATTTCCTTTTACCCACCCGGATAACTTCGCCTTTTTTTATCTTAACGATTTTTTCCCGGTCTTTTTGAATCTCGCCGTCCATCGCCACACCGCCCTGGTCAATTAATCTTCTCGCTTCGGCTTTAGATAAAGCCATTTTTGTTTTAATCAGCAAGTCGAGAATATTAAGCTCTTTCTCTTTTATAAAAACCTCCTGAACGTCGGACGGCAATCCCTTGTCTCTAAAGACTTTCTGAAATTCCTGTTCCGCTTTTTCGGCTGCTTTTTTATCATAATAAAACCTGACAATCTCAAAGGCTAATTTCATCTTATATTCTTTTGGGTTTCCGCCGGCCAACAATTCTCTTTTATATTTATCAATTTCTGTTAAATCAACCCTTGTCGCTAAAATAAAATATTTAATAATTAATTCATCCTTCAGGGACATTATTTTACCGTACATCTCGTCGGCCGGATCAAATAAATTAATGGCGTTGCCCCAGCTGGAACTCATTTTTCTTCCATCCAATCCTTCAACCAGCGGGTTGGTAATAATATCTTGAGGTTGCTGATTATAATATCTCTGCAGCTTGCGGCCCGCTAACAGATTAAACCTTTGATCCGTGCCGCCGACTTCCACATCGGCTTTTACCATTACAGAATCGTAACCCTGCATTAAAGGATAGAGCAGTTCTCGTAACGAGATGCGTTTCCCGTCATCCAATCGCCGTTTAATGTTTTCTCTCGAGATAAACTCGTTTAGTGAAAAAACATCTGCTTGCTTGCCAATCTCATAATAATTTAATTTTTTAAACCATTCGCTGTTATAATGAACTTCGCACTCTTTGATATTAATTATCTTCTTTACCTGTTCGACATAACTCCCCATATTCTTCTTGACCTGGTCCTCGCTCAACATCGGCCGCTCTGAATCTTTATCTGATGTATCTCCGATAACCCCGGTAAAATCTCCTATAATCAAAACTATTTTGTGTCCTAACTCCTGGAAGTCCCTCAGTTTAAATAAAGGAACAGATCTGCCGATATGAAGATTCGGGCTGGTGGGGTCGGTCCCAAATTTAACCCTTAACTGTTTCCCGCTTTTCAGTTTTTTTTCTATATCCTCTCTCTCTATTATTTCTTCCACTCCACGCGTCAAAAGCTCTTTAATTTTTTGCGGATCGGTGAGGATTTTCATATTTTCATCATAACAAAATAGGAGCCGTTTGCCAATTTGACGAAAATTTAGTAAAATAATCCCATGCTTCGTTTGGGCTTGTTTTTGAAAATCATCTCCGCTTTTTTCCTCTTTTGCGTTTTTTGCTTTTCGCTTTTTTTTATCTACTATGCTAAAGACTTGCCTCGGCCCGAGGTCTTCACCGAGAAGTCTTTTGTTTTGCCGACTAAAATCTATGACCGGGAAGGAAAAACCGTCTTATATCAAATTTACGACGAAGAAAAAAGGACGGTTGTTTCCTTGGACCAAGTTTCAAATAATTTAAAATGGGCCATCGTCGCTACTGAAGATTCGAATTTTTACAATCACTTTGGCATAGACCTCAAGGGCGTAGCCCGTTCAATCATTAATAATCTTACGAGCGGAAAACTGCTGGCTTCCGGCGGCTCAACGATTTCTCAGCAATTGATCAGGTCTACTTTTTTAACTTTAGACAAAACCATCCAGCGCAAGGCAAAGGAGATTATTCTGACGCTGGAGCTGGAGCGCCGCTACTCTAAAGATCAAATTCTGGAGTTTTATCTTAACCAAATCCCGCTCGGCTCCAACGCCTACGGCGTAGAAGCGGCCAGCCAAGTATTTTTTAATAAATCGGCTGCCGAGCTTTCTTTGGCTCAAGCCGCAACTTTAGCCTCCCTAATCCAGGCACCGAGCAGATTATCTCCTTATGGCTCTAATTTAGACAGCCTTATCATAAGAAAAAATTACGTCTTGGGCCGTATGGTACAGGAGGGGTATATCTCTCAAGAAGATGCTGAACAGGCAAAAAACGAAATCTTGGTTTTCGCCAGCCCCGATCAGTCAATTAAAGCTCCTCATTTCGTTCTTTATATTAAAAAGTATTTGGAAGAAAAGTACTCTGACAGCTTCCTGAAAGAGAAAGGGCTGAAGGTTTATACAACCCTCAACTGGAATTTACAGCAAGAGGCTGAAAAAATAATTGAGGAAGGGGTGAAGGTAAACCAATCCTATAACGCTTATAACGCTTCTTTAGTGGCGATTAATCCGCAAAATGGGGAGATTTTGGCCATGGTCGGGTCTGCTGACTGGTACGCGACCTCGTCGATTCCCGAGGGGTGCTCGGGGACTGAAGAAGGATGCCTTTTTGACCCGAAGTTCGATATAGCTACTTTAGGCGAAAGGCAGCCGGGGTCAGCCTTTAAACCCTTTGCATATGCCGAGGCTTTTAAAAAAGGACTGACTCCCGAAACGATCTTTTGGGATGTTAAAACGGAATTTAATCCGAATTGCACGTCAACAGCAGCCGAAGAAAAGGATCAATACGGTATGGACTGTTATCACCCGGGAAACTACACCGGGAACTTCCGGGGGCCCATCTCTCTCCGCAATGCTCTGGCTCAATCAATCAATATACCTGCGGTAAAGGTCCTTTACTTGGCCGGATTGAGAGACACTATTAAAACAGCCCAATCTTTTGGAATAACTACCTTAGACCAGCCGCTTTCCTGGTACGGTTTAAGTTTGGTTTTAGGAGGAGGCGAAGTTAAACTTTTAGATATGGTTTCGGCTTACGGTGTCTTCGCCAACAACGGTTTAAAATCTCCGCCGGTTTCTATTCTTAAAATCGAGGATGCTAAAGGCAATATTATTGAAGAAAATAAAAAAACCCCGCAAAGGGTCTTGGAGGAGAATGTCGCCAAAATGATTAACAGCATCCTCTCCGATAACGAGGCAAAAGCTCCGGTATTCGGCAGATATTCTGTTTTAAATATACCCGGCTATCAGATTGCGGTAAAAACCGGCACCACTCAAGAGTTTAAAGACGGCTGGACCATCGGCTATACCCCCTCGATTGCCGTGGGCGTCTGGGTGGGCAATAACAACGGAGCGTTAATGTCAAAAGAACCGGGAGTAGTTTTAGCCGGACCTATTTGGAATAAATTTATTCAAAAAGCCTTGAAAGAATATCCGAGCAACCAATTGTTCCAAGAGCCCGAACAAACAGAAAATAAAACTCCCGTTTTAAAAGAAGAAGTTGAGCTTGATAAAAACGATTCTCAGTATCAAAACTGGCTGGCGGGCAGAGAAAACTGGCTGGCGAGCTCGACAATAGCGCACTAAGTGGTTTTAACCGGCATCACGACGTAGATGTACGTCGCATCTTCCGCGGGTTTTAAAACCGCCGGACCGTCCTCTCCGTTAAGCTCAAAAATAACCTTTAGGCTTTTAATATTTAAGAGCCCGTCGATAAGAAACCGGTAATTGAAATTCGCCGCTGTTTCCTGTTTTTTTCCTTCTTGTCCGTATGTAATTTTAGCCGGAAGAAAGCTTTTGTTTTCTCCCAATTCCGGGCTTTGCGACAATATTTCGATTCCTTCTTTTTGGGAATTAATTTTTACCTTAATCTCATTATTCTTGCCGCTAAAAATGCTGGCCGTTTTAACCTGATTCAGAAAATCGTTTTTAGATAAAATAATTTGCGCCTCGTATTTTTTAGGAATAATCCCCTGGTAGTCAGGATATTCCCCTTCAACTAATCTCGAAACGACTTGTATTTGCGGGTGGTCGGTTTCTGTCATTAAATACTCAAATAAAACCTGGTTCGGCGATGAATATAATCTTAACGCTCCTTTTTGTTCAATAAAGATGTTAATAATTTCGCGCGCTGTTTTTTGAGGCAGAATAAAGGCGAAATTCTTATCCGTCTTTTCTTTTAAAAATATCGTTTTTTCAGCCAATCTCACGCTGTCGGTAGCGGTTAATTGTACCCGATCTTTTTGAAAACTTAAATACACTCCTGATAATTCCGGCCTGGCCTGATTTATAGTGGCGAAATCCACCACTTGAGCTAATCCCTCACAAAAAGAAGCAGCATCTAAACTGATAAAATCTTTATCGTTAATTGTCGGTATAATAGGGTAATCTTGAGCGTCCAGTCCTTTAATTTGGGTATTTTGGTCGTCGCAGTCAATAAATAATGTTTGATTTTTTACCTCTAAAGTCAGTTTCTTATTAGGTAAAAGATTAATATAACTGGTTAAAATTTTAGAAGGAATTGTAATTTTTCCCTCTTTTTCTATTTTTGCCAATAACCAATATTTAATACCCAATTCTAAATCTGTGGAAGAAAGATTAATAAAACTTCCTTCAGTTTCAATTAAAATATTATTTAAAATAGGCAGGGTTAAATTTTTACCGGCAATCCGTCCGATAATATTTAGCCCGTTGTTTAAGTTTTCTTTTAATATTATTATTTTCATATAAATAATTATTAATAGTTATTGTAGTTATTATAGTGTGAATTAGTGTGAATTCTCATCTTATTTTTCTTGTGGAATGCCTGTTGATAACCAGTTAAAATTGTTTTGATAAAAAACAGCCGTTTTTATTTTAATATTTACCCACCGGCTACGCACGGTATATCTGCTCCTTTATTAAGTTGATTTCCTCTGTTAAATTTTCGCTGGAATCCATTTCTTTTGATATTTTATTGTAAGCATGGATGGCTGTGGTGTGGTCTTTGCCGCCGAATTTCCTGCCGATAAACGGGAAGGAGCTTTTTAATTCCCGCCTTAGAAGGAACATAGCGACTTGACGAGGCCTGACTATTTCTTTTTTTCTAGAAGTGGTCAAAATATCCCTTTCTTTCATACTGTAAAAAACAGATACTGCTTGGATGATTTTTTCGGGATTGGTTACTTTTCTCGGGGAAAAAATCACGCTTTTTAAAAGAGTTTCAGCTACGGCCAAAGACGGGCTTTGATTGTTTAATTTTTGATAAGCAATCAGTCTGTTGAGCGCGCCTTCCAACTCTCGGATGTTGGATTGGATGTTGGCGGCGATATACTCAAGGATTTCATCGGGAAAATTATTCTTTTTTTCCTGCAGTTTTGTTTTTAAAATAGCCACCCTGGTTTCAAAGTCGGGCAAACTGATATCGGCGATCATTCCCCCCTCAAAACGGGATCTCAGTCTTTCCTCCAAAGCTGCGATGGCTTTAGGGGGCCTGTCGGAAGAAATAATAATCTGTTTGTTTTTTTCGTAAAGAGTATTAAAAATATGAAAAAACTCTTCCTGTGTTTTTTCTTTACCGGACAAAAACTGAATATCGTCGATAATTAGAACGTCAATATCTTTGTATGCCGACTTAAATTTATCGACGTCGCGGTTTCGGATTGAATTAATAATGCCGGTAGCGAATTTCTCGGAAGAAACATATCTGATTTTTTTAGAAGGGTTTCTTTTTAAAACCTCGTTGCCGACGGACTGGAGTAAGTGTGTTTTACCGAGCCCTACCCCTCCGTAGATAAAAAGAGGATTATAAATAAGTCCGGGGTTTTGGGTCACAGCCCAGGCGGCGGCTTGAGGCAACTCGTTAAACGGGCCGACAATAAAGCTTTCAAAAGTGTAACGCGGGTTTAAGTTGGTGTCTTTGTTTATCTTAAGCTCCTGGAAGTCTAATTGAGGGGTTTCATCATAAGAGATTTCCGTGGTTGTCGCCACCCCGTCGTTTTTTAAATCCGTTTTAGGAGCAACGGCATACTTTACTTCTTTTATTTCGTCATCAAGGCTGTGCAGTGTTTTAAAGATGAGTTTATTGTATTTATTCTCCAGCCACTCTTTTGAAAAATTATTAGGGACAGAGACGACTACTTCGCCGTCTTTTTTTGAGAAGACGCCGGTGTTTTTAAACCAGGTGGCAAAATTAGCCCTAGAAATGTTAAACTGGACCTGGGCAAGAAGCGCTTGCCAGAGTTCGTCTTTGTTCATAATCATAAACCGGAAACTTTAATCCTCAATTATTGTAACACGCGTCAAATAAAAATAAAATGAGAGGGAAAGCGGTTGCGGTGTTGAAAAAGTGGGGACAAGGTGTTAATATGTCTTTATGAGCGTTACCTATCAACCAAAGAAGAAAAAAAGAAAACGGACCCACGGGTTTATGGCGAGGATGAGCACCAAGGGAGGCAGAGCGACGCTGGCGAGGCGCCGGAATAAAAAGAGATGGAAGCTTACCGTTTAAGCGCCTGAGTATGTTGCCCGGAACAAACCGCCTTAAAAAGAAAAAGGATTTTGAATACGTTTTCAAGCAAGGCAGGGGTCTGAAGGAGGGTTTTTTGTCTCTTAAATTCGCTAGAAACAGCTTAGGGTTAACCAGGTTCGGTTTTGTGGTTGGGCAAAAGGTTTCCCGTAAAGCCGTTGTCAGGAATAAAGTAAAGAGAAGATTGAGAGAAATTGCAAAGAGCAGCCTGGGAGACATTAAAAAGGGATTTGACGTGGTGATTATTGTCAGTAAGGGGGCGGAGAGAGGGACGAAAGAGGATACTGCAGCGATTTTTAATTATCTTTTTAAAACAGGGAGACTGTTAAATGATTAAATTTTTTATCTTAACTTTAGTCAAAGCCTATCAGGTCTTAATTTCACCTTTGCTGGGGAAACACTGCCGTTTCTATCCTACCTGTTCTGCTTATACCCTCTCGGCCGTCCAAAAATACGGCTGGGGTTTAGGAAGCGTAAAAAGCACAAGAAGATTATTAAAGTGCCATCCGTGGAATCCCGGTGGCGTTGATTTACCTTAAAATGAACCCATTTATTAGCGCTTTCAATACGGTTTTATATCAGCCGTTGTTTAATTCCTTAATTTTAATTTACCTGTACTTGCCGGGGCATGATTTTGGCATAGCGGTTATTGTTTTAACCATTTTGCTTAAATTAGTTCTTTATCCTCTGGGAGTCCGGGCGATCCGTTCTCAAAAATCCCTCGCCCAACTCCAGCCGAAAATGAAAGAGGTCCAGGAAAAGTTCAAAGACAATAAAGAGCAGCAGTCGAGGGCGATGATGGAGCTCTATAAAAAAGAGAAGATCAATCCTCTGTCGGGTTGCTTGCCCTTAATTATTCAACTGCCTATTTTAATCGGGCTTTATCAGGTTTTTTGGAAAGGTTTTGGCGAGGCTCAGTTAAAATTTCTTTACGGCTTTGTGCCCAATCCCGGCCAAATTGATACGACCTTTTTAGGGATGATGGATCTATCCCACCCTTCGATATTTTTAGCCGTTTTAACCGGTATCGCCCAGTTTTTCCAAAGCAAGATGATGGTTCTTCAGTCTGGCTCAGGGCAAGCTCCTAAAAAGAAAGGAACTCCGGATTTCTCGCAAATGATGCAAAAACAGATGCTTTACCTCTTCCCGATTTTTACGGTTGTCATTCTTTGGAGATTGCCGGCAGCCGTTGCCTTATATTGGCTGACCACTACCCTATTTACAATCATCCAGCAATATATTATCCTAAAGAAGCATGACTTCCCAAGAATTTGAAAAACTTAAAGAGGCCGCTGAAGACTTTTTCAAGCAAACAGGGCTTGCTTTAGAGGTTGAAATAAAAAACCAAGCCGACTCCACTATTTTTGTCAACGTAAAGGCGGATGAGCCTCAATTTTTGATCGGCGAACGGGGCCAAACCTTAAGCGAGATCCAAAGGCTTTTAAGGGCTGTTTTAAGAAGGAAAGCCGAAGCTCCCGCCTCGTTTTTTATTGATGTAGACGTTAATGATTATAAAAAGAAAAAAACGGAATATTTAAAAGAAGTGGCCCAAACCGCGGCCGATGAAGTCGCCATCACTAAAAGAGAAAAAGAGCTGCCTTCAATGCCTCCTTACGAAAGGAGGGTTGTCCACACGGAATTGGCTTCAAGAACCGACATCGCCACCGAAAGCATCGGCGAAGAACCCCAAAGAAGGGTTAAAATCAAGCCCCGTGCCTAAAATATAAAGAAAACTGAAAAACCGCCCTTCGGGGCGGTTTTTGTTGTGAGGCTTTACTCTTTTTCTCCAGTTGCATCTTTTTTAGCCTCTTTCATCTTTGATATTTCTTCGGGACTCGTGGTGATGAATTTATCTTCGGTGGGCGAGGCGACAACCCTGATGGCCACGTGTTTTTGCCCGGCGAAGAAAAGTCCCTCCCCCACTCCCGAGCTCAAGAGCATTTCTTTTTCCCATTCGGTCAGGTTAAAGGTTTTTTGCAGAATGTCGGTTGTCGCCGGACTTTGTTTCATTAAAAACTGCAAAGCGGAATTTGTAATGATCGGTTTGCCGTAATCCGATTTCAAAAAGTCGCCCACGTCCTGAGTAATCGTGGTAACTCCCAGCCAGTATTTTCTGGCGCGCTTCGTGATGCCGAATAAGAAAGAGGCGCCGTCGTCGGACTTCATCAGCCACCATGCTTCATCAACCACGAAAATCCTCTTTTTCAATTCCGAGCGGATTTGGTTCCAGATATATCTCATAATAATATACATGGCCATAGGGCGGAGCCCCTCTTCCATATCTCTAATGCCAAATACCACGAGCTTGTTTTTCATATCAACATTGGACGGCTGATTGAAAAAATTGGCGTAAGTGCCCTTAGTGAATTTTCTTACCCGCCTTAATAATGAGTCGGCTCCTTCCATGGTTTCCAAGACGGCTTCGAGGTCCGACATCAAGGGAGGAGCGATTTTTGAGAAATCGGATTGCGGGGTAATGTCCTTGGCGGCATAGGTTTCTGTCAGGGCTCGGTCCATAACCGCGTCTTCTTCGGGAGTTAACCCCCCAAGCATCAGGCGCATCAGTCCTACCAGATTAATAACGTTGGCTCTCAAAACATCAGACGGGTCTTCGTCTTCTCTGGGAGAGGGTAAGTCAAAGGGGTTGATATGAGAGGGACTGCTCAGTGAGATTTTGAAATAAGAGCCGCCGACCGCCTCAGACAGCATTTCATATTCGTTTTCCGGGTCAACAATCACCACGTTTATCCCCAGCAT
Source organism: Candidatus Nealsoniibacteriota bacterium (assembly GCA_043813805.1). Classification (GTDB taxonomy): domain Bacteria; phylum Patescibacteriota; class Minisyncoccia; order Minisyncoccales; family MHMH01; genus 2-02-FULL-43-13. The sequence goes on along the minus strand of JBDRKR010000006.1, from coordinate 9,764 downwards.
TAAAGAACGCAACACTTCCAGTTTCACAGCATAACTTTTACCTGCGCCCGATTGGGCAAAAATGCACATATTGGCGTTTTCCAAAGAGAATCTGTCGAACAGAACCAGGGAATTATTGTGCTGGTTAATACCATAGAGGATTCCTTCGTTGGAGCTCAAATCGAAAGAAACAAACGGAAAAACGCTGGACAAAGGTTCGGTGTTCATCGGAGAGTGCACGTCCAATTTATCAAGACAGTAAGGCGAAGTCGTGATAAACCCTTCTTTCTGCTGGTAGAGAGCCGGCTTGATATAAATGAGCCTGGACTCAAGTATTGAACGCAATGAGGTTTCGATACTATCCATCTCTTCTTTAGTATCGGCATAGACGGTCAGGTATAATCCCAATTGGAACATTCTTTCTTGGGCGGTCTGCAATCTGTCTCTTAATTCTTCAATGTCCCGGAAAGCTGTCTCCAGAGCCGGGTCTCTGATCAATCCCTTTTCTTCTCGTTCCATCAGCTCGGCCTGGACCTCGGTGACCCTTCTTCTTAATTGTTTTAAAATCAACCCGGCATCAATAGGATGGATAAAGAAAGAAATATCCATCGGAATATCAAGATTAATCACGGGAGAAAACCAAGAGGTCGTCAGATATCGCGGATAAGAGAAAATAAAGAAGGACTTGGTCATTCTTTCCCCCAACAGAGAATAAGAGGGTTTTACCTCTATTGAAGCAGGGGCGATGAGATCCACGGCGTTCATTGCCTCTGTTTCGAAGATTTTTTCGGGGATCGGTTCTCTTTTTTGTTTTTTTCCGAATAAATTCATGATTGTAGGATTAATTGTAGGATTTACGAAATCCAACAAAATTGTTGGATTTCGTAAATCCAATAATCCGTCACTTCGCTAGTTCCGGCGGGATTTCCGGGAAATAACCGACTTCCGCTTCTTTAGGATGGTGCAAGCTCCAGAAAAGCTCGATTAACTCGGGAGTCGTCAAGGGCATGGCTTGAAGTCCGCATCTTCTTAACCCTAAAGCCACGAACTCCATTCTCTGCCATAATTGGCTTTTACACCTTTGGAACTCGTCTTCCTTAAGCGGTGGCAGGCTGGTTGACGACTTGAATAACATGAGCGGTGAGGCTATCACCTTGGCTTCCAAGATGTCAAAAGGGATAACAACGAAGAAGGACTTAGACATAATTGTCCCGCCGCTGACGAGTCCCTGAATAAAATCGTGGTAATCACTGGTTTGAATACGGAGAAGCTCATTCTCCTGTTTTTTCTCCAGCTCTTTTATTTTATCTAAGTAACCGGTGATATTCAGTTTCCTTGATTGGATGACGATTTGGCACGAAAAGTCCAGGGAGTTTAAAAAGCTTTGGAAGGCGGAGATAATCGACGATTGCTCTTCTTCGGATTTCAATGCAAAATTCAAAGAAGAAACCATCATCACGGCTCTTAAAGCCCTATTTTTTAAAACAAGCAGACCTTCTCTAATCTGGTCAATTTCTAAAAATTGTTGCGTGGAACTACTTGGCATAATTATTCTTCTTTTGGTTTGGTTTCGATTTGCGTGGAAAGTACGTTTAACCGGCTTTTCCCTGTCACCGTCGGCACCGGAGATTTTTCGGTTTCTTTCGGCGCCGGAGCGATTTTCATAATCTTCGGGGGCAGCCCCGCCTTGTGTTTCCATAGATACATTTTAGGGGCAAGAGAAAAGCCGAAGAAGTTTTTCAGAACAACGGGTAAAGACCGGCCGCCGCTTTTTAAGAAGGCCAGAGCGAACCCGCCCAGCATAATGACAATACTCGCCATAACAAATAAAAAGAAGGGCAGGGCAAAATAAAGGGCAAAACAAACAGCTCCGGCAATTCCGACAAAGATAAACTGCTTGAAGGTAAGCGGGCCCACTATCTTGGGTTCGTGCTCAATAAATTGCGGAACGGTAAATTGGTTCATGTTTATTCAACGGGTTCGCGATAAGAATCTTTCTTAGCGGGTTTCGTTTTTTCTTCTTCTGTGACAGATTTTTTTTCTATAACATCTGGCCCATACAACTGTTCTAAACTAGTCTTTACTGGCAAGAAAATAACTCGAGTTAAATCTTGAGTTATTTTTTCAGCAACTTCTCTTTCTAAATTAGCTTCTTTTTCTAAAACAGACCGGAGGGTTTTTACAGTAAGAACTCCGTGTAAGACATAACCCACATAATTAGTGATAGCAGATATCGTTTTCTCATCTTTAATCGTGTTTTTCTCACAGATATCCTGGATGTTTCGGGCGGATTCTTCCGAGAAAATCAAAGACTTAAGCTCTTGAGGAAGCTTTTGGAATAATTCCCATAGTTTTTCGGGGGTAGGGTATGTGGGCATAGTATTGACAAAATATTTGTTTAGGTGTATAATATACTTATTAAAGAAGGGAGAAAGCCCTTTAAAATAACGAAAAAAAGGAGAATATGTAATGGGTATTTTTCACAGAAAAACAAAGGAAGAGAAGGAGCTGGAAAAGAGGCAAAAGACACTACTTAACCTTGCTCATCAGGAAACAGCTTTACTGGATGTAGAAAGAATAGCCCCTTTGAATCTGGGAGTGCCGAAAGCCTCGCTGAACGCTCTGAAAAGCCTAATTCTTACGGAGAACATACTGAAGACAGAAACCGCTATCCAGGTGGCTCAGAAAAACCTTGAAACTCGGGTAGCCAGCAGACAGGCGAAGATAAAAGAATTAAAGAGAAGGTTGGGCGAGCGTCTTTTCTTAAAGGTTCTTTATCCAACCGCGGGAGGGCAATGGAGCGTCGGATCATTCCTTGAAATCCAATGGATTGCCAAGGGGCCGTCAAGTGAAGAGCTGGTAATCGATCTTTATCGCGCAGGCCAGTTGATAACAAATATTGCAACCGTGCCCGTCGGCGATAAAAAGTATCAGTGGGAAATTCCTAATCGGCCTCCGGGGAAAAAAGGTGCTGTTAACCAGAACGCACCGTTACCCATCCCAGCCAAGGAAGGTTACCAGATCCGGATATCTGATCCAAACATTCCGAGCATGGTATCTTTCAGTGCAGAATTCGAGATAATCGAATAGAAGTTTATTGGTCACAAGGGCAGCTTTGCGAAAGCAGAGCTGCCCACTTCTTTTATAAAAGTGCTATTTAAAAGTAAATCCGTAATTCTGCGCTCCGGGAGTTTTGAAGTATTGCTCTAGGCGTGTATTCTTTTTGATCCAATCTAATTCGCTCATTTTAGCGCTTGCGGCCAGTTTTTTAATATTATTACGGACAGCATCGGCGCCGTCTTTTTGATGAACTTCTAATATCTGAGAAAGCTGGTTTCCTGTAGCATTTTTAAATATCGCTTCCATACAATCTTTATCATCCAGAACTGTTTTAGTGATGTTTTTCCAATCATCTACTTTCTTCATTTTTAAAATGATGTCTTTATATATATCTGCATCTTTGATGCCAGGCTTTTTCAGACGCTCAAAAGCTTTGACTTCCGGCAAGTTCATAAACCCAGCTTTAATTGTGTCTTCAGATCCAGAGCGTTTAGCTCTTTCATAATCCTTGCCCACATCTTTTAGACTTAAAGAGGCCTTAGCCGCATCGGTTTTGCTAAATCCATATTTCTCCATTAATTTAACGGGATCTATAACATCATTAACCTTCTGCCTTTTAATTAGAGTATTTAATACGGCAATTCTGGTCGATTCGTCAAGAGCCGAGCGATACCTTTTCAATAACTCCGGCACTCCCTCAGTTTCTTTAATTGATTTTTCAATTTCAACAATTTTTTGTTTTCCTGCATTAATTATTGCGGGCCCAAGAGCGACTCCTAAGCTTCGACGGGCGAACCCCCATGCCCCAGGAGCCATCGCCTGTCTTTCTCCCCATTTCTTGACACTTTCTGGAATATGTTCTCTTGCAGTTGTTCCCACTCTATCTCGCAACCACGACATGCCAGGGGCCATTACTTTACGGCCGCTCCATTGCCCAAATTTCTTTGTAGCCATACTACTCAAGTTCCAAAGCATATCGGTACCTATGGGCGCCGTTTTGCGAGCTACCGCAAATGTAGTCACTAAATAAACCAAAAGAAAAAGGAATTTGGAGAGTTCTCCGGGCACCGACCAGGGCTGGGTGCCCGTGAAATCAATTGCGACCGATTTACCGGAAATAACGCCAAATAAAGAAAGCCCCAAGCCCATTAAAAAGAAAGTTACAATGCCGAATAAAAGCCATTGAATTAAAGTGTGCAACCACTGTTTGAAGAATTTTTCAGTAGAAGGAAGAATATAGGCGGCAAAAGCCAGCGGAGCTAAAATAGCTAAAATCCAGATAACGGCGATTCTGAATAAAAAGAATAAAGCGTAAGCTAGAAAAATAAAACCGGCCGAAAGAGAAAAAACAGTGAAGATTACCGCTTCGCTGACAAGCCCCCAGCCTCCCATAGTAAAGAACCAAAGAGCCAGAAACGCGGTTTTAGCTACATTGAGCCCCGGTACAAGAGCGAATCCTACGAACCAAGCAAGATCCGCTGTTAAAAATCCGATTATTGTCGAAATGTTTTTCGTTAACGGTTGGAGTGCTGTAGTGGCAAAACCCTGATTGCCCCCAAAAAATATGTTAAAAAAGGAATTCTGCGTCACCCATCCGATGTCAACGATCATTCTGGTAAAAAGAAGAGAAAAATTAGTTAAAAGAGCGACAATGATCAATCTTGGCAAGGCCTTTTTCATGCCGAAAGTTTCCAATTTTAGAATATAAGATATCGCTATGGCAAGGAAAATCAGGATAAAGAACATATTGGTCAGATTGCTCGTAATCTCCCATCCTCTATTCACCAGAAGATTGTCCGGACCCAAGCCAATAGGATAAGCCGCGGCCCATTCCAAAAGATTAGCCGAAAACAATAGAAGAACAACGCCTTGCACTAAAAGGAAGGCCAGAAGCGTCATGTATCTCAAAAGAGAATTATCGATGAAGTCCAGAGCGTCAAGTTGGGTTCCCATAATAGCAAAGGGCACGTCAAAAAAAGCGCGCGCAGATTGGGCGTTAAAAAGTATCCCGCTGAAAAGGAGCAGAGAAAAAACGATTATTTTTATTTTATTAGCTTTAGACATTTTATTTTCTTCCCGTTGGAATATTATAACATATAAACAAAACAAGGGAAAACAAAAAGAGGCTTTTTCTTTCTTTAGAGAAAAGTCTCTTTTTTTGTTGATTAGCGTCGCATCATTTCGCGTCTGCCACCATGGAAGCGTGTTCTATCAAAACCTCTTTCTCGCTGACCCACCGTAGCGTGCCCTGGATAGTAATTGGAAAGTTTTTCTCGCCTACGGAGAATCTTTTTAATAGTTGAGTCGAAAGTTTTCCATCAGCCACACGAATATCTACATGAAAACCTTGTATTTCCGGTCCCAACCATAAATAGTCTTCTACTTGCCCTACATGGTAGTTCAGAGCAAGACCTGTAATCTGCATAGCCGTCCCCTCTTTATATCTGTTTGGGGTTGCGATCACTTGACTAAGCAGTTCTTCAACCGTGAGCACAATCATCCCCCCTTGAGCAGGCTTATTGGTTACTGCTGGTGGCGCCTGAACGGGCGTGGGTGCTATAGGCGTTGGCGCGGCAGGCGCAGCCGGCGCGTTGGGCTGGTTGATATTGGATCCTCCCATGGAGCCTATCGCGACGTAGGCCAAGAAGACGATCCCCAGTGATAGCATGGCGATTATCGCCACAGATGTGATGGCTGACGTTTTTCCTTTGCCGAACCATCCTTCGGCTGTTCCTTCAGATAATCGACCATGTACCCCAAGCATAGTTCACCTCCTTTTCCGTTTTTTAGTTTTTAATAGCAGTTTTTTAAAACCGCCAGACTATTATAGTTTATCATAAAACACTCCCTTTTGTCAAATATTACATTTGAGCCACCTTGACGCAGCCAAACGAAGAAACCCCGCCAGCTTCAATATTGCCATATTCCGTTGGCGTTGACGTTGAGGCACCACTAGAAAAATAAGGGCCGAAAGCGTTTTGTTCGCAATTCGGATAATCATACAAGGTTACCGAGCATCCGCCGTAAATCTCAATTGATTTTACTTCAAGGTTTTTATATTGGCCTATCGCCACACCTTTCGCACCGCCCGGCGGGGTGCCTCCGAAGTTCTCTTTCGGATAAAGAAGCACTCTTTCGCATACCTTTGGTTTATTTTTTGGGTTAGAGAGTCTCTGATCTTCTACGCCAAAGTTCCATCCGCTATTAATCAGTTTTTCCGGCGTAGGCATTGTCAAATCGGTCAGCTGGGGATTGATGGTGTTAAGAATAATAAAAGAGCCAAAAAGTAAAACCAAGCCCATGCCCGCCGATTTTATTCTATCCATCGCATCTTTCATTCTTCCCGCGTTGCCGGATGAAGTTAAATATTGGAATCCAGCGATTATTAAGGCGATAAAAGCTAAAAATCCGCCTATGCCGATTCCCCACTCATAAAGGTATTGAATTAAGTTGGTTAAAGATTCGCCGGTCAATTCAGTGCCACGAGGCGAAGGCAGCCAGTCAACTTCTAATTTTCCGGTTGGCGAGCTTCCCGAAGGCGGGGTCGAAGGATTAATTTCTTGGCAAGGTGCTCCAAGTTCTCCGCTATTAATGCCGCAAGACTCAACCGATTGATAGGTTACCCCCTTGCATCCTATGTGAGGTTTTTTTTGGTCCGCTTCGCAAGGAGGAGGGTTTAATAAGTCATTAATTGGGTTTGGAACTTTAGTTATTGAGGTATCATTTGTTGTTTCAATGGTACATCTTCCTGAATTATTAGCATTACAACAATACCAATCCCCTTGCCCTTGGGCTGTTGTGTTGAATTTTACAACTTTACCTCCTAAATTCTGGCACGTGACAATACAACTTCCCTTCCCTTGATACCCCTGCTTACTAATAGGGTTAGGACTACAAGCTTGCGGAGGCGTTCCGGTGCACGTGTAGTCAAAAGAAAAAGATTTGTCGGTATTATATTGGCAATTTATAGAAATCTCATTTGCCTTCGTCTTTTCAACAAAAGCAAAGAATATTATTCCTAAAATTAAGACTGCTAAGGCGATATTAGAGAAGATATTAAAACTCTTCATGTTGAAATATTATACCACAAGCCAAAATTATTGGACAATTCGAGCGGAGTTAAGAAGAAGATCGGCTTCTTCGCTAAATTCTGGCCAATCCTGTTCCAGGGAGATGAAAGCGATGAGATAGGTGTTTTTTTCACCCTCTTTGATTATTTTTTCTTTGGAGTGAAGAGTGTAGCTTTGCGGAATAACGGAACGCGCTTCAAAGACGCCCGTTTTTTCTTCAATTTCAGAATCAGTGATGGTAACTTGCCAGCCTTGTTCGCGATTGGTGTTGTGCATTTTTTCAATTATCTCCGAAATGGGAAAGTTAAAATTCCCTTGATAGACAATAACTTGGGCGAATCCGTCTACCTGGAACTTCTGGCCCAAAAATAAAGTTTTCAAATCATAGTTTTCTTTCCAGTCTTGGGGAAAGGTCATCTCTAGGAACTCACTCCCCTCGATAACAAGCCAATCGGCCGGATATTTCAATTTCAATTTACCGTCCGGGCTAATGAATTCAGCATTGCCCTCTTTGGCGGGAGAATAGGAAATGCCCTCGGGTGGCCGGAGTCCGGTATTTTTAGTGAAATTCTTCTGCCAATTTGAACCTTGCCAATTACTTAATAGCCAAATCGTTGCGATTAAGGTGGAAAAGCCGAAAAGAACGAAAATTAGTTTTTTCATAATTTAGATAGGAAGTTGATGCCAATTACCGAAAATCCCGATATTGTAGCCGATTAACTTCAAAAATATATTAACAATCGTCCAAGCGAAAAAGACAATTAATAAACCAATCCCAGCTGCTCTCCATAAAGATATCACCTTGGCCATGGTCATCGTTTGTCCCAAAGATGTATAAAATATTAGGCCGGTGGCTATGGTTAGTAAAACCAAAATTATCGGAATTACTCTTAATAAAATAAAATCAATCATGATTTTAACCGACAAAAACAAGTGTTTAATCTGGCAGGGCTCTCTTTCGTTCCAGGGAGTTTTTGGATTATTGACGTTTCGCCCGCAAGGAACCAAACCTCCTGCGCTAATTATATCTTTAGGTTCTATTAAAGAAAAACTCCAAGGACCCGACCATATCCCCGCCTCTTCGCAGCTTTGGTCCAAACAAGCCCTGGCTTGCCATTGGTAATTGCCCAAGCATTTTAACTCAACGGAACCGGCATTCACGAAGGTGGTAGCTGGTGTTTCAAAGATATCCCTACCTACTAAAGTTGCGCATGTTTCATCTTTTTCTTTTTCTGATAAAGAAAGGTATTTTATCTGATATTGGTAGGCCTTAATTCCGGCAATCGCTTCCCAGGCGACAGATTTGTCATCAGTTGATAACAACCCTTCGTTAGCCGGTCTTGGTTCGGTCGGTGGAGGCATCCGGAAGGTCTTGAAATTTTGCGCGTTGGAATAGGATCCGCAAGCACCCTTCGCTTCTTGCCAAGCACACGTTTTTACTTGCCATGAGTAGTTTTTTTCCTGGCGGATGTTGGATTCGGGGAAGCTCATAGAAAACTCCGATTCGTTCAAAACTTTCTCAATACTTAAATCATCCCCCTGGATTTTAAAGACGTAAGAACCTGCTCCTGGCACGTCTTCCCAATCAAGTATCAGGGGAATGGGGATTTGGTCGGCGCTAGAAGCGGGGTAAAGAAGTTGAGGTGGCCGTCCGGTGGTGGTAAATCGCCATTCTTGACTAAACTCTGTTTCACATTTTTTAGCTTCATAGTCCCAGCAGCCTTTTACTTTCCATTTATAGGCTGTATTAAGGGTAAGTTGCGGATAATTAAGAGATAGGGATTGGGAGGCGGTGTTTTCTCCTGTAATTGTCGTGCCTCCGTTTGCCGGAGTTATCTCATAATAATAAGAGTTCATCCCCGGCTTATCGTCCCATTGGAGTACCAAGGGCAATTCAACCGGATTTTTGCCGGTAGGATCATCGACCGGGTAAAGCTGGGAAGCGAGAGGGAGGGTTGTTAAAGCGGTCGTAAAAGACCACAACTGGCCGTAGTCTGCACAATTTAAACCGTATTTGTCCGTGCAGGTTTTTAATTGCCATTGGTATTCAGTGGACTTGGTGAAAAAATCCATCTTCGGATCAAGAAAGTTGGAATAAAGTATTTCTTCTTGATACCGTTCTCTGGCGGTTTTTTCCAATAGCCATGGTTCGCAAATTGTTTCGCCGTCCTTTATTTTCAGTAACCAAGGATGGCAAATCTTTTTGCTTTCGGATACGACATAGAGGTTGAGACGGTAGGTTTGGGCTTCTTTAACGTCGCACCAATCAAGAGTTACAGGAACGAGGACATTTTTTTCTCCATTTTTACCGGCCCAATCGGGATCATAAGGAGAAACAAGCTCCGGGGCTAAATTAGTCGTGAAGGTTTTAAGCCCGCTCCACGAGCCGCAGCTTGTCTCGTTTTTGCTGGAGCAAGTTCTGACCTGCCACCGATAGGTTTGGTTTGATTTTAAAAGGCAAGAAGGAGGAATAAATTCTGATTTGTCTAAAAAGTCTTTATATTCGGTTATTTCTTCAGACGATTGAGAGTCTCTTAATTCTCCTTCAATCTTTATTTGATAAAAATTAGGGCCATTCTTGATTTTATTAGGACAATCTTTTTTACACTCTTTTATCCAAAAATCTGAAGTACAGTTGTATCTCTCTGGCGCATT
>JBDRKR010000005.1:0-13796 GCA_043813805.1 Candidatus Nealsoniibacteriota bacterium | reverse complement strand
GACCAAAGCTATTACTATTCCTGCGACAATAATAATTATTTTATTCACCCCGTTAGAAGTCGTCGTTATATAGCTAATAACAGATAATTTCCGACGACTATTTTTATTATACCACCCCGTCAGTAGCAAGCAGAAAAAATTTCTAGAATTTTTTCTGCCATAGACTTCTAACGGGGTTCATTGGTTTTGAAAATTTCCGGATCTAATAAAAGAGAAAGAGTAAAATCAACCCGGCCGGTGTTCCCGATAGCTATGTTGGTTATCTCAACGGTTTTCACGAGCGTTTGATTCTGGAAAATAACCATCTGCTGACCCAATGTTTCAAAATTGGAGGTTTCACCGGTCAAAACGGCTTGAGAATCCTGAGAATTCAATTCTAATTTGTTAAACCAAATCTTGGGGTGGCAATTTTCCTCTAAAAACTTGAAAAAGTTTGAGAATCTTTGATGATCGGAAAATATCTTTGAAAAATCATCGATTCTCTGTTTATCAATCAATACCTGGGTCTCAAGAACTTTTTCTTCCTTGGTGCCGACTTGAGCGATTTTTTCTTCCAGATCAGACGATGTCTCTGAGGCCTTATTCCCAAGGTAGAACAAAACAACATAAGCCAAAACAACCGCCAGCACCAATCCAAAAACAATATAGGGAGAGAACCCGTATAGCTTCGATGTCTTTTTAATTGGTTTGGGAATAATGCCTATCATATTACTCTTCCAGGCCCCGCAGCGCCGCCCCGACGGCGATGGCATACGAGGGCCCCATTTCTTTTAAAGTGTTTTCCAAAATCGGCGGATAATAAATATTATTAAAGGGATTGGCGATTTCCACGGGCTTCGATAAATTCTTCGCAAAATAGTCAACGATGCCGGGCATAAGAGCCGAACCGCCGGCTAAAACGATTTTTTCCACCTCTTTGCCTTCGGCCTGAAAAAAACTGGAAAATATTTTTTTAACCTCCTCCACGATAAGATCAATCAGAGGCAGCATTGTTTCTTTAGGGCCATTGTTTTCTGCAAGCAACCCCTGCTTTTTTTTCAACAATTCCGCTTCCGCATATTTGACATTTAATCCCTTAGATATAACAGTCGTAAAATCACTACCCGAAGTATCAAAGCTGTGCGATACCCTTAAAATGCCGTTATCAATAATATTGATTGTCGTGCTTCTGGCTCCGATATCAATCGAAGAAACGGTTTGGTTTTTTTCCGCTTCGCCGACCAGGGCTCGCGACAAACTGAACACCTCCGCCTCCATAGATAAAAGTTCCAGGCCGACATCTGCGGCAATCTGCTGATATTGCGCAATAACATCTTTAGGCACAGCCACCAGCAAAACCTTGATAATGGAATCGCCCGGAGTGGCGCCCGGTTCCCGCTCCACTATCTGCCAATCAAGAGTCACTGACTGCAAAGGAAGAGGAATGTGCTGAGGAGCCTCGTAGTTAACGGCTTGGGGAATCTCCTCTTCGGTCATAGACGGCAAACTGATCGTAGTAAAAAATGTGGAAAAATCAGGAATAGAAAAAAACGCTTTATTGGTTTTAAACCCGGCTTCTTTCAAAACGGCACTGAGAGCCCGCACCACATCGCGGTTAGAAAAAGAAAGCGTGCTTTTTTCAAACGTTCGAAACGGCTTCTCATAAAGAGCCTCTGCCTTCATTTCTCCGTAATTGTCCAGTTTCCTGCGCTTACCCGACCGCGACATCTCCACGATTTTAATCGCGGAAGTTCCGATGTCTATTCCTAAAAAACCTTTCGTAGTAATTTTAAAAGGATTCCAAATCATCAATCCTATTTTAACATTTTAAAGAAACAATTGGTATCTGTGGAAAACTCAATCAACCTTCTCCCATTATATCTTGTTTAGCAAGAACAAAAAAGCCCCGCTTAGCGGGACTTTTAAAGATTGGCGGAGAGGGTGGGATTCTCAACCTACGGTTGACCAGCCGTAGGCTGGGAACTCACGATTTTCAAAGAATTTTTAATCCTATCTTTTAGAAATTCTTTCTGCTGCCCGTTATTCTTCAACTCAATCTCTCTTTTTCTAGCGTCTAATTCGTTTTTATACGCTTCGTAATATACAAAAACAAATGGCCTATTGCTTTTAGTAGATCTAACTTTGCCTAAATTGTGTTCTTGAAATCTTTTTCTTAAATCTAAAGTAAAACCAATATAAATCCAATTTTTAATTTTACTTTTGATTACATAAACATAATACATGCGGAAGCGAGAGGATTCGAACCTCTGAGGCCCTTGCGAGCCTTCCGGTTTTCAAAACCGGTGCATTCGGCCGCTCTGCCACGCTTCCAACTTGCGGAGGAGGTGGGATTCGAACCCACAGACCGTTTTTTAGACAGTTACAGGTTAGCAACCTGTTGCCCTACCATTAGGCGACTCCTCCCTGAGTACATTATACTCTATCTTATTTTTTATATCGAATCAAGTGCTTCGGATTGTTAGAATTGAAAATCTTGAAATATTTTCTGACATCGTCCTGACTATCAATTCTTACGTCGTAAGACCCCGAAAGCCGGGCATTTATTCCCATCTTTCTCAGAGTATTAAATACTGACATTCTAAGAGGATTTGACCTGGAAGTGAAACCGATTTTTTTATAGGAATATAATTTTCCATTAACTTTGTATTTGTGATCGAAAACACTTCCGTCTGTATCTATTAAACCCCTCACGCAGGCAACCGCATATGATTTGTTCTTTTTAATCCAATTAGGGACATCAACCTGTTGTTTTATTTTATTCCCCCGTTTCAACCCCAGCCCCTTCACGCAAAAACGAATCAAATTAATACGTGAAATAATTAAGTCTATTGTGGACTGTTTTTTCCTCCCCAAAATAGTAACCGAGACATCAAATAATTTTTTAATTAATCTTACAACAAACTCGCTATACGCTTCTTCGTCTTTACTACATAGGGTAATTGTAAGTTGATAATTTGAGAGTCCCCCATCTCCAAGTACAATACCCGTAAACTCTGCAAGATTCTGTGATTTTTGCGGAGTTTTGATCGGTAAGGGCGTATTAATAATTGAGGTGCGGTATTTTCCCGTACTCTCCCACCATTTTCGCCATTGTTGCTTTCTATATCCAGGGTCGTTTCCAATTCTGCCATATTTTTTCCACACCGCTCTGCCGCCAGCTGAACAACCCTTAATCACATACCAATATCTATCTCTTAATTTAATATTGGATGGCAAGGGGGTTTTGAGTGCCTTGCAGAGCTTATTAAGCGCGGCAAAATCCATTAAAAATCTTTCCCTACGCCAATCCCGAATTGTTTTTTGAGAACAGCTACAAATTCGCGAAACTTCATCAAGAGAAAATTTTCTGAGAACCCTATCTAAAAAACATTTCTGCTGTCCTTTTGGAAAAACAACTCTTTTATAAGTAATCGACTCGGCCATATCTCTATCATATCTTACTATTATATTATAAACAAGTTGAATAATGAGGTTTTCTATGCTATTTTATGATTAGGTTTGTCCCCATAGCTCAACGGATAGAGTGTAGCCCTGCGAAGGCTGAGATGAAGGTTCGATTCCTTCTGGGGACACAAATAAAATGAACTTAACCACCCCAATTGAAGAACTGCGAGGGGTCGGCCCGGTCTATAAAGGCAGATTGAAAAAACTGGGTATTAGGCAGGTTAAAGATCTCCTTTACTGGTTTCCTCATCGCTATGAGGATTTTTCAAATATCGTACCTGTCGCCAAAGCGAAAGTTAACGAAAATTACTGCTTACGGGGAAAGGTGCTCGATATTACGAGCAACCGTTCGTTCCGCAAAAGACTGTCCATCACCGAAGCGTTACTCGGTGATGACACCGGTGCCATTAAAATCGTCTGGTTCAACCAGCCCTATTTGATCAATGTTCTCAAAAAGGGAGACGGTATTTGCGTCGCGGGTAAAATCTTATCGGACGAACACGGCTTTTACCTTTCGAATCCCATCTACGAAAAAATGAACGACGAGGACCTTACTCATACAGGAAGACTTGTGCCGATTTATAATGAAACGAGTGGTTTGTCTTCGCGATGGCTGCGCCAGGTTTTAAAATACCTTTTGACAAATCTCGCCAATCAACTCGAAGAACCCATTCCCGAACAATTACTTAAAGAACACGGGCTTCTGCCGATTAAGAAGGCGATCTGGCAGGTTCATTTTCCCGATTCTCCGGCCTCAGCCGAAAAAGCGCGGGCTCGATTTTCTTTTGAAGAGCTCTTTTTACTATCGGTCTGGATTTTAATGGAAAGAAAGAAGCTTGACCAAAAGCCAGCGTTCGCCATGCCCATGAACGTGGCTTTGATGCAACGATTTACCGGAAAGCTACCTTTTAAGCTGACCGACGGCCAGAGAAAAGCGTCCTGGCAAATCTTAAAAGACTTAGAAAAACCAAGTCCGATGTCACGGCTCCTTGAGGGAGACGTGGGCTCCGGCAAAACCGTGGTAGCTACCATGGCTGCCCTGAACGCTTTCAAAGCAGGCTACCAAACGGTTTTTATGGCGCCGACCGAGATTCTGGCCAAACAGCATTTCAAAACAGTGAGCAAGTTGCTTGAAGGTTTTAAAATAGATGTCGGCCTCCTTACCGGCAAGGAAGATAAATTCACTTCCAAGAATCTGAAAAACGACTTCATCGAGATTTCCCGCGAAAAACTCATGCAAAAAGCCGTTGATAATAAAATCAGTCTTTTAATCGGCACCCACGCTTTAATCCAGGACAAGGTTAAGTTCGGCAATCTGGGGCTCGTTATTTTAGACGAACAGCACCGCTTCGGTGTTGAGCAGCGTGCGAAACTCACACGCCAAACAACTATTCCCCATTTATTATCAATGACAGCTACCCCTATCCCCCGCACATTGGCTTTGACGCTTTACGGCGACCTGGATTTATCTTTGATTAATGAGCTGCCTGTCGGCAGGAAAAAAATAATCACCAAGGTTGTACCTCCGGCAGAAAGACAAAAAATTTATTCTTTTATCAAAAAAGAAATTAAAAAGGGCCGGCAGGCTTTCGTCATCTGCCCGAGAATCGAACCTAGGGCTAAAAAAGCTAACGACGATTCCTTAGAAACCAGGGCGGTCAAAGAAGAGTACGAAAAACTTTCGAAAAAGATTTTCCCGGATTTGCGGGTCGGAATGCTGCACGGAAAACTCGCCACGAAAGAGAAAGAAAGAATTATGAGAGATTTCCGGTACAAAAAAATAGATATTTTGGTTTCGACGTCAGTGGTGGAAGTCGGCGTGGATATCCCCAACGCCACGGTGATGATGATCGAGGGGGCAGAAAGATTCGGTTTAGCGCAACTGCACCAGTTCAGAGGCAGGGTCGGCAGGTCGAACTGGCAGTCATACTGCTTCTTATTCACCGACTCCCCTTCCAGGAAAACCCACCAGAGATTGAAAGCTCTGGTTACGTGCGAAAACGGCTTTGATCTGGCGGAAAAAGACTTGGAGATAAGAGGCCCCGGCGATTTCTCGGGACTGCGCCAATGGGGCATACCCGACCTAGCCATGACTTCCTTAAATAACTTGCCCCTGATTGAAAAAACAAGGACTGCTGCCAAAAAAATCCTGGAAGAAGACCCTTCTTTGAAAAAATATCCCGCCTTGTGGGACAAACTCAAATCGTTCCACCAAAGAATCCATTTGGAATAATTTTAAAAATTATAAGTAGTGTCGTTTCTTCTCTCGATTGAGAGGACAAAAATATTGCCGGTTTTGTCTATTCGATAAATTATCCTCACATTCCCCTTTCTCGCCCTGAAAATATCATTCCTTCCCTTTAATTTTTTCAAATCCAGATTATTAAATTGTTGATTTTTTATCTTAACTAAAATGCCTTTTATAATTTCTCTCTCTTTCGGCGTTAATCTCTTTAGCGTTTTTTCAATCTTATCCATACCTTAAATGCGGGAAAGAAGCTGATTAATGCCGACGCCGCCTTTTTTTATTTTGGTAAAATCAATTAAAGATTCCCAAAGCTCTTCGGCTTCGGCTAAGGAAGAAATTTTAAAGACCGGTTTTGATTTTCTGACAACGACAAAAGACCTGCCCTTTTCAACAGCACTAATATAGGTGTTGATATTTTCTCGCAACTCCTTGAGCCCGACAATTGAATTGGTTAAGTTTTTCATATCTTAAGTTTATCTTAAGCTTAACTTGCTGTCAAGCCCTCAAATCGTTCCACCAACGCATCCACCTGGAATAAAATGACAAGGGCTAAAATGAAAGAGGCTGAACCTCTTTCATTTTGAACTAACCAATCATTATCTTTATCTTTGCTAATTCTTAGGCGTTGAAATATTCCACAAAAAATCGTAGAGGCTTTTGACGCTTTTATAAACGGCCTCGTGTTTAATTACCGTTAAAAAAAGCGGGTTGCCGGAAAAATGAACTATCTCATTTTCTGCGATCCATAAAGAAGATTCAAATTTTATCGCTTCGGGCATTTCCCTGATTTTTATGGTTTGGTTTTTAAGCTTGAATTCCTCGATATCGCCGAACGTCCCGTAAGGGATGAGAGACTGGGTCAGGGCTACTTTTTTCTTTTTTTGTTTTACAAGAATTTCTTCGATGTTTTTGAAATAAATCTTGGCATAATTTCGGGCCCGCGGGTTGTCGATGGTATAGATGACCGCCTTAGGAGGCAAGTCGGCCATAAACCTATCAATGAAATTTTTGATGCCGGTTCTTGTATCAAAACCCCGGACAAAAGGAAAACGGGCTTCGGAGCGGTATAAGTCATCCAAAAGCTTGTTCAAATTTTCGGCAATCTGCACCTTTTGCTCAAAAACGCCGCTGATTACCTTGGGCGATTCGATCCAATAATAGGTCTTCCCCTTATAGATATGCCTGGTGAAATAATTGGCATCGCTCAACCTGTTCAACAGGCTGATGGCCGTGGTGCGCGGCAAGTCGGCTTTCTTCGCCACCCGGGAAGCGGTCGCCTCTCCCAGCTGCGTTAAAGCGACATAAACCCTGATTTCGTTGTTATCAAACCCCAATTCTTTGAGGTTATTTTTTATTTCTTTAAGCATATTGATTGCGTGCTGTCGAAAAATATCGACAGTTTTAATCCTATTTCTATTCTCATCTTAGACTAAAGATGGTTTTTTAGCAATATTCCGGCGCAAACAGATCTGTCCCGCATTAAGATGGGTTCAGAACGTTAAAAAAAGAATAAGTGAAGGAGGTGTCGAGATGAAACCGTTTTTTATCTACCCCGGAAGCTTTTGCCCGCCGACCTACGGACACGTAGAAATCGCCAAGAGAGCCGTGGAGCTTTTCCAAAAAGTCAGGGTTGTCTGTTCCGTCAATCCCGGCAAGGAAAACGCCTGGTTCAGCCCTAAAGACTGCGAGGAAATGTGGCTGACATACAATTTATGCCCTCAGATCAAAATCGCGGTTTTCGGCAAATCACCGGCCAGAGATAAAAAGAATCTGCAAACGGTGATGATCAGGGGAATCCGCGACGACCGGGATCTTGATTATGAAAAAAAGGTGGTGCTGTTTAACCGCGAACGTTTCGGAATAATGAATTATGTTTATCTTCTAAGCGACGATGATTTCAAGCATATTTCCTCAACGAGCGCCAAAAAGGCCGCCGAGAGGCTCAACCTACAAGCGCTGGGCAAACAGGTTTCTCCGATGGTTGTTTCAAAAATGCTGGAAAAGGTGCTTGAGATTAAAAACCTTTTCATGGTGGTCGGCAAAGCCGGCTCGGGCAAGTCAACGTTCCTCAAAATGGTGGCCCAAGAAAATCCCGAGAACGTCTTTATCAACACCGATGAATTCACGCACCAGCTTCGTCCACTGCTCCTGCAGACCTTCGGCGAGATGGACCTGGTTGATATCGCCATCAATCATAACGAAGAACTGAAAAAAGTAATCGGTGGACCCTGGATGGAATTGGTCAAAAAGGCTCTACGATCCGTGCCGCACAATTCCAATGTATTTTTAGAAGTACCCTACGGCCTGCAACCGGACAAAATGGCCTTCAAACGGTTCGGTGGAAAAATCATTTACGTGGGCTGCGAAAACGACGAACAAAACAGGCAAAGGATTATCGGCCGGGGTACTCCCGAAATAGTGAAATTCATCAATAAAATACCGGGCAAAGAAGAAACCCTGGAAATTGCCAAAAAATACAAACTGTCGGTTGAGTGCATTGATACGAGCGGGACCCTCGACGACCTGAAAAAGAAGGTGGCTGATTTCTGCAAAAATCTGCGGCTGATAAAGGAGGTGTCCCATGACTGATCTGTTTGCAAGAATTCTATTGGGGCACCTGGTTGGCGATTACCTTCTCCAGAATAAAGCGATGATGCTGAAGAAATCAGAAAAGGGGCTTAACGGCGTTCTCTGGTGCACAATTCATTGCCTCGTTTATACCACAGCCGTTTGCCTGTTTCTCTGGACAATAAATCCCTGGGTTATCATCGCGGTTTTCATAAGCCACTGGCCGATAGATCGCTGGTCGTTGGGTACAAAATGGATGAAACTGATACACAGCCGCGAGCTGAAAGATGATTACCCCGAGAACAAGGTCTTTTATGCTATTGTTTATGTCGCTGTCGACAACACTTGGCACCTGGTACTCATGTGGCTAGCTATAAACTTACTTTTATAACAAAACAAAAAGCTCTCAACAAAATTGAGAGCTTTTCATTTTGTTTGTGGTCCCAACCGGATTTGAACCGGTGTTATCGGGATGAAAACCCGGCGTCCTAGACCAGGCTAGACGATGGGACCAATACTTAATACCAAGATAGGTCGTCCCGCCAAGGCGGGACTCCTTAACAACCCTCGGTTTTTAATCTTTTCCTACACGGGAGAACCGCAGGGTTCTCCCGACCCCTCTCCGATATGGGATGATCAGGAGTTGTTTGGTATTTCAAATCTTAACTTAAAAATTGAAAAAAATCAAGCAAAAAGCTAAGATATGTATATGGAAGAGTTAGAAAAAAGCTACGACCCTAAAATCGTTGAAGACAAAATATACCAATTCTGGCTGGAATCGGGTTTTTTTAATCCCGACAAGCTTCCTGGTAAAAGAAAGAAAGCCTACACCATCTGCCTTCCCCCGCCAAACGTAACGGGTACGCTGCATATGGGGCACACCCTAAACATGCTTGTCCAGGACATTCTGATCAGACAAAAAAGAATGCAGGGCTTTAAAACTCTCTGGATACCGGGAACCGATCACGCGGGCATTGCCACCCAGAACATCGT
Organism: Candidatus Nealsoniibacteriota bacterium; assembly: GCA_043813805.1. Classification (GTDB taxonomy): domain Bacteria; phylum Patescibacteriota; class Minisyncoccia; order Minisyncoccales; family MHMH01; genus 2-02-FULL-43-13. Next base: position 4,543 of record JBDRKR010000005.1, on the reverse strand, counting down.
AGAAAAAAAGCTGAGAAAAGAAGGCAAAAACAGGTTTGATTTGGGTAAAGAAAAGTTTATTGAAGAAGTCTGGTCCTGGAAAACTCAATATGGCAATGCAATCTTAAACCAACTGAAAAAATTGGGCGCTTCGTGCGACTGGTCGCGCACCAGATTCACTATGGATAAAGAATATGCAAAAGCGGTTGAAACCGCTTTCCTGCATTATTATAAAAAAGGCTGGATTTACCAAGGAAAAAGGGTGGTTAACTGGTGCCCGAGGTGCGGCACCTCCCTCTCTGACCTGGAACTTGAATATAAAGAAGAAAAGGGCAACCTTTGGTATATTAAATATCCGCTAAACAAAGAAAATTATATTACAGTCGCCACAACCAGGCCCGAAACGATGCTCGGCGACACCGCGGTTGCGGTAAATCCTCAGGATAAGAGATATAAGAACCTCTTCGAGAACCTTGGTTCTCGCTCCGCTCGAACTAAAAACCTCGTAGGTAAAAAGGCCACCTTGCCTTTGGTCAATAAAGAAATCCCGATCGTGGCCGACAGATTAGTTGATCCAGAGTTCGGCACGGGAGCTGTCAAAGTCACTCCGGCCCACGATTTGACCGACCAGGAAATCGGGCAAAGACACAAATTGGAAACAGTTGAAGTAATTAATGAGCGGGGCAGAATGACGGACAATGTCCCCGTCCCCTACCGGGGCCTTAAGGTCCAGGAAGCTAGACAAAAAGTTGTGACTGACCTGACAAACCTCGGACTTCTGGAAAAAGTTGAAGAATATGTGCATCAGGTTCCCAAATGTTACCGATGCGATACAACCATAGAACTCATCCCTTCATTGCAGTGGTTCTTAAAAATGGAAGAATTGGCAAAATCCGCCATCAAAGCAGTCAAAACCGGAAAAGTGAAGTTCACACCGAAAAGGTGGGAGAAACTGTATTTCGACTGGTTAAGTAATATCAAAGACTGGTGCATTTCAAGACAGCTGTGGTGGGGGCATAAAATTCCCATTGAAGGAGTAGATGATGTTTTGGACACCTGGTTCTCTTCGGCCCTGTGGCCGTTTGCCACTTTGGGCTGGCCGGAAAAAACTAAGGATCTGGAAACCTTCTATCCGGGAAATGTTTTGGCAACCGGCCGAGATATTATTAATCTTTGGATAACCAGAATGATTTTCTCCGGTGAAGAATTTATGAAAAAACCGCCTTTCCGGAACGTTTACATCAATGCTACGGTACTCACCAGAGAGGGTCAGAGGATGTCAAAATCCTTGGGCACGGGTATTGACCCGATCGGACTTATCGACAGATACGGCGCCGATGCGACGAGGTTCGGAATCGCTTATCAGATTACCGAAGGCCAAGATTTGAAATTCATTGAAGATAATATCATTATGGGCAGAAAGTTCTGCAATAAACTCTGGAACGCTTCCCGCTTCGTCTTGATGCAGATCGGCCAAAACTCTGTTCCAACTAAAAAACCCGGAGCGAAAACCGGAGCGGATAAAAAAATACTCGATGCTTTGCAAAAAACCATAAAATTAACAAATAAGGATCTGGAAAATTTTGATTTTGGCAAAGTGGCCCACACTATCTACGACTTTTTCTGGCATGATTTTTGCGACGAATACATCGAGCGGGCCAAGAATCAACAAAACGAAAACACTAAGCAGATTTTACTTTACGTTTTGGCAACGTCTTTAAAGCTTTTGCACCCTATCGTGCCCTTCGTCACCGAGGAAATCTACCAAAAACTGCCTGGCAAGAATAAAAGTTCGCTAATGGTCGAAAACTGGCCGGAATAACTGGATTTACGAAATCCACTCAAATTTGAGAGGATTTCGTAAATCTAAAAATAGAGAATGAATCTTATCTACCCCATTTTAATCTTTTTCGGACTTGCCCCCAGCTTTATCTGGCTTTTATTTTTTCTGAACAAAGATAAGCTGCCCGAATCAAAACAGATGATTTTGAAAATCTTCTTCTTCGGGATGCTCGCCACCATACCGACCGCTTTGATAGAACTCGGTTTTTATGAAACAACCGCCGCATTCCGCCTCCCTCCCTTGCTTTTCATCATATTTTACGCTTTTTTGGGTATTGGTTTTACGGAAGAAATACTCAAATATCTCGTAGTTAAAAAAATGGTGTTGCGTAATCGCGAATTCGACGAACCGGTTGATACGATGCTTTATATGATCATTGCCGCCCTGGGATTCGCGGCTTTGGAGAACCTGCTCATTTTACTGCCGATGATTGCCCATTTCCGATTTTTTGAAGCGGCTTTGGTCAGCATTTTCAGATTTGTCGGGGCAACGTTTCTGCATGCTCTTTGCTCCGGGCTTTTGGGATACTACCTCGCCCTTTCTTTCTTCCGGACGAAAGACAAAATTAAACTTACAATCAAGGGTATCTTTTTAGCCACGCTCTTGCATGGCCTTTACGATTTCTCTATAATGGAGATTGAAGGGATCTTCAAGTTCATTCTGCCTATGATGATTTTAGCGGGGCTGATTATTTTTGTCACGGTAGGATTCCAAAAAGTCAAAAAATTAAAAAGCATTTGTAAATAAAATAATATGTCTTTTTTTAATAAATTAAGGGGAAATATGGGTTTGGAAGAAGAGAAGGAAAAAGAAATCGGGAAAGAAGATCTTAAAAAAATCAAAGCTAAAAAGCCCGCCCAAGGCGGGTCTGCCCCGGGCAGAAAAACTACTGTTGAGCCGGAAAAAACACCCGAGCTTAAACCGGAACCAAAACCGGAACCCAAAAAAGAAACTAAAACGCTGAAAATTGAGTCAGAAGACCAGGCTTCCAAAGAAGAGGGGCAGCTCGCCATTGATGTTTACGAGGTTGAAGATAATATCGTAATTCAATCCACCATCGGCGGCGTTAAGGCGGAAGATTTAGACATATCCATTGAGGAAGATATGATAACAATCAGGGGCACGAGAGAAAATAAAATCGAGAAAGAGGGTAAAAAATATTTTTATCAGGAATGTTACTGGGGCTCGTTTATGAGAAAGGTGATCCTACCCGAAGAAGTGGATGCCTCCAAGGCCAAAGCCACCATCAAAGAAGGAATTCTGACATTAACCATGCCGAAAATCCACCGCAGGACGAAAAAGAAAATCTCGGTCCAACAGGAAGAATAAAAATTAAAGATTCAACGACGGATGTCTGGATTTCCGATATCCCCCTTAATTTTGGGGGATATCGGAAATCGGCAAATAGTATCGCGTAAAAAATACATAGAACCGTTCTATGTATTTTTGTTTCTTGTGTCGGAGGAGAGAGTCGAACTCTCACGGGTTGCCCCACCAGCTCCTAAGGCTGGCGCGTCTGCCATTCCGCCACTCCGACGTTTTCTAATTCTAACCCCAAAACAAGTGGCTGGCAACCCGCAATAAACGAAAACCCGGGAAATCGATTCCCGGGAATTAAATCTCGATCTGATAGAATCTCTTCTCTTACTCGGAAACAATATTCATAATTACCGTAACTAAACCCTTGGATGCTAAACCTACGGCCACGCCGATTAAAGCGTTAATCAGCATTTGCCTGGCTTTATTAACCTTCTCAGGTTCGCCCCCGCCTGTCACAAAGAAATAACCGGCTATCACCATAAAAACAGCGGCTAAAAGCAATAAGCCTGAAAAGACCCAGTTACCGATAGTGTTTATTTTATCAAGAAGGGCCCCCGGAGAATCAAGAGACGTTGCGGGTATCTCCGTATATTCGCCGACGGCTAAACTTATCGTCGGAACCGCAAGTAGAATTAATAAAGTTAATGTTGTTATTATTTTTTTCATTTTTTTATTTTAAATTAGACAAACCTCGACCTTTTCTTTATTGTTATTTTTAACCTCCTAATAATGATTGTAGCACGCTAATCAATCCCCTGGCAACCAGAATTATGGAAAAGCCCACGGCCGTATAAATCATCACGCGCTTGGCCTTCTTAAACCTCTCCGGATCGCCGGCTGCAGTGACAAACATAATCCCGGCAATTACGAACATAACCGTCGCCACCGGTATGGCCAGTTTGATGAGAAACGTAATAATCGCGCAGATCAGACACTCGATGCTTTTAAACTTTAAAGGGTTGCAAATCTGATTGGCCGGACAATCGCTGCTGGCTTCGCTCTCACACTCAGGACAGGAGAAAATACTGCCTCCGCCGCCGGGCGTTGGGCTAGGAGTAGGTGTTGGCGTTGAGGTTGAAGCTGATTTTTTGGTGGTAAACTTACGCTCTTCGCTCCGAGCTCCCCAAGTTACTCCCCCGTCTTGAGATGCCCTAACCTGCCAAGAATAAGGCGAATCGGAAGCTATCAGCTTATAAATTGTGAATCCATCATCATCCGCTATGAGATCAAAATTCAGTTCTGTCTCTTCGGTCTTGATCTTTATCATTTTTGCGCCTAAAACAATAAATTCATAATAATTTGCTCCCTCAACCGGGTACCAGCTGAAAGTCGGAGTTAAAGAGACATTAGTTGCGTTATTTTTAGGTAAATAAAGTTGAGGCACGAAAGAATCTCCTGGGG
>JBDRKR010000004.1:0-19660 GCA_043813805.1 Candidatus Nealsoniibacteriota bacterium | reverse complement strand
ATAATGAATTTATGGTTTACTCCAGATAAAATAGACTATAATTTTAGTCAGTTTTTGATTACTCAATACCGCGGAGAGTATAAAAACATCGATAAATTTTTCTCGGAAGGTTTAAAAAAGTATATTCTTTTTGAAAAGGATAATTAGATAATTAAGTCCCATGGTTCAATTAGAGATAATAGAAAAATTTAAAACATTTTTATCACAGCACCCTTCACTAAAAGAAGAATGCCACGTGGTTTATTTTATGGTTGAATTAAGAAAAATCCTCGACCATGAAAATAGTAGTGCTCAATATCCCTTACTTAAGTTCTATTCCGACTGGACAGTTCATATCAAAAAGGATTACATCTCTCCGCAGATGAAAATAATAATAGATGATATGTACAAAACAGCATTAAGCGAAATAGCCAATCCAGCATCAGTACAGACAATGTCGCCAGTAATGCAGTTTGCATACATGGATGGATTGGGAAAAGAGATGAAGCAATTTCTCGAAAATCACGACCTCGACTCTAGTTTAGCAAACGAAGAGGGTAAGTGGATTGAATTTATTCAACCATTAATAAAGGTTTTAGAAAATCAACCGATTAATAATCCCACAAAGGATGTAGAGTACTTTTGTTTTGCATCGGCTAATCCAGGATGCGTAATTGGAACGCTTAAATTTAAACAGCCTGTCCGCGGCTATCCTTCTTATACATTTAAAAATGCTTTTTAGTTGGTTACCGATGATTTTTTGATTTTTTCTTTTCTTCCCGGATTCTCGCCTCCATAACTTTATTATAATTCCTGTCGTATGATTTTCTGGCAGGGGATTTCCTGTCCGGATCCACAAGGTCGGGATTTTCTTTTTTCAAGAAGACATACTCATACGGTTTGCCGTCGGCGTAGGGGACTATCCGCGCTTTGAGTTTTCCCTGCCTGACCAGTTTTCTGGCGGTCGGATGCTTGATTCCGAATTTATCTTGCAGTTGCCACATTGTATACCGGCTGTCGCTGTGCCGGCAGGCGAAACCCGGTACAAGCCCTCCTTTTACCGCTTTCTGGCAGAGCAGGCATTTGATGCCCCATTGGTCGTACCAGTTTTCGTCTCTGGCGACTTGGCGGTGGCAGATTGAGCAAGTGTATTCGCCGTCCAAATGGAAGCCCTCGGGCTCTTTTTTGAGCCTGTGCTTCCATCGGAGTTCTCTGTTGGCGATGTCGAACAAAACATTGAATAACCCGACCAGATTATTGGCCGCCTCGCTTGCTTCGGCGTCGGTAAGCTCCTTTTTATATTTATCCTTATAGATTACCTTGAACTCATTGATTGTTTCTTTAGATAAAGACATGATATAATAATGGTGCTAGTTAGTTGTTAATTGAGACAACTCTGATCTGATCTGTACCCCAAAAAGTAGACACATTGTGTCTCTTTTTTTGTAATTCTGCTAAGATGCAGAGAATAAAATTAAGGGGTAAAAATATGAACAGAAAAATATTTACAGACGAGCAGATCAAAAAGCTGTCCAAGAATAAAAACGTGCGCCGGTGCGGCGCCAAATCCGTGAGGTACAAAAAGAGCTTCAAGGAATCAGCCCTCAGGCAGTACAACGAAGAGGGATTGAGCGCGGTTGAAATATTCAAAGAAGCCGGGTTTGATCTGGACTTGATAGGCATAAGAAAGCCCAACAAGCTGATGCACCAGTGGAATAGGGCTTTTGGCGGACCGGTCCGTCGAGCCGGAGAAACCGGAATAATAGTAAAAAGAATCGAAAAGAGGAGGGAGATGGGTCATCTTAAAGCAAAAGTGGCCTACCTTGAAGCTGAGAACCGTTTTTTAGCACGACTCCGGGTAGGGAAAAGACAATAGTCTTAAGGCCGTCTCAGAAATTCGCAATAATCAGAAATTTGGGAAAGAATCCCAAGAAGATGTGCGAGATCGCCAAAGTGTCCAGGCCAGGATACTACAAGTGGCTGAAAACCATAGATAACCGGCCCAAGGACTACGACGACTATCTTTTAATCAAGGAGGTATTCGACAAGGGAAAATCTAAATACGGCTGGCGAACAATACAGATGAAGCTGAAAGACAAAGGCGTAACGATGAATCACAAGAAGATAGTCAGAATCAAGAATAAATATAACCTAATCACCAAGATAAGGAGAAGAAATCCCTACAAAGAAATCATGAAAAAGACGAGAGAGCACAGAACCTTTAAAAACATACTGAACAGAAATTTCCAGCAGGACATTCCCAGAAAAGTATTCTGCTCCGACATCACCTATCTGCCCTTTTCCGGCAATATAGCGTATCTGTCGGCCACGAAAGACATCGCCAGCAGAGAAATTGTCGCCTGGAGTCTGTCCCAGCATGTGAAGATGGACCTTGTCTCCGACACAATAAAAAACATGGAAGAAAATAAGGACACGCCTTCTCTCAAAGATATACTCATTCATTCTGACCAGGGTTTCCACTACACCAGCCCGGAATACATATCAAAAATCAAAGGACTGGCCATGACCCAATCAATGTCTAGAAAGGGCAACTGCATCGATAATTCGCCCATAGAAACATTCTTTGGGCACTTCAAAGATGAGGTCGACTACCAGAACTGTAAAACCTTTGAAGAGCTGCAGAGATTGACCGCAGAGTACATTAACGACTACAATAATGAAAGAAGGCAGTGGGATTTAAAAAAGATGACTCCGGTTCAATACAGAAATCATCTTTTGGGCTTGCAAGTAACCTGCAAGCAACTAATTCTTAATAGTGTCTACTAAACGGGGTACGGATCACTCGACCACCCCTTTTTGTGTCTCATTTGTCTCATTTTAGCTTAAAAATCCGAAAACGTGAGACACGGGCCTTGCCTCAAAGCGACCCGCCCGCGTCCGAAGGAGCCTCCAGTTCTCCCCCTGGAAGATGGTTCTGAACCCGCAAGGGGAGTCGACAATTTCAAGCCATCAGGGCTTGATTTTTTTCTGGTTAGTGTCAAACTATAAAATATAAAAGGAGGTACGAAATGGGCAGAGAAGACTGTTTAGAGATTATGAAAAATCAAAAAGGCATGTATGCGCATGCCATGTCAGTCGCTGTTAGATTTTGTGACCATAAAGGAGAGTTTTCTTCTTGTAGCGATTGTTTAGCTAAAGATTTAATAAAAGGCAAAAAAAACAATCAAGAAAAAAAGTGAGAAAAAGGTATAAAAAAAGAAAGGAGGTTGAAGATGAGATCTTCAGAATTGCTTGCTCTTTCAAATCTTGACGGGTGGCGAATCAGCGAGGGATATTCCATTATACTCAAGCACGGGCTTATGGGAAGGTTTCCGGCGCTTGTCTCAAAGACCGGAAAAGATTTCGTGTGCTTAAGCGAAGAAGCTGTCAAAGAAGCGGTTTCTCTTCTTTCAAACAGGCCATATAGCGCCGATCCTACGCTCTTTCTCGTCAACGAAAAGGAGAGAATAGCTTTCATGCTGCCCGATGTTGAGGCGCAATGGAAGAATAATGTCAACCAAAGAGGTTTCAAGCTAGAACACAGAATAGACTACGATAGCGAATCACTGGTTATTCTTATGGAAGAAGACCTCAAAAACATGAAAGCCGGGGACCTTAAGTGGGCGCCTGGACTGGTTGGATCCGGCACGACTCCAAAAGAATTCGCGGAAACGCTTAGTGCGGCCACCAGATGCAGCGGCAGCGATTAAAGATTTGTCTGCAAGAAACCACGGCAATAAAGAGCGATGATGTCAAAGTCACCGCTCTTTTTATTGCTTTTTTGTTTGAAAATTGCTCCGATTTCCGTTAATATTACCAAATGACCGCTTCGCGAATTTTTCTATATCTCTGCTTATCGTTCGTCGCAGGGATTTTTATCGGTCCGATATTTTTTCCGCTCCAGCCGCTCCTGCTGGGGTTTTTGATTTTGGGAGTGTTTTTGACTTCCGTCCCGCTTTCCCTCAATTTTAAAAAGAAGGCGGTCTTCGTTTGCGCCGGCTTTTGTTTGTTATTTTTGGCGCTCGGCGTATGGCGCCATCAACAAGTTTTATCGGATATTCCTCAGATTAAAGAAGAAAATGTCAGCTTTACCGCCATTGTGATCAAAGACCCGGATATCCGAGAAACGTCAATTAAACTTACATTAAGGGGAGTCGGAGATCCTTTAATTGAGGGGAAGATTTTGGTGACAACGAGCCGCTATCCGGAATATCAATATGGCGAAAGGTTGAAAATTACGGGTAAGCTGGAAACGCCGCCTGTTTTTGACGGATTCAATTATAGGGATTATCTTAAAAAAGACGGAATTTTTGCAGTGATGAGCTGGCCTAAAATCGAGGTTCTGGGGGCCGGGGCGGGTAATCCCGTAATGAGTCTTTTACTGTCTTTTAAAAATAAATTTAAGGAATCAATCCGCCGGTTTATTTCCCCGCCCGAGTCCGGGATTTTGGAAGCCCTGGTTTTTGGCGATGAGGGCGGTATTTCAAAAGAGTGGCGCGAGAAATTAAATTTTACCGGTACGCGTCATATTGCCGCAGTTTCGGGAATGAACATCAGCATCATCACTATTTTAGTTTTGAACGTTTTTTTGGGACTGGGACTTTGGAGAAAACAAGCTTTTTATTTTTCGGCAGGGTTAATTGTTTTATATATATTAACAATTGGAGCTCCGGCCTCGGCGGTGCGGGCCGGCATTATGGGCGGTATTTTTCTTTTTGCTCAATATTTGGGCAGGTTGTCTTCGGCCTCGAGAGCCGTAGTTTTTGCCGCGGCCATGATGCTGTTTTTCAATCCTTTATTGTTGAGGCTGGACATCGGGTTTCAGCTTTCTTTTTTGGCCATTTTGGGCATAATTTATCTCCAGCCGAGTTTTACTAAATGGCTAAAGCATTTGCCCGATTTTAAGTTTTTCCCCTTAAGAGCCACGCTGGCCGCAACCTTGTCCGCTCAGATTTTTACTTTGCCTGTTTTAATCTATAATTTTGGGTATATGCCCGTACTTTCGCCAGTGGCCAATATTTTAATCGTGCCGCTTTTGGCGCCCATAACCATCATCATTTTTATTTTTGGCCTGGCTTCAATGTTTTTTTGGCCGCTGGGTTATGTTTTATCTTGGCCGGTTTGGCTGGCCATCGCTTACCTTACGAGTGTTATCGACGTTTTTTCAAAGTTTCCTTTTGCGTCTTTGGTTATTACAAATATCCACTGGTCGTGTCTGCTGCTTTCCGGGATGATTTTGGGATTTTTGGCGTGGCGGCTAAACAAAAAGCCAAAAGTTTGGTAAGATAAAAATATAGCAAAGCAATATTTTTGATTTCTCGCTTCGCTCAAAATTGAAACAATGAAAAAACAAGCGTGGGTTATTACCGTTAGTATGGGATACGGTCACCAAAGGACCGCTTTTCCTTTAAAGTCCTTGGCCGTCGAAAAAAAAATCATCAACGCCAACGATTATGAGGATATTCCCGCTAAAGACAAGAGAATTTGGGAAACGGCGAGACGAGGCTACGAATTCATTTCCGCTTTTAAAAGAACCCCAATTATCGGCAAAATAGCATTTGCGATTTTTGATTACACTCAGAAGATTTTTAATTTTTATCCGAAAAGAAATCTGTCTAAGCCTAGTTTTCAGTTGAAACAGAATATACTGCAGATAAAAGGGGGGAATTGGGGAAAGCATCTGATTGAAACCCTTCGACTTCGCTCAGGGCGAAAACCTTTGCCGATTATCGCCACTTTTTTTACCCCGGCGTTTATGGCCGAAACCTTTCATTACCCCGGGCAGGTTTATTGCGTTGTCTGTGATACCGACGCTTCAAGAACCTGGGCTCCCTTGCATCCCAAGACAAGCAAGATTAAGTATTTTGCTCCCACTCCGAGAGTAGTCGAGCGTCTGAAGAGTTACGGCGTCAATCCCAAAAATGTTTTCCTGACCGGCTATCCCTTACCCGAAGAAAATATCGGTTCTAAAAAAATGGAAATTCTCAAAAGCGATTTAAAGAATCGATTAGTGAACCTAGATTCCCAAAAGAGTCATTTTAAAAACTATAAAGAGCTGATTAATTCAAAATTGGGCAGGCTCCCTCAGAAGTCCAGCCATCCTTTTACATTGATGTTTGCCGTCGGCGGCGCCGGAGCGCAAAAAGACCTTGGTCTTAAAATCGTCAAAAACCTGGCGCGGGAAATAAAAACCGGTAAAATCAAAATTATCTTAGTAGCCGGCATCAAAACCAAAATCAAGGATTACTTTTTGGAAAACACCAAAGGGCTTGGCTCGGCCGTGGAAATCCTTTTTGACGAGACGATCGAAGGTTATTTTAAAAAATTCAATCAGGCCCTAAGACGCAGTGATGTTTTATGGACCAAGCCTTCAGAGCTTTCTTTTTACGCGGCTTTGGGCATTCCCATTATTATCGCTCCGCCGATCGGTTCGCAGGAAGATTTCAACCAGCGCTGGCTTTTAAACTCAGGCTTCGGCCTTTTACAAAAAGACGTGCGCTACGTCAAAGAATGGCTTTTTGACTGGCGTGATCAGGGTTTTTTGGCCGAGTGTGCCATGCAGGGATTCATGGAGGGCGAAAAAATGGGCACATTTAATATTAAAAAAATATGCTTTGGCTGATCGTCATACTTTCTTCTTATTTTCTTTTGGCCGCGGTCCACTTGGTTGATAAGCACATATTACAGGAGCGTATTAATGATTCTAAGGTTTACGCTTTTTACGTGGGGATTTCGGGAATTTTCGTTTTGGCATTGGTGCCTTTCGGATTTTTGTCCGTGCCCAAAACTCCCGATCTGATTTTGGCGTTGCTGGCCGGCGTTTTTAATACGTTGGCAATTTTTGCTTTATTCGTGGGTTTGAAAAGATTTGAAACCTCAAGGATAATTCCGGCCGTTGGAGCGCTTCTTCCTTTATTCACTTTTAGCTTTACCGCGGTGTGGGGTGGGACAGGCCTGGCATTTTCCGATATTTTGGTTTTTTGCCTGCTTTTAACCGGAGCTTTCCTGATTACTCGGGAGAAGGGAAAAACCTTTTCCTTTAAAAGTTTGCAAATCTCTGCTCTGGCCGCCGGACTTTTCGCCGTTTATTTTATTTTAATTAAGTTTGTTTATCTCGAGCAGCCGTTCATTTCCGGTTTGATCTGGACAAAAATCGGCGCTGTCCTGATTTCCCTCTGCTTCCTCGGCTTTAAAGAGGTGAGGGATGATATTTTACATGGTCCTAAGATTGCTCAAAAAAACAATTGGATGGTTGTTTTGCCTAATCAAACTGTCGGAGGGTTGGCCGTGATTTTACAGAACTGGGCGATAGCCTTGGCTCCATTGGCGTATTTGGGCATCATCAACGCCTTAGATGGGGTTAAATACGTTTTTTTACTGATTTTTGCCGTTTTAATTTCCAAAAAGTTTCCGCAAATATTGAAAGAAGGGGTTTCTATGAAAGCTATTTTCCAAAAAATAATCGCCATTTTATTTATCGGAACGGGATTGATTATCTTGGTACTTTAAATTTATGAAAATAATTTTTAAAACAATGTTATTGTTTCTGACAATTTTAATCGTTATTTTTCTGCTTATCACGGGTTATTTTTTTGTCGGCAGCGCAAAGCCCGCTCAAAACATCAGCTGGGGAGTTGTTTTCTCCCAAAAGCACGCGAAGTATTTGAGGCTCGATTGGCAAAAAACTTATTTAGCGCTCTTAGATGATTTGAAGGTCAAGAGGGTAAAAATAGCCAGTTATTGGGATTTAATCGAGCCTCAGGAAGATAATTACGATTTTACCGACCTGGATTGGCAAATTGCCGAAGCTCAAAAACGCGGTGTGGAGATTCTCTTGGCGGTGGGGATGAAATCGCCGCGCTGGCCGGAATGCCATATTCCCGGATGGGCGGAAAAAATTGGGAAAGAGGGGCAGCAGGAAAAAATCACGAAGTTTCTGGAGACGGCGGTTTTGCGTTATCGTGATTCCGAAGCCATTAAGGGATGGCAGGTGGAAAATGAGCCGTTTTTTGTTTTTGGCGAGTGTCCCTGGGCCGACGAAGATTTCTTGAAAAAAGAAATAAGTCTGATAAAATCGCTGGATGAGAAACACCGGCCGGTGGTTATTGCCGAAAGCGGTGAAGGATCGTTTTGGTTTAAAGCCGCTGGTATCGGCGATATTGTGGGCATCACAATATACAAAAAAGTCTGGATTAGTCAGTTCGGTTTCTATCTCACATACCCCTTTCCGTCGGTTATGTATCACCGCAAGGCGGAATTGGTCAGAAAATTATTTCACAAAGAGGTTATTTCCGTTGAATTGCAGGCAGAGCCCTGGGGTCCGAAGCTTCTTTATGACACGCCACTAAAAGAGCAGCAAAAGACCATGGACTTGGAGCAGTTCCGATACAATATCGATTTAGCCAAAAAAACCGGCCTGAAGGAATTTTACCTATGGGGCGCTGAGTGGTGGTATTGGATGAAAAACGAGCAGGGTCAGCCTGAAATCTGGAACGAGTCAAAGAGTTTATTTAATTGATTTAATGGACCCTTTTTATTATTTGAAAATCGGTCGGGCGGCCGACCTTAAAAATCCCAAAGAACGATTCTTTTTCAGAATCATGGAAATTATTCCGGGCGTTTTCAGTTTGGGAACGCTGTTGGCCGTTGTTTTGCTTTCCTGGATGCAGCCGGTGTGGGCGGCCATGTTTATTATTCCTTTCGTCATCTATTGGCTCTTCCGCACGGTTTATTTTTCTTTCCATTTATCATCTTCTTATAAAAAGATGAGAGAAAATGAAAAGAGGGACTGGCTGGCGCTTCTCCGGGAAATGCCCGGAGATAAATGGCGCGATATTTACCACTTGATTATTATCCCAAGATACCAGGAATCATTGGAAATTATCAGCGAAGTTTTTGCTTCTTTATTGAAAAGCGATTATCCCAAAGACCGGATGATTATTGTTTTAGCCTGCGAAGAAAGAGCGGGCAGTGATGCTCACGCGCTTGGAGCTAATATTGAGCGGGAATTTAACGATAAGTTTTTCAAACTATTAATCACTTATCATCCGGCCGATTTGCCCGGTGAGATTATGGGTAAGGGAGCGAACGACGCCTGGGGCACAAGAAAAGTTAAAGAGGAAATCATTGATCATCTCGGCATTCCCTACGAGAATATTATTGTTTCTGATTTTGATGCCGATACTTGCGTCTACCCCAAGTATTTCAGTTGCCTGGCTCACTATTATTTGACCACAGATTCGCCCACGCGGTCGAGCTTCCAGCCCATTCCGCTTTATAATAATAATATTTGGCAAGCTCCGTCCATTTCACGCGTTTTCGCTTTCTCGGCCACTTTTTGGCAGATGATGTGCCAGGAAAGATCGGAGAAATTAATTACTTTTTCCTCCCACTCGATGAGCTTTAAGGCATTAGTCGACGTTGATTTCCGTCAGGTTAATGTGGTTTCGGACGATTCCCGTATTTTTTGGCAGTGCTTTCTGAGGTATAGCGGTGATTATAAGGTCGTGCCGATGTATTATCCGATTGCCATGGATGCCAATGTCGCTTCAAGTTTCTGGCGGACGATGAAAAATATTTACAAACAGCAAAGAAGATGGGCCTATGGGGCCGGCGAAATCGCTTATTTCGTTTTCGGTTTTTTCAAGGATAAAAAAATACCGCTGGCGAAAGAGATTTCATTAACGTGGACGATTTTTGAGGGACATTGGTCTTGGGCGACGACTTCTTTTGTCGTCTTTTTCTTGGGCTGGCTGCCGGTCGTTTTGGGCGGCGATGAATTTAACAGGACTATGCTTTCTTATAACCTGCCGCTTTTAACGAGCAGGTTTTTGACCATTGCCATGCTGGGGCTTTTGGGTTCGGCTTATTCCAGTTTGGTTCTGCTGCCACCGAGACCCCAGATTTATCGCAGGATAAAATATTTATTTTTCGCCTTGGAGTGGTTTTTACTTCCCGTGATTATGATTTTCTTCACAGCCCTGCCCGCTCTTGATGCCCAAACACGCTTGTTATTGGGGAAGTATATGGGCTTTTGGGCAACGGAGAAATCAAGAAAATAATTTTTTATGATGACATTTTCCCTCATTATTCCGGCTTATAATGAACAGAGTTACATTGAAAAATGTTTAAAATCGGTTAAGTTTTTGAAGATTCCTTCCGGGGAATCCCTGGAGGTGATTGTAGTCAACAACGCCAGCACCGATAAAACCGAAGAAGTGGCGCGGATGGCCTTGCCCGAAGCGAAAATTATCAGAGAACCTAAAAAAGGATTGACCAGGGCTTATAACCGGGGGGCGATTGAGGCCAAGGGAGAAATTTTAATATTTGTTGACGCCGACACGATTTTATCACCCGATCATTTAGAGAAGCTTTCTCGGGAGTTTGCCAAAGAACCGAAATTAGTCGCCTTGTCCGGTCCGTGCGCTTACCGGGACGGCGGGAAATTCTGCGAAGCGGCTTTGTTTTTTACTTATTTATTTTTAGCCACGCCGGCGGAAATAATTTTCAATCGCTGGCTGAACATCGGCGCATCCATTGTTACCGGCAATTCTGCCGTCAAAAAGGAGGCCTTTGATAAAATCGGAGGATTCAACGAGAATATTTTTTACGGTCTGGAACCGGAATTTGGCAGAAGAATCAGAAAGCTTGGCAGGGTAAGATTTAAGCGTCGCCTTGGAGCCGAAAGTTCGGCCCGTCGTTTTAAGAAAGAAGGAGTTTTTCTGATACTCGGGCGTTATACGATGGACAATATTTGCCAGCATCTTTTCAAAAAATCATTTCCCCGAGACTATATTGATATCCGTTGAGCCCTTTTCTTTTAAGGCAAATCCGACTATAATACAATATTATTATGCCTAAGATTTATTTAGACTATGCGGCGACAACGCCTTGCGACCCGAGGGTAGCCAAAGCGATGTCGGCCTGCCTAAAAAAGGATTTCGGCAATCCATCTTCCATTCATGGCTTCGGCCAGAAAGCGAGCATGGCGCTGGGCGGAGCTCGCGAGGTTTTAGCTGAGTTTTTGAGATGTGAGTCAGAAGAAATAGTTTTTACAGGATCTGCTACCGAGGCTGACAACCTTGCGATTTTTGGGGTTGTAAAAGCCGCCAAAATTGCCAAGCACCACATCATCACTTCGCAAATTGAGCATCCGGCCGTTTTGGAGTCTTGCCGCGCTCTTGCGAGGCGGGGAGCCGAAGTTACTTACCTGCCCGTCGGCAAAAACGGCGTTGTTGAGATTTCTGAGCTTAAAAAGGCGTTAAGACCAAACACTGTTTTGGTTTCGATTATGTACGCCAACAACGAAATCGGCACCATCCAGCCGATTGCCGAAATCGGAGATTTTCTAAAAACTATAAACTATAAACTAAAAACTAAAGTTCTCTTTCATACCGATGCCGTCCAGGCGGTGAATTTCCTGGACTGCGATGTTAAAAAATTGGGAGTTGACCTTCTGACGATAAGCTCGCATAAAATTTACGGGTCCAAAGGAGTCGGCGCTCTTTATGTTAAAAAGGGGACACAGATTGAGCCGATTATTTATGGCGGGGGGCATGAAAGAGGCTTAAGATCGGGGACGGAAAACGTTGCCGGCATCGTGGGTTTGGGACAAGCCATTAAAGAAGTCCAAAATCCAAAACTGAAAATTCAGAATATACGGATTAGGCAGTTCAGAGACAAGCTGATTAAAACTATTTTGAAAATTATCCCCGCATCCCGGTTGAACGGTTCTTTAACCCAGCGCCTGCCCAACAACGTCAATATCAGTTTTGACGGGGTTGAGGGCGAGGCGATTGTCGTAGCCCTGGACCAAAAAGGGATTGCTGGCTCTACGGGTTCGGCTTGCTCTTCGGGGAGTTTGGAGCCGTCGCATGTCCTTATGTCTCTCGGGCTTCCGGAGGCCGTGGCTCACGGATCTTTGCGGCTGACTCTCGGCAAATACAATACGGCAAAAGACATTGAGAGAGTTCTTAAGGTTTTACCTACGGTCATCCAAAAATTAAGAAAAATTTCGGGGTATAATCAATAAGAACCTCGCTTCGCGAGAACCTTGATTCTCGTTACACTCAAATTAACATGGAGAAACCATACTACTCAAAAGCAATTATTGACCGGTTTATGCATCCGAAAAACGTCGGTAAAATTAAGAATGCCGACGGCGTCGGCGATACGCAGAATTTGCGTTGCGGCGACATCATGAAAATTTATATTACCGTCGGGAAAAAAGACGGTAAAGAGGTAATTAAAGACGCTAAATTTGAAACGATGGGATGCGGTCACGCTGTGGCGATTTCCGACATGATGTGCGACTTAATAAAAGGTAAAACGTTTGCCGAGGCCATTAAAGTGGGTTATGAGGACATTGCCGATGAAATCGGTCCGGTTCCGCCGGTCAAAGTGCATTGCGCCAAGTTGGCCCAAACGGCCATTAAAGGCGCCATTGAAGATTATAAAAGTAAAAAGTGAAAAACCCCCATGTCGCTTTACGATTTGCCACAATTTGATTTCAAAGAGATTAATTTCTTTAAAAAGGCGGATTGGAAGACGATAGTTCTTATTGTTTTGCTTTCTTCCTTTTTCGGATTTTTGGCCGGCGCTTTTTCCGGTTCGCTCTTCTATTCAGAGATAGAAAGCCATCTTGCGGATGTGTCAGGTGTTCAAAAAATAATTGAAAAACAGACAATAACGGAAAAATACGTTCCTCAAACTACTCAAGAACAAGCCATTATTGATGCGGTTAACGAGGTTTCGCCGGCTGTTGTTAATATCGTCATTTCCAAAGACCTGCCTGTTTACGAGCAGTATCTTGTCGATCCTTTTTCTTATCAATATCGCCAAAAGGGGACTCAAAAGCAGAATATCGGCTCGGGCACGGGATTTATCGTTTCCAAAGACGGAATGGTTTTGACCAACAAACACGTGGTTTTGGACGAAGCCGCCGATTACACGGTTTTCACAAATGACGGTCAAAAGTTTTCGGCCAAGGTTTTGGCGCGGGACCCCTTGCAGGATTTAGCCATTTTGAAAATTGAAGCGGAAAAAAAAATTGATGCCAACGGCGCCCTGAATCAGAAAGATTTTCCGACAGTGAAGCTCGGCGATTCCGATAAGTTGCAAATCGGTCAGACGGTTATTGCCATCGGCAATGCCTTGGGAGAGTTCAGGAATACGGTTTCGGTCGGAGTCGTTTCGGGCCTGGGCAGAACGATTACCGCTTCCTCCGGCGATTTTGTGGAAACAATTGAGGACGTCATTCAAACGGACGCCGCCATTAATAAAGGAAATTCCGGCGGGCCGTTGCTCAACTTAAGAGGAGAAGTGATCGGCATTAATACCGCGACCGTGCTTGATGCTCAAAGCATCGGCTTTGCCATTCCGGTCAATAAGGCCAAAAAAGATATTACTCAAGTCAATTTTTCAGGCAAGATAGTTTATCCGTATCTGGGCGTTTATTATGTTTTAGTCACCCCCGGCCTTCAGGAAGAATTCGATTTGCCGGTTGATTACGGCGCCTGGGTGGGCAGGGATGCTTCGGGTCAAAAGACTGACGAGGCGGTGATTGCGGACTCGGCTGCGGCAGAAGCCGGCTTAAAACAAGACGACATTCTTTTGGAATTCAACGGCGAAAAGATCACTGCCGAAAATTCCCTGGGTAAACTCATTCAAAAATACAACCCCGGGGATAAAATTACTCTGAAGGTTCTGCGCGACAAGCAGGAATCAACTCTCGAGGTCACCTTGGGCGAGCGCGAAGAGTAAATCACCAACTTGATTTTTAAAATGAAAGAGGCTAAACCTCTTTCAACTCGGGCGGTTCTCACGAGCCGTTTTTTGTTTTGCTTGATAAGTTTGAAATTTTATGATAAAAAAGAATGTGATACAATAAACCTATGAATGGCAATTTTACCAATAAAGCCCAAGAAGCAATCCTTGCGGCTCAAGATACGGCGAGAGGTTTAGGCCAGCAGCAAATCGACGCTTTACACTTGTTGCTTGCTTTGGTTTCCCAGGAAGGGAGCGTGGTTTTGACTTTGCTTCAAAAAATCGGGGTGGATTTGGAAACTTTGAAGAAAAAAGCCAGGGCCGCTTTGGATAAAATTCCGGCGATTGCGGCCCCACAGGCTTTCGGCCAGTTTTATTTGACACAAGACATGGCTAAGATTTTAGACAGGGCCAGACAAGAGTCTGTTAAAATGAGCGATGAGTTTATTTCCGTTGAACATTTGTTTTTGGCATTGCTCGATACCAACAGCAAAGCCAAAGAAATTTTAGACAAAGCCAGCTTTTTACAATCGGCGAGCGCCACGAGTTTGGAATTCGGCAAATTGAATTACGCCGACACTCTTAAGGCTTTATCGCAAATCAGGGGAGGGACTCGCATTACCGATCCTGAACCGGAATCAAAATATCAGGTGATCGAGAAATATGCCAGGAACTTAACGCACCTTGCTTTGGCCGGTAAACTCGATCCGGTTATCGGCCGGGAAAACGAGATTCGCAGATTGATGCAGGTTTTATCGCGCCGAACCAAAAACAACCCGGTTTTAATCGGCGAAGCGGGCGTGGGTAAAACCGCGATTGTTGAAGGCTTGGCTCAAAGAATCATCAGGAAAGACGTGCCCGAAAGCTTAAAGGATAAAGAAATCATTGCCATTGATTTGGGCGCGATTGTGGCAGGTACGAGATATCGGGGAGAATTTGAAGACAGGGTTAAGGCTCTGCTGAAAGAAGTCAACCGGGCCGGCGGCCGGTATATTTTATTTATTGATGAGCTCCACACTTTGGTGGGAGCGGGCGCGGCTGAAGGCGCTATTGACGCTTCCAATCTTTTAAAACCGGCTTTAGCGAGAGGCGAACTGAAAGCCATCGGCGCCACTACCCTGAAAGAATACCAAAAATATATTGAGCGGGATTCGGCTTTAGAAAGAAGGTTTCAGCCGATTTATGTTTCTGAGCCCACAATTGAAGACACTCTCGCCGTTTTAAGGGGTATTAAAGAAAAATACGAAGTCCACCACGGCGTCAAAATTAAAGATTCGGCTTTGGTGGCCGCGGCCGAACTTTCGGCGCGCTATATTACCGATAGATTTTTGCCCGACAAAGCCGTGGACTTGATGGACGAAGCGACTTCGGCTTTGCGATTGGAAATTGAATCGCAGCCCGTGGAGCTTGATCAATTAAACCAGGAAATCCAACGGATGGAAATTGAAAGAGAGGCGTTAAAAAATGAAAAAAGCGCTTCTTCCAAGAAAAAAATAATCGGCATTAACCGCAGTTTGGCGGATTTACAGGAAAAAGCCAAAAATTTGGAACTTAAATGGAAAACCGAAAGAGATTTAATTCAGAGTGTTCGGGGCATGAGAAAAGAAATAGATGATTTGAATTTCCAGACAGAGGTAGCTCAGCGCGAAGCCGATTTGCAGAAAGTGGCCGAAATAAAATACGGCAAAATTCCCAACCTTTTAAAAGAAATCCAAAAGAAAGAAAAAGAGCTCGTTCGTTTCCAGAAAAAGAACCGCCTTTTGAAAGAAGAGGTCGGGGAAGAGGAAGTGGCCAGAGTCGTTTCGCGCTGGACCGGCATACCCATTACCCGTTTGATTGAGGCGGAAGCGAAAAAACTGGAAAAAATGGAAGACATTCTTGCAAAAAGAGTTGTCGGCCAGAAAGAGGCGATTTCTGCGGTTGCTCGAGCTATCCGACGGTCAAGAGCCGGGATTTCCGAGGAGTCACGTCCCATGGGTTCTTTCATGTTTTTAGGGCCTACCGGAGTAGGCAAAACCGAAACAGCCAGGGCTTTAGCCGAGTTTCTTTTTAACGATCCCTCAGCTCTGGTCAGGCTGGACATGTCAGAGTATATGGAGAAGCACACGGTAAGTAAAATGATCGGCAGCCCTCCGGGCTACGTCGGATACGAAGAAGGCGGGCAATTAACCGATAAGATCAGGCGCCGCCCTTACGCCGTTGTTTTGTTGGACGAGGTGGAAAAAGCTCATCCGGAAGTTTTCAATATCCTTCTGCAGATTTTGGAAGACGGGCGGCTGACCGATGCTAAGGGCCGGGTTGCTTCTTTCAGGAACACTATTTTAATTATGACTTCTAATATCGGTTCAGAGCATATCGCCAGAATGGGCGCTTTGGGATTTTCAGGTAACGGCGAGACCGGCGAGGACGAAAATCTGAAAGAAAAAGTCATGGAAGCTCTGCGGTCGAATTTCAGGCCCGAATTCCTTAACCGCGTCGATGAAGTCGTTATCTTCAACCACCTAAGCAGGGGAGACATCAAAGAGATTGTGGAGCTGGAGCTTCAAAAGGTGATTTTGCGTTTAAAAAATAAAAACATCGCGATTAAGGTAACTCAGTCAGCCAAAGATCTTTTATCAGAGCAGGGTTTTGATTCTAATTTGGGAGCGCGGCCCTTGAAAAGAGTTATTCAAAAATTGGTGCTCGATCCCCTGGCTTTAAAAATCGTTGCCGGGGAAATCAAAGAAAAAGGAGAAATTATTATTGACGTAGAGGCTTCTCAGATTGTTTTCAGGGGTATTGGCGACTTAATAGCTAAAAAAGAATGGCAGCAAAAAATCTCATCCAAATCTTAGCGCTGTTTCTAATCGGCATGGCGGGCGGCATTTTCGCCGACCAGATTTTGTGGCCTTACTTTGTTGAAAGGCCGCTTTTCGAACAATATAATTTAGAGCAGGGCCCGACTTATCTTACCGAGAAAACGGAAACCACGCTGTATGTCCAGGAAAATACGGCCATTAAAAAGTCGGTTCAGGACGTTCTGCCGGCGATAGTTGGAGTTAAGACCAAAACTCCGATAGGTGAAGTTTTGTCGGGCTCGGGTTTAGTTTTGACCTCCGACGGGTTGATTGTTACTTTGGCAAGTTTAACGCCCAAGGAATCGGAATTTTCCTTTTTTATCGACGGCAAATGGCAGGCCTTCCAAATATTAAAGAGGGATTTAGAAAATAATCTGGCTTTAGTTAAAGTGGAAAAGGGCGGTCTGAAAAGCCGCGGTTTTGCCGATCCCGAAAAAATGAAGCTGGCTGAACCTGTTTTTCTGGTAGGCACTGATTTTGCCGCGGCAATATCAAGCACCACGTCGCCGCAAAACACCGTTAATGCCGGAATTGTCACCGCTTTTAACAACAAATTAATCGAGACGAATATTTTTGAGTCAAAAAACATCTCGGGCAGCCCGCTTTTTGATATTGAGGGCAAAGTGGTGGGCTTGAGCTTTATTGCAAAAGACAACCGTGTTTTGGCCATACCTATATCTCTCATCCGCACCTTCGCCGGGTTTTGATCTATTTACTCAGAATATTTTGTTAAATAGTCCTTTTATAAGGTCCGATCTGTCGATGTTCGCCATATGCGTGACGTATTCGTCTTGCATTTTGTAGAGTATGACGAAAATCCAGATAGCCCATTTGTATTTTAAATAAAAATTATAAGATTCGGCTTTTTTAAAAAAGAATATCGCGGCATAGATTAAAAACAGCGGTTCTAAAAAATTAGGGAAATAGAAGAACAATCGCTCGTCTCCAAAGACAAAAAAGGCAAGTTGCCCTATGCTTCGGAAAGCAAACAAGGCGTAAATCCATTTCCGTATGTTCCATCTGAATCTCCATGCGGCAAAGATCATCCCCAGATAAGTCGCCCAGTCCGCCATTTTATCTATGGGCTGGTAGGCTGAATCGCTCAAACCAAGCGGGATCAATATGTCTCCATCGATGGTATCCAGCACGAAATTAGCCATGCCGGCCGCAAAAGGGAAAAAAACAATGCCGACAGGAATCGCGAATTTGAGAAATACGACAAAACCTATGCCGATAAGGGTAAACATAAGTATATTATAGCAAGAGCCTGATTTTTTCCAATTAAAAATACCAAGAGCTCAGATGAAAGAGGCTAAACCTCTTTCATCTGAAAGTCGCCTTTTGGTCGGTTTTTTGGTAGAGTAAAAGAAAATGATTCAATATCTGCAATATTTAGTTTTCGTGGGAGCCTTCGCTCAACTGGTCGGCATATTTTCCTATATCAAAGGAACACTGCGAGGAAACACCAAACCAAACAGGGTTACTTGGTTGATGTGGTCTATTGCTCCGATTATAGCCACATTTGCCGCAATTTCAGGCGGAGTCGGTTGGGCCGTATTGCCGGTCTTTATGGCGGGATTCGGTCCATTGCTGGTTTTTATTGCTTCTTTTGTAAATAAAAAATCGTATTGGAAACTGGAAAAATTTGATTATTTTTGCGGATTCTTTTCAGCATTAGCATTGGTGCTTTGGTGGATAACCAAAGAGCCTGTAATCGCGATTATATTCGCAATAGCAAGCGATGGATTCGCCGCAATTCCGACTCTGATAAAATCCTGGAAGTATCCAGAAACAGAATCGGCGGGCCCTTATATAGCCGGGATGTTCAGTGCGTCTACGAGTTTTGTCGCAATAAAAACATGGAATTTTTCATCTTTAGCCTTTCCCGTATATTTGATTGTGATATGTACATTGTTAACTTTTTCTATTTATCGGCGGAAGATTTTTAAAACATCGGAATAATTTCTTTATTCAATGCTCCCTCAGCGGGGTTGATATTGCCGAACGAGTTTATTGGTGTTATAACTTAAAAATGGAAATAACAGTAGTCAAAGATCGAATTGTCAAAGATGAACTCAGGCTGATCGCGCGAGAACAGTTTGGTAATTTAGTTAAAGCGGTAGTTGACGTGGAAAAAGAAATTATGGCCATCGGCGGTTATCATCATGAAGACGAGCGGGAATTGCTTATAAGGCAGGAGGGATCAAAATTTGATGATCTTTGGGGCATCAATCTTTATCCCGAAAGAGTTGGCAAGGATTTTATTGAATTTGATTCGTCAATTAACTTGAAACTCTCATCGGGCTCTAAAGGAATTTACCATCCGGAAATTCAAAAAAAAATTAGAAACATTGTAGGAAAACTGGTGAGCGAAAGAATATAAATCATTCGCCGGTTTCTGTACTCAAGGGTTAAAATGAAAGAGGCTAAACCTCTTTCATTTAGAGAATCGCCAAAGAGGCGGTTTTTTGATATAATATACTAATTTACAATTAATCTCAAAACCATGGAGCAAAATATACAACAGCAGGAGGTGCGACAAAATAAATTGCCGGTCAAAACAAAAATAGCTGCCTGGTGGATGATAGTATCGTGTATTGCGATCATAATTTTACTTATGGAGACTAGTGGGTCTGGGGACTTTGGATTCCTTTTAGCGCCTTTCTTTTTGGCATATTGTCTGTTGCCCCCGATCCTCCTCTTAAGTTTTAAAAAAAGATGGCTTTATATTCTTAACTTCTGTTTAGCATTTATTCCTATAGTCCTTTTTATAATAACGTATCTGACGGAAGGTATGAGTTTTTTTCAATTACTCTTTGCTGGCGGCATTTTAATTTTAATATTTTTCACGCCACCTTTAATCCTGTTTTTATCCGACATTCGTAATAATTTCTGGAAAGTGGCGAGGTAAATTAAAGGGAGTCGGACTCCCCTTAATTTTGTTTGACAGTAGTTCTTGGCGCTTGTAAAATATAGACAGCGTTAACTAATAAACTTATGATAAAAAAGCCCATTTTTTTAGTCGTTTCAGTTGTTGTTTTAGTCCTCGTTGCCGGAGGATTTTTTTATTGGCAAAATCA
>JBDRKR010000003.1:0-15374 GCA_043813805.1 Candidatus Nealsoniibacteriota bacterium | reverse complement strand
TGGGATTTGAGCTGGTGTTAAGTCCGCGGTTTGCTTTGGACTCCAATTTTGCAATTATTGCATCGGGAGAAAATTCCAAAACTTTCATTGATCAATTTCCTATCGACATATCTGCGCCGATTGATAATTCGCCCTTTTTCTTCCAGATGTTGCGGCTGAAGGATGTATTTAACGGTAGCTTATGGGAGCAGGGGAAAATGACTTTCAATCTAAAGGCAGTGGTGATGATAGGATTTTTGCTGATTATTACGTTCGTATTTTCTATGCTGTGCATTGTTTTGCCACTAGTCTTAAAAAGGAAGAAAGTTTTTCAACGCACAAGTTGGCCATTGGTTTTGTATTTTTTATCCATAGGAGTTGGTTTTATGTTGATCGAAATTTCTCAGATGCAAAGACTGATTGTTTTTTTGGGCAATCCTATTTATAGTCTTTCGGTAGTTTTGTTCTCTTTGCTTTTATCTAGCGGCTTGGGGAGTTATTTAACGCGAAAGATAGACATGGTCCAAATGAGGCGGTCGGCAACGAGGCGATTG
The DNA here is from genome assembly GCA_043813805.1 of Candidatus Nealsoniibacteriota bacterium. GTDB lineage: Bacteria > Patescibacteriota > Minisyncoccia > Minisyncoccales > MHMH01 > 2-02-FULL-43-13. The sequence goes on along the minus strand of JBDRKR010000003.1, from coordinate 14,841 downwards.
ATTTTCCTGTTGGCCGTATTGGTTATTTTCGGTCTATTTACACCACAGGCAGTCCAACTTTTTTATGGCGCAACAACAATAATAAGAATCACTATCGCGGTTATTATACTTTTTGCTATAGGAATCTTTATGGGCATGGCTTTTCCCCTGGGGATGAAAATAGCTTCAATAAAATCAGAACATCTCACTCCTTTACTTTGGGGTGTTAACGGGGCTGCATCGGTTTTTGCTTCAGTGCTGGCAGTGGCGATAGCGTTGAGTTTTAATATATCAACTGCCTTTTGGACAGGAGTTGTTTTTTATATTTTCGCTTTGATTACGATAATTTGGGCTAGCAGTAAACCAACGACCGAGACGCATCGGTGAGACACCCCCAAAATATCCGAAACACCCCTAAAAACCTGGGTTCCAGATCAAGGATGCTATTCCAAACCCCTGCGATATTCCAAATTTCCCGAACAAAAGTTTTCCACCCGTGGCAAATCCTGGTGCATTTGGCGGACAATCTGGTTATTTCTATTGCATTTTCAAACGGCAAATCTGAATAAGGGAATAAAGTAGAATAAAACCCGAACTTTATAAAATTATAAATCCTATAGGGATTATAAAGTTATAAAGTTTAACCTGCAAAAAACCTATCAAATGACTGGTGGGTTTTTTTGTTGTGCAAGATCGTGCAATGGGCGTTAGCAATAACGATGTCCAGACATATCATATGTTTCCTATCCTTGCTGGAGAAATGAATTCAAACCTTTTATTGTCATCGAAAGGGCGGCTTCAGAGGTAAAAGCCCTGCATGAAGAAAAAGCCAGGTTAGAACCTGCCGAAAATGCCCTAAATAAAGGGGAAATGAAAGAGATTTACTCTAAAAGTATACTATTGAGCGGGTGAGGGGAATCGAACCCCTCTCATCAGCTTGGAAAGCTGAGGTAATACCAATATACGACACCCGCGATGTGGACCCGGCGGGGTTCACACCCGCTTGTCCGCTTGTCAATGGCGGAATGTTATTACATACATCACGGGCCCAGGTCCACATAGGTATTCTAAAACAAAAAGAGCTCCTTTTCAAGAACTCTTTTTGTTGACAAGCAGAAAGCCCATGATATATGAACTTCCGCCACTGATCCCATTATAACAAACCCAAAAATCATGTCAAGTGCCGAATGGTCGGGGTGCTGGGAGTCGAACCCAGTCTGCATGCTCCCAAAGCACGCGTACTGCCGGTATACGACACCCCGTAAGCAATTTTTAATCTATCATATTTCCGCTTGCTTTTCAAATATGATATAATTTAATTGATGAGTATTAAGGAAATTTTAGAACAACTTAATATCCGGGCGACTTGCAAGAAATACGGCCTTGGCATGTGGCGTTGCCCACAGTTCCTCTTTTTATTAATGGGATCTGTTATTATTGCGACGGCCGTTATTACTTATATTTTAGGAACGCGCTATGTAGCCGATCCCGACACGGTATCCTTGATCGTTCTTGTTTTAACCCTTATTCTTTTTGTGCTTACTTTCAGCATTACGAGGAGTCTTGAAGGGTTGGCCGAAGCCAATCGCTTGAAGTCAGAATTTGTCAGTATTGTTTCTCATCAATTGAGGTCGCCTCTTTCCAATTTGAAATGGGCGCTGGAAATTTTAGTTTCAGGCAGATTCGGTAAAATTGAAGGCAAGCCCGCCGACTATTTGCAGATTTTAACAGACAACACAAAGAGAATGGGGGAATTGGTTTCTTCGCTCCTGATTGTTTCTCGGATCGAGCAGGGCAGGCTTCCTTTACATAAGGCCGAGTTTCACCTTTCTGATTTAGCTAAAGAGGCTATTGCTGAATTTAATCCTATTGCTTTAGCATCTAACGTTGAAATAGTTTTAGAAATATCAAAACCGAACCTGCCCCAAGTCTTTGGCGATTCTTCCCAGTTGAAATTGGTAGTCGAAAACTTTATCGATAACGCCGTCCGTTATACTAAAGGTGCCGGAAAAGTTGTGGTAAGTATTGCGTCCAAGGGTGGTGGATTGATCTTTTCGGTTAAAGACGGCGGAGTCGGTATTCCTAAAGAGGATCAAAAGCATATTTTCCAGAAATTCTTCCGTTCCAGCAATGTTCTGAAATATCAAACACAGGGTTCAGGCTTGGGTCTTTATATTGCCAAATCGATCGTGGAAAAATCAGGAGGAAAAATAGGCTTTAAGTCCGAACAGGGTAAAGGGTCGACGTTTTGGTTTACCATAAAAATTAAAAAATAAAAATTTTATGAGCAAAAAAATATTATTCGTTGAAGATGAGGCAGCCCTTCAGAAAACCCTGGGAGATGTTTTAGAACAGGAGGGTTACAAGGTGATAAATACTCTTGACGGAGAGGCTGGTTTGAAAGCGGCTAAGGCCGAAATTCCCGATCTCATATTACTTGACCTTATCTTGCCGAAAATGCACGGCTTCGAAGTTTTAAAGGCGCTAAAAGCCGACGAGGCGACTAAAGACATCCCCATTATTGTTTTGACGAACTTGGAGTCCATGGGCGATATCGAAAAAGCCTTAGAATTGGGCGCGACTACCTATTTAGTCAAAGCAAGTTATACTTTAGAAGAAGTGGTAAGTAAAATTAAAAAAGCTCTCGGCGAGTAGCCACAAAATATTATGCGGGTAGAACCGCAACAACTCAAAGCGTTTTTGCTTGATGCGGGGCTGGTTTCTGAAGAAAAATTCGGACAGGCCCTTAAAAAAGCGGCTAAATCCCAGAAAAAACTGGAAGATGTTTTGATTTCCGACGGTTTGATTGATCAATCCCAGCTGATTAAACTGGAAGCTTATATTCTAGGGATACCTTTCGTTAGTTTGGAAAAAGAAACTGTTGACCCTGAAGTTCTGAAAATTATTCCCGAACCGATTGCCAGAAAAAATAACATCGTTGCTTTCAAAAAGAAGGGCAAGGAGCTGGAGGTCGCTATGCTTGATCCGGACGACTTAAGAACAATCGAATTTATCCAAAAGAAGGCCGATTTGAGGATTTTACCAAGGCTGACTACGCCCGAAAGCATTAAAAATGTTTTAAAGCAGTACCAAAAAACCCTTGAAGCCGAATTCGGAGAAATTATTGAGAAAGACGCGGGGGCGATCAGGGCCATCAAGGAAGAGGAGGGCGTGGAAGAAACAACCGATCTTGAAAAAATCGCTCAAGAAATGCCGGTAATCAGGATTGTTGATACTTTAATTAAACATGCCATTTTAGAAAGGGCTTCAGATATACACATCGAGCCGTTAGAGAAAGAGGTGGTGGTCAGATATCGTATTGATGGAATTTTGCATGAAGCCATGACTCTGCCTAAACAGACAAGCTCGGGGATTGTGGCCAGAATTAAAGTGCTTTCTAACCTGAAGCTTGATGAGCATCGGTTGCCCCAGGACGGACGTTTTAAAGTTGAAGCTGAAGAGTATAAATATTCCATCAGGGTTTCAATTTTGCCGGTTTTTGACGGCGAAAAAATCGTGATGAGATTATTGTCAGAAACCGCAAAAGCCCTGACCTTAGAGGCTTTAGGGCTGAGGGATGAAGCCTTAGAGCGGGTGCAGGATAATTTAAAAAAGCCGGTCGGTATGATTTTAGTGACAGGCCCTACGGGTTCAGGTAAAACCACAACTTTATATTCAATTGTCGAAATTTTAAATGTTCCCGGGGTAAACATTTCCACTATTGAAGACCCGATTGAATATCGCATGCCCAGAGTCAACCAGACACAGGTAAAGCCGAAAATCGGTTTGACGTTCGCTTCGGGGTTGCGGGCGCTGGTGCGCCAAGACCCCAATATTATCATGGTCGGAGAGATCAGGGACGATGAAACGGCGGGACTGGCCATTAACGCCGCTCTAACCGGCCACTTGGTTTTATCTACCCTGCATACGACTGACGCCGCCGGCACCATCCCTCGTTTGATTGATATGCAAGCCGAGCCATTTTTGATTTCCTCAACGATCAATATCATCATTGCCCAAAGGCTTATTAAAAAGCTTTCTAAAGAAAAGGAAAAATATTATTTAAAAGAGTCCGAATTAAAAAACATCGGCAAGTATTGCGATTTGGAGCGCATTTTAAAAATATTAAAAGATAAAAAACTTGCCAAACCCAAACAAAGCTTAAAGGAGGTCCCTTTTTATCGGCCCAAGCCTTCGCGAGACCGCCTTGACGGCTATCAGGGGAGAATCGGCATTTATGAGGTTTTAATTGTGAACGAAACCATCAAAGATCTTATTGTGAAAAAAGCCGATGCCAGTCAGATTCAGGCTCAGGCTCAAAAAGAGGGCATGAGAACCATGCTCGAAGACGGGTTTATAAAAGCCGCGCAAGGGGTGACCTCTGTTGAAGAGATCCTCAGGGTTATTATTGAATAATGCCGAAATATTTTTTTGCCGCTAAGTCTCAAAAAGGAGAGCCTTATTCAGACTATAAGGAGGCCAAAGATAAACAAGATTTGGCCAGAATCCTTCGCCAAGAAGGATATGTTTTAATTTCGGCCGCCGAGGAGGGATTAAAGAAGAAAAAAAGTCTTAAGTCCTGGAGCAGCCTTCTTTCTTTTGGCTCGGTCTCTCTGAAAGACAAGATGATGCTGACTAGGAACTTAAAAGTGATGATTTCCGCCGGTATTTCAATTCCCCGGGCCTTAAAAACCCTGGCCGAGCAATCGGAAAGCAAGAAATTTAAAAAAGCGTTGATAGAAATATCAGAAAGAATTATTAAGGGAGAAAATTTTTCAGATTCTTTAGCGTTTTACCCCGGTATTTTTTCGCAGCTTTTTTGCAGCATGATTAAGGTGGGGGAGGAGTCCGGGACTCTTGAAAAAAATCTTGATGTTCTGGCCAAGCAGATGGAGCGGGAGCACGCTCTTAAGTCGAAGATTCAAGAGGCGATGATGTATCCGTCGGTGATTGTTTTGGCCATGATCGGCATCGGGGCTATGATGCTCGTGATGGTGGTGCCCAAATTAGCTAAAACCTTTGAAGAATTAGGGGCCGAACTTCCCATAACGACCAAAGTCGTCATCAGTTTGGGCACATTCTTGGCCGAAAAATGGTATTTGGCCGCCCTCTTTCTGATTATTTTTTTACTGCTGGCCAGAGTATTTTTTAAAACAAGCAAGGGAAAAATCATTTTAGATACCGTGCTTTTGAAATTACCCGTGATCTCGGTGATTGTTAAAAAAACTAACTCCGCCCACACGGTAAGAACCCTAAGCTCTTTAATTTCAGCCGGGGTGCCTTTGACGAGGTCCTTGGAAGTTGTGGCCGACACTCTGGGCAATTCCTTTTATAAAAATGCTATTGTGGTCAGCCTGGAAAAAGTTAAAAAGGGGGAAAAGCTTTCTGCCGCCTTGGGACTTTATCACAACCTTTATCCTTTGACGGTTATTCAAATGATCGAGGTGGGCGAAGAAACGGGCGAAACATCGACGATTTTAGAAAAATTGGGCGATTTTTTTGAAGAAGAAGTTTCCCAGGCCACCAAAAATTTGTCGGCGGTAATTGAACCGGTACTGATGCTGATCATCGGGGGAGTGGTGGGCTTTTTCGCCATTTCCATGATTCAACCGATGTACTCCATGCTTCAGGAGATCAAATAATATGTTTCAGAAGAGCTTTACCATTGTCGAATTGTTAATTATTATCGGGATTTTGATTATTTTGACCGCTGCCACCGTTCCTTCTTTTAATTTATTCCAGAAAGAGTCAGATTTAAACAATTCAGTCGAACAAATTATTAACATTCTAAGATTTGCTCAAAATAAAACATTGGCATCAGAAGGAAGTGCCCGATGGGGCGTCTATTTTTCCACCGCAATTTCTCCTCATCAATACACCTTGTTCCAGGGAACGAGTTATGCCTTAAGAGTTGTTTCTTTTGATGAGGTCCACCAATTGCCGAAAAGCGTTGAAATTGAGGCAATTAATTTGGCTGATGCGGGTACCGAGATTGTTTTTAAAAAAGTGACCGGCACCACAGAGCAGTTTGGCACAATTTCTTTAAGGTTAATAACTAACCCCGCCTCCCAAAAGTCTCTTTATATTGAAAGCTCGGGTCAGGTTAGCGCAAGCTTAAGTGCCGTACCTTCTGATTCAGACAGGATTAAAGATTCACGGCATATTCATTTTGATTACAACAGAAACATTGGCACTTTAACTGAAAACATAATTTTAAGCTTTGAGGGCGGGGTTATTGAAACTATTGTCATTGCTGATAATTTGAAAGACGGTCAAATTTATTGGCAGGGCGAGGTTGATGTGCTTGGAGAAATTCAGCAATTAGAAATTCATACCCATCGCTTAAATGATTTTACGGAAGGAACTCAGTTTTGCATCCATCGCGACCGAAGATATAACAATAAATCCTTAAAAGCAGAACTTTCTGATGACCCCTCCGGATTTCTGATTAATTATTCGGCCGATGGTTTAAACACCATTAAAACATCTATTTATGCTTCAGACGCAAGTTGGCAATAAAAAAGGCATTTCCACGATTGAAATATTATTGGCGGTGAGTATTTTGGGAGTTACTTTAATCAGTTTTTTCAGCCTGATCGGCTTTTCTTTAAAGGTTGCGGGTTTAGTTGATCAAACCACCAGAGCCAATGCTTTGGCCCAAGAAACGATGGAGGCAGTCAGAGATTTTCGGGATCAAACCAGCTGGCTAAGCGACGGCTTAGGCGTCTTAAGCGTTGATATTCCTTACTATCCGGAGAAAACAGGCACGGTCCCGCCTCGGTGGGATTTAGTTTCAGGCCAGGGCACCGTTGATATTTTCACCCGGCAAGTAATTTTTGAGGAAGTTTATCGTGATGCTAGCGATAATATTGTTGCTGCCGGCGCCGAAGACCCGGAGACCAAAAAAGTAAAAGTAACCGTTTCTTGGCAGGAAAGGGGCAATGTCCATCAGGTAGAACTGGTTAATTATTTTACCAATTGGCAAGAATGAAAATTCAAAATTACAAAAAAGGGTTTACCCTAATAGAAATTTTAATCTATATCGCTGTTTTGACGATGATAATTTTAGCTGTTTTAAGCTTTTTAATTTGGGCGATCAAATCTCATAATAAAGTCGGGGCCATGCTGGAGGTTTCAGATAGCGGCTACCGCGTCATGGAAATAATAACCCATGAGATCAGGGGAGCAAAGAGTGTTTATACCCCAACCTCGTCAATCACTCAGCTTTCCCTGGAAACTCTGCGTTCTTTATCGCCGGGAGAAGAAACGGGGTATGTTGATTTTTACTTGTGCGAGGGCGTCACGCTTTGTTTAAAACAAGAATCAGGGGATTCTATTGCTTTAACTCCAGATAATATTGAAGTCAGCCGTTTAGAATTTATACAAATAGCTACCAGCTCCGTGCAGATTGACCTGGAAATTAACCATAAAAATCCCCAGAATCGACCGGAGTACCAAGCATCAATTAATCTTATCTCAACCGTCTCTTTAAGGCCCAATTAAGCATGAAATATTTAAATATTAAATCTAAAACTAAAAATTTCCGGGAGCACGGCTTCGTCGCTTTCTTTATTATTTTCCCCGTCATGGCCATTATTTTTGGCATTGCCGCCGGTATTTTTACACTAACCCACAATGAACAGAAAATTATTCAAAATATTGTTAAATCTGCCCAGGCCTATTATACGGCCGAAGGGGGCATGGAAGATATCACCTTAAGATTGGCAAGAAATAAGAATTGGTCAAGCCCTTATGTTTTAAATATCGGCGATGGTTCAGCTGCTGTTGAGGTGTCGAATATTATCGGCGGGTCAAGAACGATTACTTCAACCGGTAGTGCGTCTGATCGCGTAAGAAAAATTCAGGTCGTTTACTCAATTTCTTCCGATAAAATATCCTTTCATTACGGGTCCCAAGTAGGAGAAGGGGGCATGATTATGGGGAATGGCAGTAAGGTTTTGGGTAATGTATTTTCGAATGGAAGCGTGACTGGCGGAGGAACTGTTACCAACAGTATTATTGTGGCCGGTAATGGCAATAAAATCGAGGGGATTGATGTGGGGGAAGACGCCACCGTCCATACCTGCGACAACGCCAATATTGGGGGGACTCTCTATTTTGTTTCCGGAGGAAGCCATGGCAGCTGCAGTTATGGAGCGGCTGTTGACATGGGACCGGGCGAGATAGAGGACGTCTCTCTGCCTATTTCTTTGGCTCAAATTGATGGGTGGGAGGCAGACGCCGCCGTCGGCGGCACGATTACCAGTGATGTTATTGTCAGTGTAAATCAGACGATGGGTCCCGTCCAGATAGGGACCCTGGCCGCCCCCAAGAATTTAACCATTGGCAACAGCAGCACCCTTACACTAAACGGCACCATTTACGTAACCGGCAATATCATTTTTGATCAGAATTCGACGGTGCAATTGGACAATTCTTACGATTCATTGAGCGGCATTATTATTGCCGGCGGGACGATTACGGTGGAAAACGGCACGCAATTGAGCGGCTCTGGCCAGCCAGGGAGTTATATTTTAATTCTATCTACTAAAAATGACACGACCAATCCCGTTATCAATGTCAGGAACAATGCGGCCGGTGCAATTTTTTACACCAATGCCGGGCTTATTTTTCTTAAAAACAATATGCAAGCCAGGGAAGTTACAGGATATAAAATACAGCTTGAAAATAACGCTGAAATTCAATACGAAAGCGGTTTAGAAAATGCGACGTTTTCCACCGGACCGGGCGGCTCCTGGAAAGTTATTAGTTGGGGAGAGACCGAGTAAGTGATATAATTAACTAAAAGCAATGCTTGATTTTTTAACTTTAAGGCCAAAAGCTTTCGGCTTAGATATTTCCGACTCATCTTTGAAGATCGTCCAGCTCAAAAAAAACGGGCAGTTTTTTAGACTGGCTTCTTTCGGTGAAACTAAGATAAATCCGGGAATTGTTGAGCAGGGCGATATAAAAAACGAAAAAGCCTTATCGGAAAACATCAGGAAAGCTGTTAAAGAAGTTTGCGGGGAAAAAATACGCACTAAGCATGTGGTCATCTCTTTGCCTGAAGAAAAAGCCTTTTTGCAGGTTATTCATCTTCCTCTGATGAAAGAAGAGGAAGTGCAAAAAGCGGTTTATTTCGAAGCTGAAAATTATATTCCTCTGCCGATTGAAAAAGTTTATCTTGACTCTCAAATCATTTCTTGCGATACCAAAGCCAATAAACTCAACGTTTTGATCGCCGCCATGCCGAAAATCGTCGTTGATCTATATATAAACGTCTTGAGGGAGGCGGCATTGGAACCCGTAGCGCTTGAGATCGAATCCATGTCTATTTCGCGCGCTTTAATTAAAGATAATACGGATTCTCAGGCTCTGGTTTTAGTTGATCTGGGCGAGAACCGGACCAGTTTCAGTATTTTTCTCGAGCAGTCGTTAAGATTTACCACAACTTCCCAGATTTCGGCCAAAAACTTCAGCGAGACCATCGCCCAGGATTTAAAAATCAGTTTTAAAGAGGCGGAAATTTTAAAAATAAAAAACGGCATCAGTGATAACAAGTCGGGTAAAAAAAATGCCGAGGCCCTAAGCTCGACGTTGAAGGATTTCGTCAATTTATCCGAAAAATATATTAATTATTGTCAAACTAAGTATAATCAAAAAACGACGAAGGTTTTACTTTGCGGCGGAGGAGCCAATTTAAAGGGTTTGGCCGATTTTCTGGGGCGGCAACTTAAAACGCCGGTAGAATTGGGCGATCCATGGATTAATATCACAAGCAGTCAATCAAAAAAAGCAAGTCCTTTGCCGTACGAAGAGTCTTTAAGGTATACCACCGCTCTGGGGCTAGCTTTAAGGGGAGTCCGATTATGATTAATCTTTTGCCTCCAAAAGAAAGGGACATTTTAAGGAAAGAAGAAAAACTCCGCCTGGCTTTTATTTGGGGTATTTTTGTTTTGTTTTTCCTGGCGACGTTCTCTTTGGTTTTATTTTCAGTAAATATTTATCTTGCCGGCGAGGTCCGGGGTTTTAAAATTCTTGTTGATTGCGAACAGCAAAAATCCGCGACATTGGAAGCCCAAAATATTGAAAAAGAAATCAGCGCTGTCAATCAAAACCTCACGACACTCGCCGCGTTTTACGAAGGACAGTCCCGGATTACCGAATTGCTTCAGAAAATATCAGAAATTATTCCCGAGGGGATATATTTAAATTCATTATCGCTTAATCCCAACAAGGATAAAAAGGATCGTTTCCAGATTTCGTTAACCGGCCATAGCGGGACAAGAGAGGCGTTGCTCGACTTCAAAAAAAGTCTTGAGTCAAAATCAAGTTTTCAGGGCGTTTATTTCCCGCCCTCAAGCTGGGTGAAACCATCCGACATTAACTTTAGCGCCAGTTTCGAGATGACCCTATGATTCAGAATAAAAACATATCATTAATAATTTTGGGGGTAATCGCCGTACTTTTAGCGGGGTTCGTTGTCCGTCCGCTGTTTTTAAGTATTAAACAAAATTCGGAAGCTTTTTTCATCCAGAAAGGAATCTTAGCCGAGCTCGAAAAAAAGAGTGAGAATTTTAAAAAATTCCAATCAACTTACGAGATCTATCAGGCTAATTTAAAAAGAATAGATCGATTATTCGTTGATAATAAAGAGCCGGTTGAGTTTATCGAGTTTCTTGAAGAAGAAGCTGCGCGGGTTAAACTTACCATTGATTTAATGCCCTTCACTTCCAAAGCGGGGGAGGTGGAAGATGTTTGGCCATCAATGAGTTTTCAAGTTAATATGGCCGGTTCTTTCACAAATTTCTTACGCTTTCTCGATAAGATCGAATCAAGCCCGCACTTGATCGTTTTGTCCGGCTTAAGCTTAAACAAGCCGACGAAAAACACCAACGGCGATATCGCCATTTCATTCCAAATGAAAGTTTATACCAGATAACTATGAATAAAGAATTTATTTTGAAATTAAAAAATATCTGCAACGCTTTTCTGAAGGGCTTGGCGGGAAATCTGCTTCCAGCCGTAGCTATTTTATTCTTAGTCGTTTTGGTGCTGGGCGCCCTGGTATTTTATAGGTACGATATTTTAGTTAGGACATCTCAATCAAATTCTATCGGTGGAACCGTCCAGTTCCAAAAAGAACTTTATCAGCAAATTTTAAAAGAGTGGCAAACGCGAGATAAAAGATTTGCAGCAGCTGATGCTCAAAGTTACATTGATCCTTTCCAAGAAAATCGTGAAAAACCCGCCCCGGTCGAGCCGGAAGAGCCGAAAGTCATTTCAGTCGATTCGAAACTTCTTAGCGCCGTAAATCTCTTGGAGTTCTATGCTTTAAAGGGAGAAAAGATACCCTTATTGAGCTATCGGACAAAGATGTGGCAGGAGTTCGGCTTGGGCAGCGCTCAGAGCTATATCGGGTCTGTTTATCAAAATCAACAGTTGCTCGCCGAATTAAAAAAGAGGTTGACTGAGTAGGAAAGTTAAGATAAGATATTGAGGTTGCCGCCCTCGTAGTTCAACGGATAGAACATGCCCCGCCCCTTTACGCCCCTGTAGCTCAATGGATAGAGTATCTCCCTTCTAAGAAGATGATGGAGGTTCGATTCCTCCCAGGGGCATAATCAAGGGGCGGGGTATAATCGAGGTTCGATTCCTCGCGAGGGCACTTGTATTTACTTTAATCTTGACATTTTTCCCCGAGTTTAGTATGCTTGATGAGCAGCTTTTTTAAAATATGGAGAAAAAGGAGGTGATTTGGACTGATTGACCGGAGCGAGTTGTAAAAAAAAGAGAAAGGAGAATACAATGAGATCAATTAAAATCGTTTCACTAGTTTTGCTGTCTCTCGTCTTGTTCCTATCGTCCTTGCCGATGAACGAAGTGCGGGCTGATAACTCGCCCGTCACGGTTACTTCAACTATTTCCTCCGGGACCGATGACATACGTGTTTACTGGAATGGCTCTATCTGGATACCCGGCTTAAGCAAAACCGGCCTTAGTGTCGGCTATTATTCCAGCGGTCTACAAAAATCCGGTACAGGATTGTTATTTAAAGGATTGCAGGTCCCGCAAGGCGTCAAAGTAATCAGCGCTAATTTCACTTATACCGCAGAAACAAGTTATAGTCTGGGAGAAGCAAACTCGGTAATTACCGGCCAAGCCGCCGATAGCGCTAATACCTTCGGTACGCTTACCGATTATAAAGCAAGGCGCGGAACAGTAGTGGGCGGATCCAGCGACGCTAATCTGACCAAAGCGCGGATACTGTATAATAATATTGGACCGCAGACATCGGGCACCCGGTACGCTTCCCCCGATATCGCCTCTATCATCCAAGAGATAGTCTTGAGATCCGGTTGGATGCCGGGGAACAACATTGCTCTCTTCTGGGATGACCACGAAGGGCTGAGTACGGATATAATATATACGACTCGTCAGGCAGCGGCAGAGGAACACGCGACTTATATGCCCATTACTCTGGCCGTAACCTATGTCAATGAACCCCCGGTCGCTTACGAACAGAATATTTTACCTAAGCCGTTGCCCCCGACCGATTTCAAGTCTATTGGTACCGGCGCCACGTCGGCGATAGTGTCATGGGTTGAGGGTATGGGCGCGACAAAAACTCTGGTGCGCTATAAGCAGGGCAGCTATCCGTCGGGTGTTACTGACGGGACTCTCGCATACTTTGAAACCGGGAACACCGCAGCCTTGACGGGGTTAGCAGGCAACGCCCAGTATTACGTGCGGGCCTGGTCATACGCCAGTGACGGCGCATGGCGATGGTACAGCGACTCACCAACAGACCTGATCGTTACCACTCCACCGCAGTTAACGTCTCAGGAATTCACCATTGCTCTGATACCCGACACGCAGTACGCGGTGGCAAGATATCCTGCGGTTTATCAAGGAATGATGCAGTGGGTAGCCGATAACGCAGCAACGCAGAATATTACGGCAGCGGTTGGCCTCGGCGATGTAGTTGATTCACCCAGCGCCGCCCAGTTTATAGATGGCCAGGCAGGCTGGGATAAAATCAAAAATGCTGGGCTGATCTACATGCCAACTGTCGGCAACCACGATTATGGTTATGGTTGGAATACATCCCCATGGAACACGTATTTCGGCCAGAGTTACTTTGCCGGTAAGACCTGGTATGGCGGAGCTTACAACGGTGATACCGCCAATTACTACATCAGGTTTAACGCCGGCGAGCAGAAATTCCTTGTATTGGCATTAGAATTCTTCCCGAGAGCCGAGATACTAGCTTGGGCGCAGGACATTATTAATGCTAATGCTGACCGCCAAGTGATTATTTCGACTCACTGCTATTTAAGGGAAGACGGCAAGCCCATTCGCCACAATGATTCTTACAGCACTGCTTACTATCGCCTAGATTCGTCAAGAGACGGACAACATCTTTTAGATAATTTCATCAAGAAAAATCCGAACGTTATTCTTGTGGCCGGGGGGCATGTTACCAATCCTCCGTATCGATCAACAAGAGTGGATTCCACCGATAGCGGCACGGTGACCAATGGGCTTATGGCCAATTGGCAAAACTACCACGGTGGAAACAATGGCTATCTGGCTCTACTTAAGTTCAAGCCCGGCAGCAAGGAAATAAGTGCGTCTTTTTATGACACAAGAGACGGTAGTTATACCTCCGGTTATACTCTATATTGGGATAGCCAGGGGGCAGTGGTGTCGCCGCCTCCGCCACCTCCGCCGCCTCCGCCACCATCGGTCGAAGATCAGGTTTACGCTGAGTTTGAGATCTGGGCGGTAGCCGCAGCTACGAAATACCAGAAAACCGTTGAGGAGATCAAAGCCATCATAAAGGCAAGATTATAAGGTAAAAAGATTTTTTAAGAAAAACCAAAAATAAAGAGGGTCAAACGACCCTCTTTTTGTTTTATTTCACATTTTTTACCTCTGATTTTATCCGGCTCTTCTCAATTCTTCTTAAAAATGATATAAAAAGGGTGTTTAAGAGATAGCATATGGTGGCTATGGTGTAATGGCAGCACTAGAACCTGTGGAGTTCTCGGAGGCAGTTCGAATCTGCTTAGCCACCCAAATTCTATAATGACATTAGAGAATTCAAAGAACCGCCTTTCGGGCGGTTTTTTTGGTAGGACTTGACCTTTTCTTAGAAAATAATATACTACTCATACAGCACTATACAATTTAAAAGGGGGAGAGAATGACACAAGAAAAGACAGATAGCATAAAGGAATTTTTCAGAAAAGGAGAGTTTCAAGGACATATTTTAGAGGTGCTCGTATATTTCGCCTCTAGTATGGGTAAAAACAGATTGCCTACCATCCAAGAATTCATTTTGTCAGAAGTGGTAGCAGCTACCATTGAATACCTGACAGGTAAGGAATACGTCTTTACTTACAATCGGATGGAAAATGGAAAAGAATACATTACTGTGGCAGATGGATGGGAGTGGAAGACAAACGAAGCATTAAATAATGCATTAGAACATTCTGGTGATAAATTGAATCCTTCGTTCAGGGAAGCAATAGCGGAACTAACCAAATTAACCATCCATCACGACCAAACCGGAGGAAGGGGATATGACAGCTGGCTTTACACTTATTATAAACACTCTATCTGTCAGAGTTGGATGGTTTCAACCTTTCCACTCTCAGTAGAGTTTATTAATAAAGTGAAGAAAAAGGTTATTCCTTCATTAGAGCCAGAAACGCTCAAACATTGCAAGGCAATTGCCCGTGTAATGAAGAAGTATATTAAGCAGGATATCGAGTTAATAAATAGAAGGTATCACTGGTAGTGAATATCGGTAATATAAATAATATAGTGACGGCATAACTAACTTGTCGTCACTTT
>JBDRKR010000002.1:0-16460 GCA_043813805.1 Candidatus Nealsoniibacteriota bacterium | reverse complement strand
TTTACCACTTATAATATTTATATTTACGGCGACAGAGAAGTCAGCATCAGGCCGACCGCAAACACCGAACTGGAGCTGGAAGTCGCCAAAATCGATTTAAACGTGGGGGACCAGGGAGAAATCATTATTAAATCTCCTTATCCGGAAGCAAAAGCCCTCATCTCCGTCGAACGAGGCAGGATTTTCGACTATCAGATAAAAGAAATCAAGGGCAATCTTTATAAATACAGTTTTACGGTTCAGGAAGATTACTCGCCCAACGTATACGTTTCTGTACTTTTGGTTTCTTCAAAACCGGAAATTAAGTTCGGCCAGGTTGAATTTAAAATTAATACCGAAAGAAAAGAGCTTAACATCGAGGTAAAATCCAATAAGAATCAATATTTGCCGGGGGAGGAGGTGACTTTAAACATAACAACCAAGGATTATCAGGGCAAGCCGGTTCCGGCCGAAGTTTCTTTGGCGGTGGTTGATTTGAGCGTTCTGGCATTAAAAGGCAATCCTAAAAATAACCCTCTGATATTTTTCTATAATGGTTTTCCCTTGACCGTTTCTACCGCCTCAAATATTAAGAATATTCTCGTAGAGGCCCCGATTCTCACTAAGGGCGGCGGGGGTTCGTCTGAAGACGCTTTAGAAAGGAAAAAAAGAGGGGTTTTTGCCGAAACCGCTTTTTGGCAGGCCGTTGTCAGGACCGACTTTAGCGGGAAGGCCCAGATTAAATTCACCCTGCCCGACAATTTGACCACTTGGCGGGCGGAAACTCTGGGCTTGACCAAAGACACCATGCTCGGAGTCAATTACCTGGAATTTGTTACCAAAAAAGAGCTGATGGTCGTTCCCTTAAAGCCCCGATTTGTAGTTCCCGGAGACATTTTCTATATTGGAGGTACAATCTTCAATCAAAGCAAGGAAAAGCAGAAATTAGAGGTAAAATTTGACAGTAAAACTTTAGTATTAGAAGACGATAAAGCGGAAAAAAATATTACGATTGAATCGGATAAAACCGACACCGTTTATTTTAAAGTTCGGGCCCCCGGTCAATTTGAGTCCGGAGACCATGTTTTCACGCTTTCCGCCAAGAATAATAAATTGGAAGACACGGTGGAAATGTCCGTTGCTGTTACCAGAAACAATACCTATGAGGTTACGGCCACGGCTAATTACACTTCAGATGAAATCAGCAAGGAATATGTTTTTCTTCCCGACAATATCGTTAAGGACAGGGGAGAGCTTTCTGTAAAAAGCAGCGCCACTTTGGCTGTTTTTCTTTCAGATGCCTTAAATTATTTATTGGGATTTCCTTACGGATGTTCAGAGCAGGTTGCCAGCCGCTTAGATGCCATAGCCATCGTTCAGAAAGGCATGAATTTGCCTAACTTAGCTGATAAATTCGAATTGGAAAAAATTAAATATCAGAACAAGGAATATACCACGGCCGAGGCGGTCGAAATGGGGCTGGCCGAGCTTTACAATAATCAGCGGGAAGATGGAGGTTTCTCTTATTGGCAGGGGGGACGATCCGATTTCTATCTGACTCTTCACGTAGTCGATACTCTTTACAATCTTTCTTCGGCCGGATTTGCGATTAATCAAAACAGCTTAACGAGAGCCTCAAATTACCTTTACGGAAAAATAACCACCGATTGGGAAATATACAAAAGCAAGGACAACGTTATTTTAACGGCATACACCCTGTTCAGGTTGCCTAATTTTACCGATCGTTACGCGCTTAAGCAAAAAATTATTGATATCGCCAACGATAATTTATTTATCCAAGAGCAGATAAGTAACGCTTCTCTGGCTTATCTCGCAAACTTAGTCGCTGAGGATTTTGATGCGTATTTAAAAAACAAAATCTTTGCGGTTTTGGACAATAAAATTGAGATTGACTCCAGGGGAGCTTTCTTGGGAACCGCCAATAATATAATTTGGCGATATTATGAAACTCCGATCAAAGATACGGCGCTCTATCTGAAGGCCCAGGTCGCCGCTAAATCGGACAATCAGATTTTAGACAAAGTTTTAAGATGGCTTTTGAACAGCCGCAGCAAAGACGGTGCTTGGGGTTCTACCAATAACACCATTACCGTAATCGATGCTTTCACCGATTTTCTCCAATGGAAAAGAGAAACCGAATCCAATTTTTCCCTGGAGTTGTTGATCAACGATGAGACCAAGGGCAAGTCAGAATTTAATTCCGGGACGATTTTAGACCAATTTAGAAAAGAATTCGCTTTGCAAGATTTGGCATTCAATAAAAATAATACTATTAAGTTTTCGAAAACCAATCTTAATAATTTGCCTAATAAACTGTATTACGATATTTCTCTGAAATATTACCTGCCCGCAGAACAAATTCCGCCGAGAGATGAGGGGTTCAGCATTGTCGGAGAGTTTTATAAATTAGACGACAAAGAAAACAAAACCCCCGTTTTAAAAGCCGAGGTGGGAGAAGTTTTAAGGAGCCATTTGCAAATAACCGTATCTGATAATCGAAATTTTGTGGCGGTTGAAGATTATATTCCGGCCGGAATGGAAATAGTTAATCTGGAATTGGCCACTGAAGAGAAATCGTTAAGGTTACAGGAAAAAGAATTACAGGGGAGAGAATTGCACCCCGATTTTAAGGAAATCAGGGACGACAGGATCTTCTTATTCAAAGAAAATTTGGGACCCGGTGTTTACGAGTTCGATTATTACGTGAGAGCCTTAATCAGGGGTAAATTTACTCACTTGCCGGCAGTGGTCTCGGAAATGTATTTCCCGGAGAATTTCGGCAGAACCAACGGAGAATATTTTGAAATAAAATAAAAAAAGTCGGACCTTTTTATTCATTTATATAAATATTTACCGTTTCCTGAGGACCATCAGCACTTTTTGACTTAATACTATAAGGGCCGCTTTTTTGCGGAATAAAAATATAGTCTTGGCCCTCGCCCAGAAACTCTTCGTTTATGAACCATTTTACGGTTTCTCTGGCTCCCAGAATTATTTTGGTGTTTTTTTCCAAGAGGAAAACATCTCCGTCGTGGGGCTGTAAAATCATGGCCGGGTCTTCTTCTTTCAAAACATTAAGAAAGTTTTCATAATTATCGCCCGGCAAGCCGTATTCAATCGTCCCTTCTTTGTAAAACTCTTCCAGAAGGTCGAATTCAAAAGGAGTTTTTTTATTATACCCCGAGTTTAAAAGCGTTTCCATGGCTTCTGACCAGATCCTGCCGGCTCCCAGTTGCCCCGAAACTCCTTCGGTCGGAGTGTTATCGCTGTTTCCCACCCAAACCCCGACTAAGAAATCAGGGGTGTAACCGACCACCCAGCTGTCCCGGAAATCGCGGGAAGTCCCAGTTTTTAAGGCGTAATTCGACTGGAACAGGTTAAAGTCGCTTTTCAGTCCAAACTGCTCAATGCCGGTTTTGCGATCATTCAGAATTTTATTAATCAGTTGAATGTACTTCTTCTCGGCGATTTGTTTTTCCGAAAGAACGGTTTTTGCATCCCGATCGATTTTCAGCTCTTTTAGAATTCCGTTATTGGGAAAGATGGTAAAGTAATGAGCCAAATCCGTCAGGTTCATTTCCAATGACCCCAGGGCTATGCCCAGCTGGTAACTGTCTAAGTCCTGAATCGGTTTAAACTCCAGGTCTTTTTCCAAAAAATGGTAAAAATCTTCTAATCCGACATATTCCAGAATTTTTACTGCCGGTACGTTTAGACTGTTGCTCAAGGCGTAGTGCAGGCTTACTTCGCCCCGATATTTATAATCAAAATTCTTCGGATAAAGAGGAAAGCCGATAGCCGTAATATATTTATATTCTCGGTCGTTGACCAGCGTGTAGGGCCTCAGGCCTTTTTCAAATGATTTTAAATAAATAAATGGTTTAATGGTCGAGCCGATCGGTCGGGGTTCTTTCAACATATTAATTTGATAACCCTCGGCGAAATACGCGGGGTCGGGAGAGCCGATCAGGGCCAATATTTCATTTTCCGGCAATTTCACCACGATTGCTGAGGCATTTCCGGCATCCCTCAGCTTTAAATCTTCGATGTTTCTGCCGATAATCTGCCTTAATTTTTCAGTAAGTTCGTTATCAATGGTTAAGCGGTTGTTTTCCGAAGGATCATTAATGAAATCACGAAGTTCGAAATAAGATTTGCTGGAATGGGAATATTTTTGCATATTTTCTTTTACATCCGGAGAATCAACCATAACCGGGTCTTGGCCGGCCAGATTCAATTTTTCAGCCAAAGACAGGGCGATTTCTTTATTTTTGGCCTGAGCAGGATTTTGATCGGTCGGACTGCTGATGGCGGCCAATAACTGCAAAATTTGGCCGTCGGTGAGCATGTCCGGCAAGACGCCAAAATAAAGCTTGCTGGCCTCGGTCAATCCCTGAGCCTGATTGCCGAAGTAAATGGAATTAACATACATTTTCAGAATCGATTCTTTGCTTTGGTAAGATTCGAGGCTTATGGCATAAAGAAATTCAATGACCTTATTCTTAAAAGATCTTTCCGATTCTTTCTTTAAGAGAATTTTTACCAACTGCTGGGTGATGGTGCTTGAACCCCCTCCGGGCCTGAGGATTATGCTCCAAGGGTTAAAGCCGAAATGGTAATAAAAATAATCATCTTCTTTTTCTAAGAGAAGCTTTTTAATCCGCGGAGGTATATTGTCGGAGTATCTCGCCCAGCGGCCTCTTTCGTTCGGCTTGATGAGTATTTCCTGGCCGTTTCTGTCTTCAATAGTTATAGAGTTTTGATTCTCATAGGCGGTAATCAATTGTTTCTGAAGGAAGTAGCCGGTTACAAGAAGGGCAAAGAGACCGAGGAGCAGATATTTTTTATGGAGCAATTTTAACATGTGATGGCACTTAAATTATATCACAGTGTCTTGTGCAATACTGGTAAAATCGTCCTGAATGCTTTAAAATTAAAGATGTCAGGCGTTGATTATTAAAATTAAAATAAAGCTATGGAAACAAAGAAATTCATACTTTCCGTTTTGCCCGAAAAATTGGGCATTTGCCATTTCGCCGAAAAAGGGCCCATTCCCGCCTGGGCGCAAGATATCAGTTTTTGTTCGATTACCCGGACGAAAACCGAGTTGTCGATTGTCTGCCCTCAAGATGAAATTCCGGCAGGCGTTTTGGCGGAAAAAGACTGGCGGGCCTTCAAACTTGAAGGCGATCTCGGTTTGGAATCGGTGGGCGTTATCGCCACTTTGTCCCAACCCCTAGCCGATGCTGTTATCAGTATTTTCAATATTTCGACTTACGAAACCAACTACGTCTTAGTGGAAGAAAAAAACCTTGAAAAGGCCGTTGAGGTTTTAAGTTCGTTCTGCGAAGTAAGAACCTAACTTTGTTAGAACCTTGATTCTCGTAAACTCGAATTTAGGCAATAAAATTTATGGAAAAAGTAAATAATCTAAAAGAATATCAGGAACTTTGTAAAAATACGTCTCAGAAATTTGACGATAAAGAAAAGGAAATTTTGACTTGGGGCTTGGGTATAGCGGGGGAGGCGGGGGATGTCGCCGGCTGCATTAAAAAGACTTTTTGCCACAAAAATGATCAGACGGCCGGTATTCGGGAAAACGTTGGAGATACTATGTGGTATATGGCGATGATTTGCAATTATTTTGATTGGGATTTCGACGAAGTTTTAGGGGAGAATATCGAAAAACTTAAGAAGAGGTATCCGCAGGGATTTACCGAACAAAAGGCCAAAAGACAGGGTGTTGACTGGAACGAAAAGTAATCAATTGATTATGAGGAAATTTTTACTAATTTTTCCGGCATTAGCAATATCTTTTTTTGTCTTCACCTCCCTTACTCAAGCCGCTTTTCCCGGCTGGGATAATTTGAGTTACATCTATTATGACGATCCCGCCAATAATTTTTTGCAGCAAGCCGCCGATGAATTAAAAAATAGCTTAGGCCAGGCGGGCAAAACCCTAACTATCACCAACAGCTCGCCTCCGGCCCCGGCAATTTATCTAAGAGTCGACGCAAGCCTACCTGAATTTTCTTCAAGAGGCGAAGAAGCTTTCAAGCTCTCGTCCGATTCAGACGGCGTCTATATCACCGGCAAAACCGCCATCGCTGCCAGGCACGGAGCTTACGCTTTTTTGGAAAAGCTGGGCTTTCGCTGGTTTTTCAAAAGTCCGGCCTGGAACGTTGTGCCAAGCACATTGATTGATTTAACTTTAGACGAAGTCCAGGAACCGTTCTATTTCTTCCGGCAAATCGGCCAATCGCCGCAAGTATCTACGGGAGCGGGCAACACCAGCGACTGGATAGCCAGAAACCGATTGCTCGGCGCCAAATATTACTTCAATGGCGAGACCTACCTATACATCGTGCCCAAGACCGAGTACAGCGTCCACCCGGAGTATTTTTTACCAGAAGGTGGAGCCCCAACCTGGCCCTGGCAGCTTAAACCCGACCACCCGGATGTGGTAGTTAGGGCAAAAGCATACGCGCGCAACCTGCTGAGTGCGGCCACCAACCCCTGGAGCAGCCTGCCGTTGGGCGCGGTATCTATTATTCCCAATGATGGCGGTTTGCTGGGATGGAATCCTCCTTATAGCAGTCTCCAGACAATTACCGATTTGGCATACACTTTAGCAAATGAAGTAGCTAAAGATATAAAAACCGATTTTCCGGGCAGATACATCACGATGTATTCTTATTCTTCTCATTCCTGCATTCCATCGTTTAATCTTGAATCAAACTTAATAGCCATAATAACAACCACTTACATGGATTGCGGCGTTTCTGTTGATGACCAAATTACAGGATTGGGGGCAAAGGGGGCGACTCTCGGAATTTACGATTATTTTGACGTTTGGGAATGGTGGAAAGACAAGCCGGTATTGAAGCTCGACAGGGTCCAGGCCCTTACTTCTTTAGCTCAAAAAGGCGTCAAGTATTTTTATACCGAAGCCGGCGACGCCTGGGGCAGTAAGGGCTTAACTTATTATGCCGCCAGCAAAATGCTTTGGAATCCGTTCCAGGATTTTAATGCCATTCTTACTGATTTCTACGATAAAGCGTTTAGTCCGGCCAAAGTGCCGATGAAACGATATTATGAAAGGACAGGATCAACGCTTGAGGTGGTCGGACAAAATTTTGACGACCTGGTGCAGGCAGAATCATTAGCAGCAAGTAATCCTCAAATACTGGAACGCATCCGGCAGCTGGAATATTATCAGCGGTTCCTGTGGTTTTATCATGCCAGAGGGCTTGCCAATCTTAGTTTGGATGAACTTAAAAGTTTTTATACTTTTGTAACTAAAATAAGAGATCTTTACCTTGTAACTTACGACTGTTATGGCGGTTGTGTTGGACCGACCATAAAAACTGAACTGAAAAATCGGGGATTAACTGACGCCCAGATTACAGCTTTGCAGAATTTCACGTCGCCGACAGAAGCTGAAGCAGCAATTTGGCTGGATGAAGCCAAGGTGGCGTTTGGTATAACTTCGGTCGTAGACGTTCTTCCGCCCGACAGAAGCAATGGCCAGCCCTCCAGCTTTTTGCTTTGGGATACTACGCAAACAACGATATCTTTGGCAACCAACGAGAATGCTACTTGCAAATACGGCACAACGGCAAACTTAAACTTCGCTTCTCTTTCCAACACCTTCTCAACCACTGGCGGAATGTCGCATTCTTCAGTAGTTTCGGGATTACTGCCCGGCTATAGTTACACTTATTATGTCAGGTGCCGGGACGCAGTCGGAAATTATAACGATAATGATTATTTGATATCTTTTAGCGTAGCTTCTCCGCCGGCCGGTTCGTGCGATGCCGATCCCGCTTCCTGCCTGACGCAAGGGTTGGTTGGCTACTGGCCGTTTGATGCGCAGTACACCACTTCCACCGCCGGCACTAGAGGTCTCTCAATAAGCGGTAATTTGTGGGGGACCTTTAATAATGGAATCACCACGGCGGGAGGAATTTCGGACCAGGGGCTATCCTTTGACGGTATAGATGATAATATAACCAACATGACTATACCCGCGCTGGGCTTGTCGAAAAACACCGGGACAATATCTTTTTGGATGAATGCGCGAAGCGTGTCCGGAACTAACAAATTTCTGATTTACAGTATAGGCTCGGGCATCCAAAGAATCTATTTTGAGATACCGGTCAGCACAAGCTATATAGGATTCTATTTAAGCGATCCTCAGCAAAAAATAGGCTCTTATCCCATTCAAACAAATACCTGGTATTTTGTAAGCGGCACCTGGAACGGAACGAGCGCTTCTTTCTATGTAAACGGCCATTGGGTCGCAACCACCGCTTTTACCGGACTTACGTCGGTTCCAAGCACGATATCTGTTATTCTTGATAACAGTTCTTGTTCTCCTTTCAATGGCCTTATGGACGAGCTCCGCATTTATAATCGGGTGCTGTCGCCGACCGAAATCCTTTACCAATATAATAATCCCGGGGCTCCAACCCCTCCCGTGTATGTCGCCGGCGATTTGAATAAAGACGGCAAAGTTAATCTTTTTGACATTTCAATCTTGCTTTCTAAATGGGGGAGCATTGTTTCCGCCGATTTGCAGGAGTGCGATATCAATGCCGGACCATCCAATATTTCTCAAGGCAAGATTGATTTATATGACGCTAATTTGTTGATGCGAAACTGGCAGCCATAAAAAATGAATAAGAAAATTCTCCTAATATCTGTTTTAATCTTAAGCGCATTAATTTCTTCGGCTTTTTTATTTTTAAATAAACAGCAATACGTTCAGGCCGCTTTTCCTGATTGGGGTAGTATTAATGTTATCTATTACGATCCGTCCCAGGACGACCCGGCTAATAAGTTCTTAGAGCAGGCAGCCAATGAAATAAAGAATAGCTTGGGCCAAGCGCCATTAAATAAAGTTCTAACCATCACCAATACCTCGCCTCCGGCCCCAGCCATTTATCTTAATGTCGACGCAAACTTATCTGATTTTTCCACCAGAGGCGACGAAGCATTCAAATTATATTCCGATGTCAGCGGCATTTATGTCACCGGCAAAACCGCCATTGCCGCCAGGCACGGCGCTTACGCTTTTTTGGAAAAGCTGGGCTTTCGCTGGTTTTTCAAAAGCCCTGCCTGGAATGTGGTGCCCGATACTTTAATTACTTTGGATTTAAATGAAGTCCAGGAGCCGTTTTATTTCTTCCGGCAAATCGGGCAATCTCCGCAAGTAAGTACGGGCACAGGTAGCACCAAAGATTGGATAGCCAGAAACCGGCTGCTCGGCGCCAAATATTATTTCAACGGGGAGAGCTACTCCGGTATTCTTTCGAAAGCCGGCTTTTCCCACACGACAGCGACTTATGCTGCTCATCCTGATTGGTTTTTACCAACCGGAGTATTCCAATCTTGGCCGTGGCAGCTACAGCCGGATAATGCCGAAGTGGTGGCTATGGCCAAAGCCTACGCGCGCAGCTTGCTGAGTTCGGCTTACAACCCTTGGAGCACCACCTTGCCGTTGGGTGCGGTATCTATTATTCCCAATGACGGCGGCAAGCCGGGATGGAATCCTCCTTATAGCAGCCTTCAGCAAATCACTGACCTGGCATATACTTTGGCAAATGAGGTAGCTAAGGATATAAAAAATGATTTTCCGGGCAGATACATCACGATGTATTCTTATTCCTCTCATTCCTGCATTCCGTCAATGTCCAGTCTTGAACCTAATTTAATAGCCATAATAACAACCGATTATATGGATTGCGGTGTTTCTATTGATAGCCAGCTTACGGGACTAAGGGCAAAAGGGGCTACTTTGGGAATTTACGACTATTATGATGTCTGGGAATGGTGGAAGGATAAGCCGATATTAAAACTTGATTCAGTCCAGAGGCTTGCTTTTTACGCTCAAAAAGGCGTCAATTACTTTTACGCCGAGGCAGGGGACAACTGGGGAGCCAAAGGTTTGACTTACTATACTGCCAGCAGGATGCTCTGGGATCCGTCTCAGAATTTCAATGCTATTCTTACTGATTTCTACGATAAAGCGTTTGGTTCGGCCAAAGTGCCGATGAAAAGTTATTATGAAAGAACAGGATCAACACTTGAGGTGGTCGGACAAAATTTTAACGACCTGGTGCAGGCAGAATCATTAGCGGTAAGTAATCCTCAAATACTGGAACGTATCCGGCAGTTGGAATATTATCAGCGGTTCCTGTGGTTTTATCATGCCAGAGGGCTTGCCAATCTTAGTTTGGATGAGCTGAAAAGTTTCTATACCTTTGTAACCAAGATCAGGGATCTTTATCTTATAACTTACGATTGTTACGGCGGTTGTGTTGGACCGACTATAAAAACTGAACTGAAAAATCGGGGGTTAACTGACGCCCAGATTACAGCTTTGCAGAATTTCACTCCGCCGACAGCCGCCGAAGCAGCAGCTTGGCTGGATGAAGCCAAAATAGCGTTTGGCCAGATTGTACCCCCAATACCCGATATTGATCCTTTAAATCTTAAGCTTGTGCCTCTTGGAGATACCACCAAGCTCAAACTTACTCAACTTTTAGGCACCGGCCAGTCAATTCTTATTCCTTCAGAAGGAAACGAAAACATTACGGTATCTGTAAAGGGCACCATGAATGGATATATGGGGGGAGATTTTAAATGGTATAATCCTTACAAGTTATTAATAGACAGTCAAACCATTTCCCAGACTACGGCTTGGGTTTCTTTGAATTTTTCTGCGGATGTTCCCGGCAATTACAAGCTGACTACGCCTATGTGGCCTATTTCTTCATACTACGTTGATGTTCCCGACCATCCGGCTTCCATAATAGCCTCGGAAGGAACACCTGCAATTGCCTGGATATGGTCCAAAATAAATGAAACATATTTTTATGTGCCGGCTGATACTAATGCCTTTATTTTCGGGATTAGTAAACCTTTAGGAACAAACATAACCGGCAGCTTAATAGATCCCAACGGAAATACGGCGCAGAGTCTCAGTGTCGTCGAAAAGACAGAATGGCAGCTTGATAATCCAGCCGCAGGAGTGTGGAAAATAATTATAAATCCAACTGCGGGCATCACGACAATCTCATTCTGGCTCCGGGGCATACCTCCATTAATCTGGCACGACCCCCAATATTTATTAGTTCAAGCTGGGACAACTCCTCCGTCACCTCCACCATCCAGTTTTACTCTCTCTTCCGTCAATCAACTATATTTTTTCCGAGATGGGGCTAATTTACTTCAGCTATTAGGCAGCAGTTTTGATTTGAGCACCAACTTTTCCATTCAGTTCCTCCAAAATTCAAGCGTCGTTTCTTCTTTCACTGCTCAACCCACCAATACCACCAACTTGGAGTTGAGTCTCACTTCCACCCAAATTAATACCTTGCCCATAGGATTATATGATTTAAAGGTGGTCAGAACCACCGATAATATATCCCAGATATATTCCCAAAAGATTTTAATTACCGCCTTGGGAGACATATCCGGCACTACGGCAGGTCAGCGAGACGGCAAGATCGACACTTATGATATTTCAAGGATGTTTTCTAAGTGGGGGAGCGTTATCGCCGCTGATCTACAGGATTGCGATATCAATGTCGGACCCGCTGATATTTCGCAGGGTAAGATTGATTTATACGACGCTAATTTGATGATGCGAAACTGGCAGCCATAAAAATAAGTTTTGATTTTAAATGAAATATGAGTAAAATAATTTTAGCTTCGGCATCTCCGAGAAGGAGAAGGTTACTTGAGAAAACAGGAATTCCTTTTGTTGTCGAAGTTAGCGATTATCAGGAAGACATGAATTTGAAGTTAAAGCCCTTGGAATTGGCAAAAGAGCTTTCAAAGGGGAAAGCCGAGGCGGTGGCGAAAAACCACGAAGATGAAGACGTGTTAATTATAGGAGCAGACACTTTCGTTGTTTTGAGGGGTAAAATATTAGGCAAACCTCATACGCCCGAAAAAGCGAAAGAAATGATTGAGGAAATGAGCGGAAAAGCTCATTCTGTTATTACCGGTTTCACTGTTATTGATGTTAAATCGGGTAAAAAAGTTTCAAAAGCGGTGGAAAGCAAGGTGGTTTTCAGAAAACTTAATGATCGGGAAATCGATAATTATGTCAGAATAGGAGAGGTGTTAGATAAAGCCGGAGCTTATGCGATCCAAGAATTCGGAGCAATATTAATAGAAAGAACCGAGGGAGATTACTCCAATATAGTTGGATTGCCCCTGGCTCCATTAATCAAAGAATTAAAGAAATTTGGCATAAAATTATGAAAATTACAATTTGTGGAAGCATCGCATTTTACAAAGAAATGGAGGAAACTAAGGCTCAGTTGGAAAAATTGGGGCACGAAGTGAAGTTGCCGCCGTCTCGATTTAATAATGGTAGTGGCCAGCCGATTTCGGCGTCACAGTATTATGAGATAAGAAAAACAAGTTTGGATAATGAGGGATGGGTTTGGGATACAAAAGAAATGGCGATGAGAATGCATTTCGATAAAGTTGATTGGTCGGACGCCATCCTGGTTTTGAATTACGCGAAAAACAATGTTCCGGGTTATATCGGCGGCAATACTTTAATGGAGGCGGGCATCGCTCTTTTCTTGAATAAGAAGATTTATCTTTTGAATTCTATTCCGGAGATATCTTACAAAGAAGAAATTCTGGGAATGAAGCCCGTTGTTATTAACGGAGACTTAAGTAGAATAATTTAATTATGGAAATACAAAATAAAGAGCTTCATCGGATAACTTCCACAGCCATTGTCTGCAAAGACGGCAAGTATTTGCTTGTCCAGAGGAGTTTTGAAAAGAAGGCCTTTCCGGGCAAATGGACGGTTCCCGGCGGGGGATTAGAAGTGGATGATTATATTGATTTGCCAGCTTCGGGGGCCGGGCAGTGGTATAATGCCATAGAAAAATCATTAAGGAGAGAGATTAAAGAGGAAGTCAATTTAGAGGTGGAAAAACTCAATTACCTTGTGGACATTGCTTTTATCAGGCCCGACGGCGTACCAGTGATTATTATAAGCTACTGGGGAAATTATAAATCGGGCGAAATTGCGCTGGACGACGATAATATAAAATACGCTTGGGTTACCCTGGAAGAGGCCAAAAATTACGACTTGATAGAAGGCATTTGGGAAGAAATAGAGATGGTGGATAAAATTATCAAAAACAGGTAGAATCTTTAAAGGAGATAATCGTTAACGGTAAACAAAATATGTTAGATTCTCTTCTAAACAGCAATTGGTTATATCTGCTTTTAGCATGGGTTTTGCCCTGGAAGGGCGTGGCCTTGTGGAAAGCGGCTAAGAACAGCCAAAAAAAGTGGTTTATCGCTTTATTGGTTGTGAACACTTTGGCACTTTTGGAAATCGTTTATATTTTTTATTTTTCTAAACCTAAACAAAAATGATTTCTTCGCCCATTGAAGAAATAAAAAATCGGCTCGATATCGTCGAGGTAATCGGCTCTTACATTAAACTTCAAAAAACCGGAGCCAATCTTCGGGCCGTCTGCCCTTTTCATTCTGAAAAGAAGCCGTCTTTGTTTGTCTCGCCGGTTCGCCAAATTTGGCACTGCTTCGGGTGCGGCACGGGCGGCGATATTTTTAAGTTCGTCATGCAGATCGAGGGCGTGGAATTCGGCGACGCTCTGCGGATTTTGGGCCAAAAAGCGGGCGTAGAATTAAAAAAATACAGCACGGCAGAGTCGGTTCATTTTCAAACCGAAAGGAACAGATTGCTCGAGATTTGCGAATTGACGTGCCGGTTTTTTGAAAAACAATTAGAGTCAAGCGTTACCGGCAAAGAAGCAAAACAATATCTTTTAAAAAGAGGGCTGAAGGTCGAATCAATTGAAAAGTGGCGTTTGGGCTATGCCCCCGATGTTTGGCAGGGCTTGTCGGATTTTTTAGCTTCGAGAAACTATCAAAAAAGCGAAATTGAGCGGGCGGGGCTGGGTTTGACTTCAGAACGAGGTTCATTTTACGATCGATTCCGGGGCAGGATTATCTTTCCGGTTTTCGATTTCAACTCTCAGGTCATCGGTTTCGGCGGCAGGGTTTTTAAGGAAAAGGACAAAGAAAATATCGCTAAATACGTTAATACTCCCCAGACTCTGCTTTACGACAAAAGCCGCACGCTCTACGGATTAAACAAGGCTAAGGTGGAAATTCGGAAGAAAGATGTTTGTATCATGGTTGAGGGTTATATGGACGCTATTATGTCGTTTCAAGCCGGAGTGGAAAACGTGGTGGCGACCTCGGGTACAGCCCTGACCAATCTGCAGCTTAAAATTTTAAAGCGCTACTCCAATAATTTATTGACCGCTTTTGATATGGATGTCGCCGGCGATTCGGCGACGAAAAGGGGTATTGAGCTTGCGCAAGCGCAGGGTTTTAATATTAAAGTCGTGACGATGCAGGGTGGCAAGGATCCGGCCGACATTGTTGTTGAGGGTGCAGAAAATTGGATTCGCATGATTGAGGAAGCCAAATCCATTTTACAGTTCTATTTCGAGTCGGCTTTCAGCCATTTTGATTCGAAAACTCCCGAAGGGAAAAGAGAGATTTCTAAAGTGCTTCTGCCGGTTCTGAAAATAATTCCCAGCGCCATAGAACGCGCCCATTGGGTGCAGGAGCTTGCCGGGAAACTGCAGGTGAAAGAAGAAATCGTGGAAGAGGAATTAAAAAACATCAGCGGCGTTCCTGCAGCCGTTCCGTTTTTGGAGGCTGAGGCGCCGATTTTACAGAAAGTCATGACCCGGAAGCAGCTTTTGGAAGAGAGAACCGCCTCTTTGGTTTTAAGGAATCCGGGAAGCACCCTCGAATTAATCACCGATAATTATTTGCCGTATTTCGATCCGAAGATTCAAACTATTTTTGTTGATTTGAAACAGCAAAAGACTCTAGAGACCGACGATTTCGTCAATTACCTTTTTTTAAGGGGCGAGGTCGAAGGCGAGAGCGTTGATTGTATGTCTGAGGTAAAATTAAGCCTGAGGGAGATAGAAAAAATGGAAACGAAAAACAAGCTTGATGAGATTTCCCACGAGATTAAAAAGGCCGAATCAGAAAAAGAGCTGGAAAGAGTCAACAATCTGACGCGCGAATTTAATAAATTAGCTAACAGGTTACTGGACTAATTATGACTAAAAAGAAAAAAATTAAAAAAGCGAAGGTTCAAAAAAGAAAACGACAAAAAAAGGCTGTTAGGAAAAAACATCGCCGGAAAGCAAAGAAGGTTGCAGGCAGGAAGGGCAAGGTCGTTACTCCGGAAAAAATGGCGGAGTTGATTAAGAGGGGCGAGAACCGCGGTTTTATCACTTACTCGGAAATTTTGAATACTTTCCCGGATATCGAAAAAGATATGCCGGGGCTTGATACGCTTTACGAGGAGTTGGAAAAGCGGGGGATTGAAGCTAAGGATTCCAGAGAGTTTTTGGAACTTAAAGAAGAATCAGATAAAGAGAAAGAAGAGATTAAGATAACTGCAGAAGGCGGTCTTGACCCGGTACAGATGTATTTAAAAGAGATCGGAAGAGTTTCTTTTTTGAGCGCCGATGAGGAGAAGGAGTTGGCTAAAAAAATCGAGAAAGGCGACGAGGAGGCAAAAAAATCGTTGGCCCGAGCCAACTTAAGACTGGTTGTTTCTATTGCGAAAAAATATATCGGACGATCGCCGAATTTAACTTTGCTTGATTTAATCCAAGAGGGAAATTTGGGGCTTTTCCGGGCCGTGGAGAAGTTTGATTGGAGAAGGGGCTATAAGTTTTCCACTTATGCCACCTGGTGGATACGTCAGGCAATTACCAGAGCTCTGGCTGACCAAGCAAGAACGATCAGGATTCCGGTTCATATGGTGGAAACAATTTCCAAATACACCCAGATCAGGCGCAGGCTTTTGCAGGACTTGGGCCGGGAGCCCTTGCCCGCAGAAATTGCTTCTGAAATGGGCATTGATGTCTCTAAGGTCCATCATATCCAGAAGATTTCCCAGGAGACCGTGTCTTTAGAGACGCCGGTCGGAGAAGACGAAGAAGACAGCGTTTTGGCTGAATTCATTGAAGACGAAAAAGTGATTGCTCCCTCGACGGAAGCGGCCAGAACCCTGCTTAAGGAGAGGCTGCACGGGATTCTGGTTGATTTAACGGCCAGAGAGCAGAAGATTTTAGGCATGAGATTTGGCTTGGACGACGGCGTTACCCATACTTTGGAAGAAGTTGGGGAGGCGTTTGGCGTGACCAGAGAAAGAATCCGTCAAATTGAAGCTAAAGCCCTGGACAGAATACGGGAGCACGGTTCTCTGAAGAAGTTGAAAGGTTACTAATTAGTCAATTACCAATTAACAATTGGGCAATTTCGGACAGTTTATGAAAAATTACGAAATTGATATTTTAGAGAGGGTTGTCAAGTTCGTCGGAAATGTGATAGAATTCACCCGTAGCTTTTCCAAA
>JBDRKR010000001.1:0-12778 GCA_043813805.1 Candidatus Nealsoniibacteriota bacterium | reverse complement strand
TCTCCAAAAAATATTTCAATGAGCTTCTTTTAAACGTTTTTTTATCGTAGCAAAAGAAAAAAATAAAGGCAACTCAAACCGGTCCAAATTTTACCTGATTATCTTCGGATATAAATAAGCGCTTAAAATCGAGACAAAAGCGACCGCAATTATAAGAACAAGAAAATCAAAAGGCAGCCGCGACAAATCGCCGGTCACCAGCAACGACCTCAAACCGTTGACCATATAGCTTAAAGGATTAACATTGGCCACGATTTGAAGCCACGAGGGCATAATAGAAATCGGGTAAATGGCATTGGAAGCGAAAAAGAGCGGCAGGGTGATAATCTGGCCCATGCCCATAAACCGCTCGCGGGTTTTGACGATGGTCGCGATAATTATCGACAATCCCGTAAAAAAACTTGCGCCCAGCATAACAATAAGTATCGTGCCGATAATGGAAAAAAGAGTAAGCCGAAGATGAACTTGCAATAAGGTCGCAAAAATAAAAATAATCATCGCTTGGCTTAACCCGCGGATACCCGCCGAAATCATTTTTCCCCAAACGAAAGCAAGGCGGGGCGTGGGAGTAACCAGAAACTTCGGCAGAAGCCCGATATCGCGCTCCCAAATGATTGCTAATCCGTAAAAAACCGCGACAAACGTGACCGACTGCGTCAGAATACCCGGCGTAATAAATTGCAGATAGGTAAATCCCTCAGTCGGTATCGCCCGAACCTTGCTCATTGCCTGACCGAAAATGCCCAACCATAAAATCGGCTGCACCGCCCTCATAATAAGCTCGGTGGGATCATGGAGCATTTTCCTTATTTCCATTTCGGCCATCACGTACGATTTAATGACAACCTGTAAGATATATTTAAACATATGTTTACCCCAGTCTCTGCGCCGTCTGTCTGGTACGTTTAATTTCATGAAAATTGCCGTTTTCCTGAAGATGATTGCCGGTAAAAAAAATAAAGGCGTCTTCAAGCGTGGCGTTTTCTTTATTGACTTTGTTTTTTAATTCGGAGGTTCTGCCGATTGCGGCAATTTTTCCGGCATTCATGATCGCCACCCGATCGCAGACTTCTTCCGCTTCTTCCATATTATGGGTAGAGAACAGAATCGTCGTCTCGAAATTCTTTCTCAGCTCCAAAAGATGCTCCCAGACATGGCGCTTGGCCACCGGATCAAGTCCCGTGGTCGGTTCGTCAAGAAACAACAAATGTGGACGATGCAGCATCGCTTGGCCGATCTCAAGTTTGCGGATCATGCCGCCTGAAAACCTCCTTACAAGCAATTGAGCATGGTTTTCTAATTTGAGAAAGGTTAATATTTGTTGGACTCTTTCTTTGCGCTCGCGGAAAGGAACATCGTAAAGACGGGCCATCAGCATAAGATTCTCCCGGGCGGTAAGAGTTCCATCTACTGAAATCATCTGGGGAACATAACCTATAACCCTCCTCACATCTCCCGGATTTCGGACAACACTGTGTCCGCCGATCATCGCTTCACCGCTGGTGGAGGGCAATAAGGTGGTTAAAATTCTTATGGTTGTCGTTTTGCCCGCGCCGTTCGGGCCCAATAACGCAAAAATTTCTCCCTTTTTTACCAGGAAAGAAATATTATCAACAGCGACAAAACCGTTAAATTTTTTGGTTAAATTTTTGACTTCAATCATGTTTCAACTTCCATCTCTTTCTTAATTTCCTCAAACTCGTTTTCCACCGCCTTCAGCCTTTCCTTGCTCGCTTTAATCAAAGCCGAGGCTTCTTTAACTTTATTAAGCCCCTCCTCGACATCAACTTCCTCCTGCTTATCAAACCATTCGGTAATTTCAGCCAGCCTCTTTAAGTTACTGTTTAAATTTTTATTATCTTGTTTTTCCTTGACCATGTGGTTAATTTATTTTTTTTACTTCTGAAATAATCTTTCCGTCAATTACTTTAATATCTATATCCTCTCCGACTTTAGCGTCATGCGAGCTCCTGATTATTTTACCATGGATACTCGCAATGCTATAACCCAAACGGAGGTTTCGTTCGGGATTATTTAAAAAAACGGCTTTTTCCGCCTCGGCCAATTTTTGATCAATTCTCGACAATAATGATTTAAATCCTTCTAAAGATTTGTCCAAATAAACCTTGAGGCTGTTTTTTGTATTTAATAAAGTATTTTTAAAACCTTCAAAAACAACCATTACCCGTCTTTCCATTGTCCCGAAATTATCAAAAATTTCCTGGTAACGCGAGAATATCTCCCTTTCTTGTTTCTCTAAAAATAAAGTCAACTCAGTCCAAGATTGACTGATCGTTGTCGCCACAATACTTGGCGTGGAAACGGAAACATCGGCTACAAGATCAATCAAGGGTTCGTCTTTATCGTGTCCGATGGCCACGATCACGGGAGTCGGAAAATTAGCGACCTCTCGCACCAATAATTCGTTGTTAAAGGGCATTAACGACTCCATTGATCCCCCGCCGCGGATAATTACTAAAACGTCAATATCTTCTTTTCTGAATGTTTTTATCGAGGCTAAAAGATCTGACACTGCCTCTTGCCCTTCGACCCTGGAATCAATCATTTTGATTTTAAAACCGAATTTGCCGATATTGGAAAGAAAATCGCCCAAAACCGCTCCCTTTTTGGAAGTAATCAAACCGATTTTCTGCGGATATAAAGGAAGCGGCCTTTTCCGTTCTTGGGCAAAAAGACCTTCGGCTGTTAACTTCTTCTTTAATTCGTCATATTGCTTCTTTAACGTTCCTTCTCCGGCAAGCTCAATGGTATCTGAAATAAACGATAATCGGCCCGTAGGCGCATAAACTTCGGGGTGCCCCAAGGCCATAATTTTCATGCCCTCCTGGAGCTTGATGCCGTAAAGCATATACTTTGATTTCCAAATAATGCAATTGAGAATTCCCTGATTTTTTTCGTCTTTCAAAGTAAAATAAACATGGCCCGTGGGGCCAAACTGGACCTGACCTACTTCGCCCACGATTTTGACCACTGATTTTTTTAAACCAACGTTTAAAAGCGCGATGAATTCCGAAACTGAAAATATTTTATTTTCTGCTGGAAATTCCATATTGGTTTAATTTTGAGCGAAGCAAGAAATCAAGAATATTGCTTTGCTATATTCTTATCTTACCAAATATTTGCGGCCCTTCAAACGTTCCGGCAGATAATCTTCTTTAGAGTACTTGTCGTAACCTTTGCCGTAATTTAGGTTTTTCATCAATTTTGTTTCCGGATTTCTCAGCATTAAAGGTATAGGCAAGTTGCCGTACTTTTTTACATCTTCTGCAGCCGACATAAAAGCTGCGTAGGCGCTCCGGTTTTTCTTGGCCTGACACAGAAAAACAACGCCGTGGGCCAAATTAATCCCGCATTCAGGCAGACCGATTATTTCCACAGCCCGGAAAACATCATTAGCCACAACGAGCGCCGTGGGCTGAGCGATGCCGATGTCTTCGGAAGCAAAAACTACCATTCTTCGGGCGATAAACTTCGGGTCTTCCCCTGAATCAATCATGCGCGCCAAATAATACAAGGCCGCATCGGGCTGGCTCGCCCGCATACTTTTAATGAAGGCCGAGATGGTATTGTAATGCTCCTCGCCTTTTTTATCATATCTTAAAAACTTTGATTGGAGCGTATTTTTTAGACTATCAATGGTAATTTTACCGTAAAGCTTCGACGTATTTTCAAGCATGGTGATGGCCTGTCTGGCGTCGCCGTTGGCCATGTTGACGAGCCAATCTTTGGCCTTTTTATCCATTTTGAAACCGGCGCGAGCGATAATCGCCAGCATATTCTCGTCTGAAAGTTCGCTTAAAACAAAAACCCGGCATCTTGAAAGAAGCGGCGGAATAACTTCAAAGCTCGGATTTTCGGTCGTAGCCCCGATCAAGGCGATATCTCCTCTTTCCACATAGGGCAGTAAAAAATCCTGCTGGGATTTATTAAAGCGGTGGATTTCGTCCAGAAATAAAACTTTGGGGTAGCCCTTGGTATCCTCATTAATAATTTTTCTGATATCGTCTTTGCCGGCCGACACCGCCGACAATTCATAAAGTTTAGCTGAAAGGCTGTTGGCATAAATTTTAGCCAGAGTTGTTTTCCCCGACCCCGGCGGCCCCCAAAAGACAAACGAAAACAAATGCTTCTGCTCAATAGCAATTCGAAGAGGACCTCGCTCCCCGACCAGATGCTCCTGTCCCACAAACCCTTCCAGGGTTTTGGGTCTGATTTTCGACGCCAGCGGTTCCATGGTGTTTATTTGAATTATTTCTTTTTATCTCCCGGTGGAAACTTTTTATCAAACTTAGAACCGGTGGGCTTACTCGCCCCACCCGTAAGGACAAAGATTATGCCGATAAAAAAAATAAGAAATAATGTTTCAATACCCATAGAATTAATCACCTTTCGGCGAAGTCGCAAATTTCCTTAAAATCGCAATAAGAACATTGCCAGCCGGGGGTCGGTTTAAAATCGCTATTCTTCATCTCTTCGATTTCCCGGACAATCTTTTCCTTCAAGACCTGCTTATCTTTATCTGATCCCAAAAACGACGCTTTCTTGTATTCGTTCAAGTAGTGATAGGTTAATTCCTGCGGTTTTATTTTCAAAACTTCTTCAGCCGCTATTTGATAAATAAGCAACTGTTCTTTAGCATCGGCATCCAGCCTTTCTTTGAAGACCCCGGTTTTATAATCAATAATAGCCACGCCGTTTGGTAATTGATCAATGCGATCAATCCGGCCGTTCAGGGTATAATCGCCTATCTTCAGATTAAACGGTATTTCCAAACCCAAGGTATCGTCAATTTTCATGATCTTGGGCGGATTTTCCGCAAAGTCGTCGTAGAAATTCTTAATTATCTTTTTGCCGAGCTTATAATATTCTTCTTTCTGGCTTTTGCTTTCATACCATTCATCAACCCAGGCCTTTTCGTAAATTTGCGTTAAAGCATCTAATCCGACTTTAGTTTGCTTAGTTTCTTTAAAGCCAAAAAGATTTTTTTGATCATAATTTTTCCCCTCGTTAACTAATTTCAAAAATCGGTAAAAAACATCGTGCATCGTTTTACCGAATGAAAATACGGCCTTGCCCCGGACAGGAATCCTTAGGATAAAGGCGAACTTGTACTGCAAGGGGCACTTCTCAAAAGCCGCAAGCTGCGAATAAGAAAAATGGTCGGGTAATTGATATGGCGAGGAGGTCCGATATGTGGCAGTCCGACTTCCCTCTAAATTTTGAGGGAAATCGGACTGCCTAACATCCGAAGATCGGATATCCTTGTATCCCATCTCCACCATAAACCTGGAAAGCTTCTTTTTTCTGGACAGGCCGTAATCTTCGGCTGAAGTAAAATAAAGCTCTTTTTTGGCTCTGGTCATGGCCACATAACAGATTCTCCTTTCTTCCTGCAGGTGAACGTCGCCTTTTGGTTTGATGTCGTGAATCATGTCTTCCGGCATCTCAATAGGATCATTCCTTTCAATAGTCGGGAATCTTTTATCCACCATATTCACTAAAAAAACGTGCTTGAATTCCAAACCCTTGGCTCCGTGAATGGTCATTACCTTAATCATGTCCGGACCCTGTTCCATATCAAACTCAAGCTTGCCCTGCTCGCCCGACTCGATTTCCAGGGTGATTTCCCGCATAAAGTTATTCAAACTCGGGTCTAAAGCGCTTTCTTCAAAATTCTTTATCTTTTTGAGGAATTGATCCAGAACCCCGAATTCTTCCTGGCCCTCTTTGTCAATCAAGTATTTTATGTAACCGGAGTCCTTTAAAAAAGCGATCATGATTTCTGAAACCGTCTTTTCCCGGGACATAGCTGTATGCTTTTTAATTAAACTCGAAATTGAAAGAATGGTTTTGCGCGATTTTTCTGAAATCGCGGAGATGAGCGACAAATCCCCCATTGCCTCATAAAGCGACTTGCCCTTGCGGAAGCTGTATTGAGTAAGTTTGGCGATATCTTCGGAATTAATGTCCAAAAACGGCAAATTCAAAATCCGGTATAAAGCCGGGCTTTCGTGATAATTATCTAAGAGCTTGAAATAAGAAATAACGTCCAAAACCGCGGACTTGGCATACAACCCGCGCGAGGCCAAAAACTGATAAGGCAACCCCGCCTTCTCCAAGGCCTTAATAAAAGGAATAACGGCATCATTAGTACGAGACAAAATGGCGATATCATTAAAGGGGGTCTCTTTATCTTTCTTTAAAATCTGCTGGATCTTCTTAATGGTTTTAGAAACCTCTTCTGACAGAGTCGGAGCGTGAAGATGCTCAATGATGCCCTCTCCTCCTTTACAGGCAACCAGCTTTTTGTTTATTTTATTAACAAACTCCAGCCTGTCGGGATCGTTGGCTTTAATGAATTTATAGGCCAAGTCTAAAATATTCTGCGCTGACCTGTAGTTTTGAACAAGCGAAACCTGTTTGGCATCGGGGAAATCTTTCTTGAACTGGATAATATTAGAAAATGAAGCCCCACGCCACCTATAAATCGCTTGGTCGTCATCAGCGCAAACGGTTAGGTTGTTTTTAGGATTGGCCAGAATTTTGATCAATTCGTATTGAGCCCAGTTCGTATCTTGAAACTCATCAACCAGGACATGCTTAAACTTTTCCCGATACTTCTTTAAGATTTGTGGGCGAGTTTGGAAAAGCTTTAAGCAGTAATTGATGAGGTCCCCGAAATCCAAAACACTATTTTCCAAAAGCAGTTTTTGGTAAACGTGGTAGGCCGAAGCCACTTCTTTGATTCTTTCGGTTTCTTCTGCTTCAGGCGCGTCGTCTCTGGTTTTCAGTTTTTCAGCGTAAGCCAGATAGTCTTCCGGATAAATCGCCTGGTCTTTGCAGTGTGAAAAATGATTAAGCATCGCCTGAATAAACTTGGTCGGATTACCCAGGGGTTTATAATAATCGAGTTTGAACTTGTCCAAGTTCTTATAAACCAAAAGCCAGCCGGCCGTACCGTCTAAAATCTTAAAGTCAGTCGGCAGCCCGATATCAATAGCGTGATCTCTCAAAATTCTTTCGCAAAAAGCATGGAAAGTTGAAACCCACAAATCAACATAGCCATACGGCAAAAGCTTATCAACCCGCTCCTCCATTTCTTCAGCGGCCTTATCGGTAAAGGTGACGGCCAGAATCTCTTCGGGCTTCGCACCTTGTTCGATCAGATAAGCTACTCTTTGGGTGATCACTGTTGTTTTGCCCGTACCCGCGCCGGCCACAATCAAAAGCGGGCCCTTGTCGTAAACCACGGCTTCTTTCTGCTCTTTATTCAATTTTTTTAAATCAATCGCCATGCTAGTATTCTTCATTTTAGCATGAATAAACGAAAAGCGGCTTAGCTTGTTGTTGCTAAACCGCTTTAATATTTATCGAACCTCGGGTGTTCAGTAAATCCTTGACACTCGTTTTTTGGGGTTTATAATAAAAATATACCATGCTTGAAGATAAAGATATCCAAAAACTTATAGAGGCCCAGAAAGAAATTTTTGCCACTAAAACAGAACTGGCAAATATGTTTTCTGTAGTAGCGACCAAAGATGAGCTTAACGAACTTAAAGAAGAAGTATCTAATCTTCTAGAATCTATCCAGGCCTTAATTGTATCTGTAGACAAATTAGCTAAATCTTTTGTAATTTATCATGACGAACAAATCTCTTTAGGATCAAAGGTTGACAGATTGGAAAAATGGATCGATCAAATAGCCGCTAAAGTTGGAATTAAGTTAGAATCTTAATTATTACTCTATTTATTTTTAAAATAAGCAGCTGTAATCGGCTGTTTTTTTGTTTTAATGATCGATGATGATCGACGTCGGACGTCGATTATTAATCAATCTTGGTTATTCGGCACTCCTTGACCCCGTCCGGGGTAACAAACTTAACAATATCGCCTTGCTTTTTGCCCAAAAGAGAGGCGCCCAAAGACGATTTTAAAGAAATCTTGCCGGCCATAATATCGGCTTCTTCGGGTTCGACGATCTGGTATTTGTCCTCGCCGTCACCGGACTTAAGATAAACAACGGATCCAATCTGGATCCCTCCCCCTTGTTTCTTTTCTATAACTTGGGTTTGGTTGATAATATCTTGCAATTGGACAATCCTTCCTTCAATAAACGACTGGTCTTCTTTTGCCGCATGATATCCGGCGTTTTCTTTCAAGTCGCCAAAAGCCGCCGACTGCCGGATTCTTAATTGCACCTCTTTGCGGACCACCGTCTTTAAGTGAACCAGTTCCTTATTTAATTTTTCCAGCCCCTCTGGGGTTAAGTGTTTTACCATGGTACTCTTTATTTTACCACGAATAAGCAAAAAATCGCCCTTCCAAGCGGTCTTTAAAATGAAAGGGGCCAAACCTCTTTCATTTCTACTCTCCCATAAAACCATGGCTTTGCTGTTTCCAGAGCCTATAATAAAGGCCTTTTTTTGCGATGAGTTTCTTATGCGTTCCGTCTTCAACTACAGCGCCCTGATCAAATACGATAATGCGGTCCATCTTCTGAATAGTACTCAAACGGTGAGCAATCACAAGAGTGGTGCGCCCCTTCATAAGCTCATCAAAAGCTTCCTGAATATGCTGTTCGCTGATTGAGTCAAGGGAGCTCGTCGCCTCGTCCAGTATCAGAACGGGTGCGTCTTTGAGCATGGCTCGCGCTATAGCTACTCTCTGGCGTTCGCCTCCGGAAAGTTTAACTCCCCGTTCGCCGACATAGGTGTTATAACCCTTGGAGAAACTTTTGATAAATTCGTGAGCGCGGGAGCGTTTTGCGGCATCAATAATCTCCTCTTCTTTTGCGTCCGGATTGGAATACGAAATATTTTCCCTGAGCGTGCGGTGAAAAAGTATCGGATCTTGCGGCACGTAAGCGATCTTAGAACGCAGATCGCTTTGCGTTATGCGCGAGATATCCTGGCCATCAATCAGGATTTTTCCATCCTGTACATCGGCAAACCGCAGTAAGAGCTTAGTGATGGTGGTTTTACCGGCGCCGGACGGGCCGACCAAACCAATCTTTTCTCCCGCTGAGATACGAAGTGAAAATCTCTTGAAAACCGCCGTTCCCTCTCCCTCTTCCTCTCCATACAGAAAAGAGATGTTTTTGATTTCAATTTTTCCTTTCCTGATTTTGCATTTCTCCGGATTTTGCGGATCCTTAACCGCGACCGGTTTTTCGAAAATATCAACCATTTCTTTTGCTTCAGCCAAGGCTCTCATAACTTTTGTGGAATTGCGCCCGATATTCCAGACGACATCAAATGAGGTAAAAATGTATATCTGCATAAGAATGATTGTGCCTGCAGAAATCGAGCCGTTCAGCCAGAGATGGATAGCCGCAAACATGCCGGCGAACTCAAAAAGAGCGATAAAATATCCCTGAAACAAAAATTGCGTATTCTGAAAATACCACGCGTCTCTCCGTCGTTTCTCTTCAAGGTCGGTGGCATCGGTAAAGTGCGACAATTCTCTGGTGTGCGACGCGAACATTTTTACATTCAGCATGTTTGTGATGGCGTCTGACAATACTCCGGTAGTCATTGAGTTGGCTTCCGCGGTCAACAGGTCTTTTTTAAGTTTTTTCTTTACAAAAAGCGCCGTAATCCCCACATAAAGAACGAGCCATATGAATAAGACTATTCCGAGAGGCAGTGAAAAATAAGTGAGTACCGCAAGCCCGAAAAGAAGACTTAACCCATTCATCCACACCGCAAAGACAAATTGATCGTAGATTGTTTCGAATGCGTTGACATAGCGCCGCACTTTAGCAACAAGCGTGCCGGTAAAAGTATTTGAAAAAAATTCGTAAGAATGCCGCTCCAATCTGGCAAACGCGTCATCGGCAACGTTCTTCAGCATATGGCTCTGCGAGTACGACATCATGTAATCGGCAATCCTGTAAAAAAGATTATATAAAATGAGCACTCCGCCCAGGAAAAGAACCGTATTGATAAGTGCTGTCGATATCTCTGCAGGATTTCCTCCGAAAGAGACGATATCCATAATCCGTTTGTACAGAATCGGAGCCACCATGCCCGAGCCCACAACCGCAAAAGTATAAGACGCAAAAACAAGAAAAGTACTTTTTCTGTACTTTTTAAAATGCGGTAAATAATATTTAAAAATAAGTCTGATATCCATTTTCGTATTTTATCACACTAAATTATTTTCCTAAATCGAGAATCTCATCGATCCTGATTTTACTTACGAATTCGGGCATGTGGCTGACCAAAACCATACAGCCCTCGTATCTGTCCAGGGCTTCCGCAATAACCGGCAAATGGCGGAAATTGATGTGGTTCGTCGGCTCATCCAAGATAAGCAGCCCCGGCTTTTGCATCACGATCCTGGCCAATAATACCAAGCCCTTTTGGCCTTCGGATAAACTGCCGATTTTCGAATACATCAAATCGCCGGTGATTAAAAATCCGGCCGCCAAACTTCGCACACCCTCTTCGGACAAACCCTCGGCCAAAGAGCTTAAAGATTGCCAAACCGTGTCGTCAAAATTAAGAGTGGAGAAATCCTGGCGGTAATACCCCACGTTTATTCCCGGAGCGATTTTAGCGCCCTTGGCTTTACCTGAAGCTAAAGCTTCAAGTAAAGTGGTTTTACCGATGCCGTTGGGTCCGATTAAAAGAAGCCTCTCTTTTTTCCTCAGAGAAATATTGGCTTCCTTTTTGACGAACTTGTGTTTTTCTGCAACCGAGAAAGAGTTAATGCTTAAAATTTCCCCGGCAATATCCTGCTGGCAAGGAATAGTAAAGGATCTGATGGTTTTATCCTCCTTTCTGACGTCAACCTTGGCTTCCTCCATCTCTTCGACTTTATTCTTCATTTTCTTAGCCACCAGCCTCATTTTGCCTCCCTTTTGGGCAAAATAGTTCATCTTTTCTTTGTTCGCTGAAATTATTTTCTGCAGCTGCGCATTTTGCCTGTTTTCCCTTTCGATCCGGGCCGTAATTTCTTTCAGTAAATCAAAATAGTTGCCCGTATATTGCTCAATTTTACGGGTAAAAACATCCAAATACAAAACGCCTTGGGTAAAAGTATTCAGGAAATCAGCGTCGTGGGAAATGACAATGCAGGTTTTCTGATAATCAACCAGAAATTTAGTAAGGTGAGTTATGCCCTCTTTATCCAGATTGTTAGTCGGCTCGTCTAAAAGCAGCAGGTCGGGATTTTGGATAATGGCTGAAGCCAAAAGAAGCCTGGCTTGCTGGCCGCCCGAAAAAGACTTAATCAATCTTTCGTGGTCGGCCGCCAAATTAACGACTGCCAGAACCTTGTCAATTTTAGGATCGATATCGTAAACTTTTTCTTTTCCGCCTGAGGCGGATCCGCCTTGGACGGAAAAGCAATTCTGGAAGAATTCCCTCAAGGTTAATTCGCTCTCTGTGCGGGGAATAACCTGTTTGGCTGCGGCCACGGTCAGCCCGGGACCTAAGTGTACGGCGCCCGAATCGGGCTTTAAAGCGCCCGTAATAAGATGGAAAATCGTGCTTTTGCCCGCGCCGTTCTGGCCCATCAGGGTAATCTTGGACCCTCTTCTTACCGAAAAATCAACCTCATTTAAAATGTGTTTATTGTGGCCGTGGCTGAAAGAGACCTCGTCAAATCTTAAAATGACTTCTTCTGTGCTCATATAAATTCAACCCCTTGAGAATACCATAAAACAGGCCTTGAAACAAGAAGCAAAACGTGATAAGATTAAACACATTATGGAAAACAACAAAAATATAATCGATCTTAAGGACGGCGATCATTACGTGGGAAGCGTAAAAATAATGAGAAAGACCCAGCCCGGTCCGGTCATCTTTACTGTAAGCGACGGCTACGGCAATGTTGATGCTGTTATTAAAGATTCTAATTTTAAAGTCGATGACGTCATCGAAATATCGGGCTATGTGAACGAACGGGCCGGTAAACTGCAGATAGAAGTCGACAATCTGAGAGAGTCAAAAACTGATTTCGGCCCAGTTATAGAAAAAAACAGCGAACCAATAAACACCAAGTTCAGCATTGAATCAAAGAGGTTTGAGAAACTAAGGCCTTATTTCTACAAAATTGCAAAAAGAATAAGAAAAGCAATATTGGAAAACCAGCCGATAAGCATCAGACACCATGCGGATTCTGATGGCATCAACGCCGGTATGGCTATTGAACAATCATGTAAGATGTTCATGGAAAAAATAGGCGTGAGCCCCGAATACAATCTTTATC
Source organism: Candidatus Nealsoniibacteriota bacterium (assembly GCA_043813805.1). Lineage (GTDB taxonomy): Bacteria > Patescibacteriota > Minisyncoccia > Minisyncoccales > MHMH01 > 2-02-FULL-43-13. The sequence goes on along the minus strand of JBDRKR010000001.1, from coordinate 541 downwards.
GTTCCCCGAGCAGAACGCCTTTTTACGACATCAACGATGTCTTAAGAGACGTTGTTTTGATAAAAAGAATTATCGAAGGACACGGCCAGAAAAAACCCCTGATTATTGTTTTGGACAACGGATCAAGCTGTGAAGATGTTTTCGGATTGAAAGCCTTAAAATCCCTTGGCTTTGAGATAATCGTTATCGACCACCACAATCCGGTTGTCATTAAGAATAAAAAGACACTGGTTGACCCCTACATCTCTCTGCATCTCAACCCTTATATAGAAGGGTTAGACAGCCAAACCTGCGCCGGCATGTTAGCTTATGAAACAGCCAGGTGGATTTGCGAAGACTATTCCAATCCCGCCCTGCCGGCCGTAGCCGGGCTTTCCGACAGGTCTGTTTGCGAAGAGCTTGATAAATACATTAAAAACAGCAAAAAGACAAACAAAACACTCGAAAGCATAGGTACGGCTATTGATTTTGTCGCTTATAATTTAAAGTTTAACGCCGGCAAGGGACTGTTTGAAACATTGTATGAAAACCAGACGCTGGT